>CANJKV010000022.1 GCA_947474855.1 Aurantimonadaceae bacterium | reverse complement strand
GGTCGCCTCGGGCGCGGGGCAGAAGATGACCGCGCTTCTTCCCGCCATCCAGCGCACGGCCGAGCTGATCTCGGAGATCTCGGCCGCCTGCCGCGAGCAGTCGATCGGCATCGAGCAGATCAACCAGTCCATCGTGCAGCTCGACCAGGTGACGCAGGCGAACGCCGGTGCCGCCAACGAGATGACCGCCACCGCCGAAGCCCTGTCGGGCGAAGCCTCCAGCCTCAACGAGCGCGCCGGCTTCTTCAAGCTCGAGGCGAGCGCGGGCCTCGGCGCCGTCTTCGACGCCGGCCCCGGCTCCAAGGCGGATGCCGGGCCGTCCGGCGATGTGCGCAGGCTCCAGGTGCGGGCGGCCGACTTCGCGGCGAACCGCCCCGCAGCCGAACGGCGCGGCTTGGCGGCGAGAGAGCGCGGGGTTCGGGGTGCGGCCGTCGCTCTCGACCGCGGCGACGCCTTCGAGCGCATGAGCGGTTGAGCGGACGCGGCCATTCTCGCGCCCTTTTCCCATTCCACGGCTTCGGGCGCGGGCCTTCGCCTCCACCTTGCACGGTCCGCATCGTTTCAACCGGCGGCGGCGCCAGGCGGCACGCCAGAAACCCACGCCTGACGGGTCAGATGGCGATGAAGTTACGGAAACTTCTCATCTAAGCAATTCCAAGTAGAGTTCGAGCGAGTTTGCCTCTAGTTTACGCGATGTGGGGCGGCTCTCCAAAGTAAGATGGGCATCGCAGCATGGCCAAAGATCCACTGGACGTCCAACTGGGCGCCCGCCTGCAGGAGCTGCGTGAGAAGCGCGGCCTCTCCATGTCGGCGGTCGGACGCGAGATCAAGACGACCTATCAGCAGGTCCGCAAGTACGAGACGGGCGAGAACCGGATCAGCGCCGCCACGCTTTATCGGCTCGCCCAGCTCCTCGACGTCGATGTCGGCGATTTCTTCAACGGCCTGTCGCGGCGCCCGGTGACGCAGGCGGACGGGCAGGCGGTCTCCGAGGCCGATGAGATCCTCGGCTCTGCGCTCGGCCGGATCGAGGACCGGGAGGTGCGCGAGCACATGTCCGGCCTCCTGAAGGCGCTGGGCGGTCGCGGCTGATCACGCGGTGACCGGACTCTGACGCGCTGCCTCCAGCCAGGGGCAAGCGTTCTCCCCTAGCGCTCGTCCCGCGAGCCGTAGGCAGGCAAATCCCACGTTCGCACCGGAACGGGAAGGATTCGTGCGGTTCGCCGGACGGGCCTTCCCGTCCCTTTCGCGGCCGGTCGCTCCCGTGCCGCCGACATTTGCCGCTGTCCCGATCCGCTCCCCCGCATCAGCCCGGCTCGCCACGACCCGGCCGTCACGTGCCGCGGCTGCAAACAAAAAACGCCTGCCGGGGGAGGACCGGCAGGCGCTGAAATATACCCTTTGGCTGGGAGGAGGATGCCGCTGGGCGATCCGCGGGAGGCGCTTGGGAGGAGAAGCCCGCCGCGGATGGTGACCATGATATGGCACGTGATTTTGCGCTGCGGTAGATCGCTGCGCGCATAGCTGCACTGCACAATAGCGGGGGCTTGCCGACGCGCGTGCGGCCGGCTCAATGGAGGCGCCGGCTCCGCTTGGTCTCGGATGGGAGGTGTCCGAAGCGCTCGCGATAGCGGCGGCTGAAGTCGCTGAGATGCAGGAAGCCCCAGCGATAGGCGATCTGGCTGATGTGGATGCTCGGATCGACCTCCGTCACGAGGTCCTGGTGGGCCTTGTCTAGCCGGTGCTCGGTGATGCTCTGGACGACCGTCTTGCCCAGCTCCTTTCGGAACAGGGTCTGCAGGGAGCGCACGCTCACGCCCGTGGCGGCCGCGACGTCGGCGAGGCGCAGGCGTCCGCCGATATGGGCGTCGATGAAGTCGAGCGCCGTGCGAAGGCGCCTCGAAGGCGGCAGCGGCTGGTTGTCGGGCTCCCGGTGGGGCTGGCGCGGCCAGGCACCCAGGAGCTGATACAGCATGACCTCGCGCAGCAGGCCCAAGGCGTCGCCTTGCTCCTCTGCGCCGGCCGGCTCCAGGGCTCGTCCATGGGCGATGATCAGCGAGCGCATGAAGGCGCGGACGCCCGGAATGGCGAGGTCCGCCACGGGCGCGAAATCCGGCAGGCAGCCGGGATCTGCGCCTTCCAGCGCCTGGAAGTGTCTCGCCAGCATCGGGCGTTGGATGGTGGTCGCGATGGCCTCGAAGCCGCTCGACACTTCCTCCTCCCGCTCGGGCGTGAAGGTCTGGAGAATGCCGACCCCCGGATGGGCGAGAACCATGCCGTCCACGTTGCGACGCGTGAGCCGGCCGCTCAGGACGAAGCGGACCGAGACCACGGCGCGGTCGATCCAAGGGGTGGTGACGAAGCCGTTCGAGGACCGCGTCGTCCAGATATGCATGTCCCCCAAGTCGCGCCCGTCGATGCAGAGATCGACGACGCCGGGCCGAGCGGCGCGGAATTCGAGCGGCGTCTGCCGCGACGCGCTCAGGTTCTCGGCGTCCCGCAGGTTCTCGACCCGATGCAGAAATTGCATCGCCCGAACAACGGGGGGAATTTCTTTATAAATCGATTGATCCATCACCATTCGCGGCAGAGTCGAGCAGGAAAACACTTGGACGACTGTGTGATCATAGGTGCTTGCCGCAGAGATGTGAAGGCGGTCGCGCTTGCATTCGCGGCCGAATAGTTATCGCCCGTCGCCGTTGCATGGGGAATTGCCACGCAGACCGGATCATCGAAGGTTCGATAATATCATATGATCAGGCCATCTTCCGACGGATCTCGGTGCTACTGAAGATTGTCGATGCGTATCAGGCCGAAGGGCCGCACGGTTTCTTCAGCCGACGCGGTGCCTGTCCAGAGGAGGTATCGGACGCCCGGCCGAAGCGTTCGGAGGGCTCCGGTTCGGCGAGCCGAGCTTCGGCCGGGGAAGCCGAAGCAAGCCGTGCCCGCCACATCGGAGAGCGGGAGCGCCTCGATCTGCCGCATCGGATCGGACGGGCAGGTGCGGCGCGTCGCGCGGATGGTCCAACCGAACGGCCTCGGCTTCTCGCCGGACGAGCGCACCTTCTACGCCTCGCAGACGCCGGCGAACGGCGAGGGCGCGATCTTCGGCTTCGATGTGGATGCTGTCTCGGGCGGCGTGAGCCGCCGGCTTGGCGGCGGCGCGGCTCTCCCCTTTTCTCGCCCGGGCGCAGATCCGAGAAGGCCTGCGGGAAGCCGGCCGCAACCGGTTACCGGCTAGCTTAGATATCGATAGCTTTGGCGTCGCGATTTGAAAGGTCGTGGTGGCTGCGCTTCGGTTCGAGGGCATGGTCAAGCGGTTCGGCGGGACGCTCGCGGTGCGCGACGTCAGCTTCTCCGTCCGCTCGGGCGAGGTGGTGGCGCTGCTCGGCGGGAACGGCGCGGGCAAGTCCACCGTCATCAAGATCCTCGGCGGAAATTCACAAGGCCGATGCCGGCCGCATCCTGATCGACGGCCAGCCCTGCCGGCACGAGGCGGGCGGCGTGGCCGGTTGCCGGCGGAAGGTCGCCGTCGTCCACCAGGATCTCGGCCTCGTGGAGTGGATGTCCGACAAGTCGATCATCGCGCTGCTGGCGCTCGCCGCGATGATCCCGATGGCGGCCGGCAAGATCGACCTGACGGTCGGCTACGGCATCGTGCTCTGGCACATCCTGGCGATCAGCCTGCAGACGAGCTTCGGCATTCCCTGGCCGATGGCCGTCCTGATCGTGCTGCTTCTGGGCGCCCTCACCGGCTTCCTCGACGTCACCGCCTATGTCGGCGAGAAGCTCGTGCCGCTCTGGACGCGCTTTAGCGACGGCACCGTCTGGTTCTCCGACCCGACTTACGGCATTGACTCGCATTACGAGGGCCACCGCGCCGCGCCGGAGCTCGCTTCCTGCGACGTCTACCGGCTCGACCTGGTGACGGGCGAGGTGCGGGCGGTCGTCACCGACATGCTGCGGCCGAACGGCCTGTGCTTCTCGCCAAACGAGGATTTCCTCTACGTCTCTGAGACGGGGCGCACGCACGATCCTGCCTGCGAGCCCGCGATCCGTGCCTATCCCCTCGACGCGGCCGGCAGGGTAGGGGGCGGCCGGCTCTTCGCCCGTTCGCCGAACGGCTTCTTCGACGGGTTTCGCGCCGACACGGCCGGCAACGTGTGGGCCTCCAACGCCGACGCGGTCTGCGTCTATGCGCCGGACGGCACCCATATCGGCTCGATCCCCGTACCGGAGATGATCTCGAACCTGTGCTTCGGCGGGCCGAAGCGCAACCGCCTCTTCATCACGGCGCAGACCTCGCTCTACGCGATCTACGTCAACGCGCACGGAGCCGGCTGGGCAGATTGACCTGCCTCATCGACCTCGACCGGGTTTACCGGCTCGCCTGACTATGTTACCGATAACAAAACGCAGCGATGCGGTTGGGAGAGGGAGCATGCACGCAGCCGTCATCCACGCCGCCAAGGATCTTCGCCTCGACGAGCGGTTGGTCCCGCGTCCCAGCGCGGGCGAGGTGCTCGCGCACTTCGGCGCCGGCCGCATCTGCGGTTCCGACCTGTTCGACTGGGGCAAGGGCCGCAACGGCGACTTTTCTCGATGCGAGCCGCTCGTTCTCGGATACGGGGTGGGGGGCGAGATCGAGGCGTCGGCCAAGGGTGTCTCTCACCTCGCCGCTGACCGGCGCCGGGCGATCAAGGTCCACCTGCACTTCTGAGGGCAAGCGCCATGTTCACCCGTAGCGCCCTGTTCGAAGGCCGCATCCGGCCGGGCTGCGAGGAAGAGTTCTTCCAAATCGCCATAACCGACCTTATGCCGGTCTGGCACGCCATGCCGAACGCGATGGCGGTCCGGGTGCTGCGCACCGAACGCGCCGAGGACGGCGCGCCCGCCCTCGTGCTCGTCCAGGAGATCGACTACCCCTCGCTCGAAGCCGTGGAGCAGGCGGAAGCTTCGCCGGTGCGGGCGCAAGGCGCCCCGGTCGTCGCGCGGATGATGGAGCTTTTCGACGGGACGCTGCGCCACATCGTCTACCGGCGCCTCTCATGACCCCGCCGGCAGCAAGCAGGATGCCATGACCCGACAGAAGAAGGCCGGCCCCACGCCCGCAAGCCCCGCCAAGCCGACGATGCGGGACGTGTCGCGCCTGGCCGGCGTCTCCACCATGACGGTCAGCCGCGTCCTCGCGGACCCGTCCCTCGTCGCGCTGGACACGCGCGAGCGCGTGATGCGGGCCGTCGAGCAGCTCGGCTACGTGCCCGATCTCGTGGCGGGCTCCCTATCCTCGCGGCGCACCAACTTCGTCGGGCTGATCCTGCCGACGCTCACCAACTCCAACTTCGCCGACACCGCGCAGGGGCTCGCGGAGGCGCTCGGGGCAAGCTACCAGCTCCTGATCGGCTACACGCTGTATCGCGGCGGCGAGGAGGAGCGCCTCGTGCGCTCGCTCCTCGCGCGGCGGCCGCAAGCGCTCGTGATCGCCGGCACGCTCCACACCGCCTCGACCCGGCGCATGCTGCTGAACGCGGACATCCCGGTGGTCGAGATCTGGGACCATCCGGACGCCCCGCTCGACAAGGCCGTCGGCTTCTCGAACTTCGAGGCGGGCCGCGCGGCCGCGCGCCATCTCCTGTCGCTCGGGCTCCGCCGTCTCGCCGCGATCGGCTCGGAGGCGGACGGGGACGTGCGCGACGCGCGCGGCGAGGCGCGCCTCCAGGGCTTCTCGGCGGCGCTGCGCGAGGCGGGCGTCGAGGACGGCACGATCCTGCGCCATGGGGCCGCGCCCGTGTCCTACGGCCATGGCGCGGCCGCCATGAGCCTGCTCCTGCGCGAGTGGCCGGACGTCGAGGGCGTCTTCGCCGTGTCCGACAGCTCGGCCTTCGGGGCGCTGATGGAATGCCGGCGGCGGGGCGTCGAGGTGCCGGGGCAGGTCTCGATCATGGGTTTCGGCGACTTCGAGGTCGGGCGCGAATGCGAGCCGGCGATCTCCACCATCCGCGTCGACGCCAAGGGCATCGGCGCGCGGGCGGGCGAGCTCCTGCGCGCGCTGTTCGAGGGCGCGGGCGCGGGCGCGAACGCGCTGGACCTCGGGATCGAAGTGGTGCCGCGCGGTACCACGGCGCTGCGCGTCGCCGGCCGACAGCTTGAAACGTGATCCCGGCCGCGCTCGCCGGCGGGCGGGCCGACAGCCGCATCCCTCAGGAATTCATGGGCAAGATGGCCGCCTTCGACCTGACGCCCGCCGGTCGCATCGACAACATGCTGAAGGACCTCGAGGCCACGCAGCGCTTCGCCATGGACCTGCGCACCCCGATGCCCCTGACGAGCCTCGTCGCCGGCCACCTCAAACATCGCCGACAAGCGCACCATGCATTCAATTCGAACCGGGCCACCTGACGGGGAAAGGCCGGGTCCGTCGAAGAAGGGGCCTTCCGCGAAACCGAGCCGAGCGCCGTTCACCGAAGCGATGCCCGAAGCACCGCGAAGACCGATACTGGCGGTCAATGCGGGAACATCCGCTGCACCGTGCGCCGTCGCGGCTCCTTCTCGGCCAGGCGCCGCAACCCCAAGGGCTCGTCACGTCCATCCGGATCGGCAAGCCGCGGGCGAACGCTGCCTCCTTATCGTGGAACGCGGCGATGAATCACGCTCCGAACGAGCGAAAACCCGCATCGAGCACGCCAGGAGCGCGGCGGCATGAGTGCGTCCGGCGTCTCGGATGGCAGTCATCAGAGCCGTAGATCCTGCCCACTCGATGTTCAAAGGGCCATTTGCCGACGGCATCTTCGAGCAGACGGTTCTTAGAGCGTCTAACAGAACCTCCGGGCGGAGGGCTGGCGAGGGATTTTTCGTCGCAGCGACGAGCCGAGCGGAGCCTATGCAGCGCATAGGCGAGCATCGGGGAGGAAGCGGCGGCGGAAAAGCACCGACAGACCCGCGAAGTTTTGTTAGACGCTCTTAGAGCGGCCGGGCCGCCATGCCCGCCATTTCAGCCGCGTTGCAGCCCGCCATCGAGTATCCGGCGGTTCGCCAACGCGGTGTTCATCCCGTTGTCGAAGAAGCGATAGGTGTCGCGCCCCGCCGATTTCGCCCGGTAGAGCGCGACATCGGCATGTTCCAGGATATCCTCCACCGTCCGGCCATCGGCCGGGGCCACGGCAACGCCGATGGAAAGGGTGAGCGGAAACTCCCGCCCCTCGATCTCGACGCGGTTCTTGAACATCGCCACGAGCGCTTCGCAGAAGTCCTCCAGCGTCGAGGCTTCGCGCGGCATGACGAATACGAGCGCGAACTCGTCACCACCGAGGCGGGCGGCGAAGCCGTTCTGCCCCACCGCGGCGCGCAGCCGGTCGGCGACGATCCGCAGGAACGTGTCGCCCGCGCCGTGCCCGAGCGTGTCATTGATCGTCTTGAAGTTGTCCACGTCGATGCACAGGACGGCGGTCGGACGGTTCTTCTCGGCCATCGCCTCTTCCAGACGTTCCCGGAACAAGGCGCGGTTGGCAAGGCCGGTCAACGTGTCGTGCGTGGCGACATAGCGAAGGTAGCTGAGTTCTCCTCGCGTGCGGTCGTTCTCCGCTTCCAGGCGACGCTTGGCGACGAGACCATCGCGAAAAACCTGCAGCGCGCCCGCCATCGCACCGATGGCGTCGCGCCGGTGCTCAAGGTCGATGACGACATCCGCATCGCCGGACGCCAGCCGCATCGTGGCCTCCGAGAGGCGCGTCAGCGGGCGCAGCGCTGCCGAACGCAAGATGATGTAGAGAGTGCCCAAGATGCCGAGGAGGATGGCGATGGCTCCGCCGATATGCCGCACCATCCCATCGTGCCATCTGCGCAACGGCTCCGTCATGTCCACGGCCGCGCCGTAGCCGCCGATGACTTCGCCCGGGCCGAGTCCCATCAGAGCCGTGTGGCACTCGGCGCATCGCGGATTCGCTGCATGTCCCTCACCGAGCACCACCGGGCGGGACAGGCGGAACTGGTGACCGTCCACCGACTGACGGGCCTCGCCCGTGGCGACAGCCTCGCGGTCTATGGCGTCGAGCGGCCGCTCGATCTCGGTTTCGCCGGCCGCGATCTGGAAATCGACGACCTTCGGCCCCATGAACAACCAGAGCTTCGTGCCATCGCTGACGGCTGAGAACTGCTCCATGCTGCCGTTCAAGGTATCGATGGCCGGGTCCCCATCCTGCGTCCGCTCGCGGTTCAACATCGACTGGATGTGAACCGCCTCCAGCATGTCGACGGCTGCGGTCGCCTGCCGCGCGGCCGCGGCCTCGACGGCGCGGTGCTCCATGACGACGTCCGTCCAAACGCTCGGAACCTGCACGGCGACGAGCACCAGGGCGACGGCGGTCAGAATGCCATAAAGGAGGGAGAAATCTCGAAAGCGCGTGAGCATCACTGGACAGCCATTGGTCGTCTAATGAAGCAGCGATCAGATTTCGATCAGATTAAATCCGGCCCGAAATTACGCCCCGTTCAACTCGCGCCGCCTCGTAAAGCTCTCCGAGGTCATCGCCTTCATCGACGCGTCGCGTCAGGACGGTGGCCAATGAGTGTCCGCATCTTCGAAAACGAAGCTCCGAAGTGGTGGGAGGGCAAATTCAGCGTCGTTCCGGTCGAGCCGGGCACGAAGCAGCCTGCCAAAGGACTTACCGGCTGGCAGGGCTACGCTGCCGCTCTGCCCAATGAGGAAAAGCGCCAAGAGCTTCTCATCAAGTATTCGAACTGCAACATCGGCTTGATGCTCGATTCGTGGCGGATCGTAGCCTTTGACATCGACGACGACGCGTTGGTCCCCGGTATCTCGCGATATCTCAGCCTGAACCAGCCTGCTCGACAATTCACAATCTCAGGCAAGAAGGGTATGAAAGGCGCGACCATCTTCGCTGTGGTAGCCGACGGTGAAGCGATCAAATCGGCGACGCTGAAGGGTGCCGTCGGCCTCGGCAACATCGATCTCCTCGCGTCAGGTAAGATGACGGTAATGCCGCCGTCGGTTCATCCCGACACCGGCTTGCCTTACGAGTACGTTGGCGTCCCGCTGCTGGAGATGCCTCCAGATAAGCTGCCCATCGTTCGACAGGACGATATCTTCGCCCTGAAAGCCGCGATCGGCTCAGAGCACATCCATGCCATTATGGCGGGCGAGACGACCCACGATGCCGGCGTGTCCCTGAGCGCGGCCCTCGTGGCTACCGGGGCCAGCGACGAGACGATCAATGCCATCTTCGTCTCGTTTCTCCCCAAGAGCTATGAGGGTAACTCTCTAAAGGAGCTGCCCGGCTGGATTGCATCTGCCAGAGAAAAGGGGTTCGGCGACGAAAAGAACGACACGCGGGGCACCATGACGGCCGCCCTCGCTAAGCTCGGCACGGAAGGCGGTGTCCAACTCTTCAAGGACGGCGACACCGCCTATGCCACCGTGCCGACAGAGAAAGGCTTCATAACGGTGCGCATCCTGTCGGAGGCGTTCAAGCGCTGGCTTCGCCATACGGGCTATCAGGCACTCGATAAGCCGCCGACGACTGGACCGCTCCTCGAAGCCATAGCCCAAATCGAAAGCATGGCGCTGTTCGATGGCGCCTCGCTGCCGACCTACCGTCGCGTCGGGGGCGGGATCGAACACATCGAGATCGATCTAGGCCGCGAGGACGGCTATGTCGTCTCTGTGACCAAAAACGGGTGGTCGGTAGAGGCGGTCTCCAGGCACAAGTTCGTCCGCGGCAGCGGGTTCGGCCAGCTGCCAGACCCGGTGAAGGCTGACGGGAAAGGCTTGGCAGCCCTGCGCCGCCTTCTGAGCCTCGACGAGATGACGTTTCTCCTCCTCGTGGCTTTCCTCCTGAACGCGCTGAAGCCGGGTGGCCCCTTTTCGTCCTCCTAATCGAGGGCGAGCAGGGCTCTGGCAAAAGCCTGTTCGCACAGATCATCAAGTCCATCATCGACCCGAATGCGGCGACGCGCTTGCGTCTCCCGGAGAATGACAAGGACCTGATGATCCAGGCGAAGGAGTTCTGGCTTCTGAACTTCGACAACGCCTCGGGCATGAAAGGCGACATCTCAGACGCCCTTTGCACCCTGGCTACGGGCGGCGGTATCGCTGTCCGTCGTCTCTACACCGACGGTGAACTGAACGTGCTGTCGTTCATGCGTCCCTTCATGATCAACGGCATCGGCAACTTTGCGAGTCGGGCGGACCTAATGGAGCGGGCAATCCCGCTGCGCCTGCCGCCCATCGCCGATGGCGCGCGGCGGCGGGAAGCCGAAATCCTCGCCGAATTCCATGCCTGCCTGCCCGACGTGCTCGGCGACCTCTGCGACGCCCTTGTCGTGGCCATTCGCAACTTCTCGAAGGTAGAGCCCCCGACGACGCTCCGAATGGCCGACGCGGCCCACTGGATCCTCGCCGGGAGCGAAGCCCTCGGCGTAGAGGGCGCGGCCATCATCAAGGCTCTGGAGACCGCACAGGACGATCTCTTCGTTGAGCGCATCAACGACGATCCTCTCGTCACGCGCCTCCGCCGACTGACCTACGACAAGCCGTTCAAAGGCTACATCGGCGATCTCTTCGCCGAGATTGCGGCTGAAGGCAGCCCGTTCATGCCGAAAGGCCCCTCGCAGCTGTCTAGCGCTCTCAAACGTCTCCGTCCCGCCCTGTCAAGGGTCGGGGTCAACGTAGAATTCGGCGAGAAAGATCGGCGAGGGCGCCTCATCCGCATCGAGTCGGAGCGGGTAGGACCGCCCTGAACCTCGGGCGGCGGCGTGATGGTGTGTCGGCGGTGATGCTCCTTCGCCACCCCACCGAGACAAGCGGGGGAGGGGGGTACTCCTCCCCATAGCCACGGGCCGGCCAGCGCCTGCGCGGCGCCACCACCGGCACTAGCGTCACCTCGCGACTTCAACCTCGGCGAGGATGAGTTTCGAAATTTTCCGAGCCCCGTCGCCTCGGGGCTCGGCGCTAGCCGAAGATGTCGTGGTTACTCGCGTGGTTACAAGCGAATACCAGACGACACTCTGGTGGCTGCTTCCTGCATCATCTCGCGCCGACGCTGCGATTAATTGCGCTGGTTACAGGCGCGTGCTTTTCTTTTGGTTTTTTGCTTATACAGGGAAACGCTGATCATGGACATCAACGCCAACATCACCAAACGCATCCGCAAGCGCAAGCTCACCAGCGGCGCCATCGTCCTTCAAGAGCGGTGGGTGCTGAACTACAAAGATCCGCGCTCTGGCCTGCGCCGGCAGGAGTTCTTCGAGAAGAAGCGCGATGCCGAGGCCCGCTCGCGCGAGCTGGCCGCCCAGGTAGCCGACAACACCTTCATCCCGCCGAAGGAGGTGCCGACCGTCGCGGCCGCCGTGAAGCACTATCTCGCCGATCGCGAGGGCAAGGTGAAGCCTTCGACCCTCATGGGCTACGAGGTCGTGTGCAAGTGCATCACCGGCCCGCTCCTCGAAGGCACGCCGCAGGAGCGCGCCGACTTCACGGCAACGGGCAAGAAGCCGAAGAAGCCCTCCTTCATCGCCATGCTCGGCGACGAGAAGCTGAACGAGCTGACCACCGCCAAGATCCGCGGCTGGCATCGCATCGTCGTCGAGCAGGTCGGCACCTACACCGCCAATCGGGCAAAGGCCCACCTGAAGTCGACACTTGCTCTTGCCGAGGAGGATTTTGGCATCCGTGCGCCTTCCATGCCGACCGGCCTATCGCGGGCCCGCCATAAGCCCAAGAAGACGATCCTGGCCTCCGCCGACATCGCCCGCCTGATCAAGGCCGCCAAGGCTGACGAGGAGCAGGGCCCGTATTACGCCTTCCCCTTCCTGGCCGGCACTCGCCCTTCCGAGCAGCTCGGCCTCCTTTGGGACGACATCGACTTCGCGGCCGGCGTCATCCGCACCCGCTTTCGCCGTCTCGCAAAGGGTAATTACCCAGGCCTGTGACGGCGGGGTTCAGGCGCTGAGGGTTTTGAGGATGGTTGCGAATGGTCTGGCACCGGACAGTCGCGCGCTGTCGACGACGGTGCGGATGTCGGCCTCGCCGGTGGCAGCCCACATCGCACGGTAGCCGTTGGTCATCTTGCGCTGCACGACAGCTGGGCGCAGCAGTCGTTCCGAGCCGTTGTTGGTCGGCGCGACACGTCCAGGATAGGCGAGGAAGACCAGGAGCTGACGGCGAGCCCGGCCGATCTTGGCCTGCAGATCGCAGGTCAGGTCGCAGCCGCTCGGGGTGGCGAGGATGGCGCCGAGTTGCCGATCCAGGCTCCGGCGTTTGGCTGCCAGGGTGGAGGCGGCGAGTTCGCTGACGCGCTCGGCCAGGGCGAACACGGATTGCAGCCAGAGCTGCAGGCGCCAGGGCACGGGATCGTCGCTGATCTCGACGACATAGGCGACGTCGCGGGCGAGATGGGCGAGGCAGGTTTGGTGCGCGACCGCATGGCCCTGTTGGGCGGTGTAGCGGTCCGAGATCCACACTGCGGGCCGATGCCCATCCATTGTTTCCCGCACCACGACGGCACCGCGGGTTGGCGAGGCCGTGTGGACCACCGCTTGCGCCGAGTGGAACACCCAGTGGTAAGCGTTTGCGCCCTCGATGCGCACTCCGGTCTCGTCGCAGGCGACGACATCGGCTTGGCGCAGCCTCGCGACAGCAGCCTCGCGACCGGAGCGGAAGCGGCCTTGTGCGCGGCGCAGCAGGTTCATCAGCCCGCCCTGGCTGAGCGTGAGCCCGAACAGGTCCGACAGCGCCGCCTGCAGCCGCTCGTAGGACATCGCCTGGAAGGTCTTGAGATACGTCGCCACCGCATGCAGCCGTGGACCGAAGGGGGTGCCGCGCCCCGCCTCCGGCACGGGAGCGACAACGCGCGCTCCGCAAGTCGGGCACTGCACGGCCAGCCGTCGATGCTGCGTCACGACCGGCCTCACCTCCGGCAGTTCGATCCGCTCGCAAACGCTGACGACCTCGGCGCGAAGATCGCCGCCAAGGGCGCCCTCGCAGCACGAGCAGCGGTCGGGACGATGCTCGACGAGCGCGCCGGGATCATCGCTGATCGCTCGGCTATGGCCTTCATGGCCGGGTTTGGCTCCGCCGGGCTTGGCCTGATCGCGACGCGCCTTGCGGTCGCTCGCGGGCGGCTTCGAGGACGTGCGTGAGGTTTTTTCCGGACGCTGCAGCCGCAGCACCAGATCAATCAGCTCCTCGCGGCTCAGGCGCTCAAGATCGCTTCGACCCATCTCACGAGGGAATCAGCCAAATCCACTCCGCGCAAGGGGGTGGGTAATTACCGCAAAGGATTATGAGCGATATGCAAGCACTCTGGCAGACCTGCACGTCGTCGCCTTCGCCTGCATCATGCTCAAACAGGCCGCTCTTCTCGCAACCAGTCCATAACAGCCTCTAGAAGCACACGTCGTCGATGCACTAGGTGCCCCACGCCGGACGGCCGGGGACACGCGCCGATCCACGGTGCTGCCTAGGCCTTCGGTTCAAACTGTTCGAACAGATGGCCGAGCTTCCTCGCTTTGGCGTGCAGGTAGGCCCGATTTTCTGGAGTAGCCCGGCTCTCAAGGCGACGCCGCGTTACTCGCAAACCGTTGGACTCCAGGCCCTTAATCTTCCTGGCGTTGTTCGTGAGTAGCACGCATTCCTCGACGCTGAAGTGCCTCAGCACGTACGCCGCCCGATCATACTCACGTGGATCAAGCGGAGACCCCAGCTTTGTATAGGCGTCCGCTGTGTCCAGGCCCTCCTCAGCTGTAATACGCATGCCGCGAATCTTCGTCAGCAGTCCGGCGCCGCGACCATCGCAAAGCATGTAGACGAATATGCCACCCTTCTCCTGAATGAGTGAGAGGCTTGTTTCCAGCTGCCAGTGGCAATCGCAATCTAGACTATCGAAAATTTCGCCAGTGTAGCACGCGCTCTGTATTCGAACGATTGGAATACGACCTGCGAAGTCGGAGACGAGCGCTAACACGTTGTCCTGCTCGTTCGGCGACCACGAGAAGACGTGGAGCGCGAACTCACCGTGGCGGGTCTTCAGTGGCGATTGGGCGATCTGTGGTCGCATCGGTCTGGTTCCGCTCCTTTGTCGCAATGGGTCTTGCCGGACCCGTTGCTAGCATGTCAGGTTCCGGCACAAGCCCTTCCCATTGTTCATGGGCCCAGAAGGCGATTTCGCCGACGCGTGTGGCGAGCATCTTCTCGCGAACAGCCTTATCGCCGTCATAGTTACCTAAACCATGATCGAAGTGGTTCTTCTCTCGCTCGAGTTCTCGCTGTGCGCGACGATATACCACCCAAAGGCGATGTGGCTTTCGGACCTGAAGCCAAGTGGTTAGGGCAGCTGCGACGACCGACAGAGTCGCGGGCACGACCTTTCCAAGCAAGACGCCGTCGCCTAGCGTGACGAACAATGGAGCGATTAGCGTGCATCCGATGCTAGCAGCAAAGCACCCTTGCGCTTCCAGCTTGTTGTGATCCGCCTTCTCCCGCATTCCCTGGCGGAGCTCACCGTAATATGCAGTCGCGCTCTGGTAGGCATCGTCACGCAAGGTCTCGTCACGGCGACGTCGGAACATCACTTATATCCTCCCGAGAGGCGGACCTATCTCGAAGTGACCAGTCAGTCGAGCATTTCGTCATTGAACGCTCTTGTGTTGCAGTGATTCCCGGTGATGACGATCTTCCCATTGCTCTTGGTACCCGCATGGTTCCTAAGGCTGGGCGATGGCGGCTTCAAGGACAGTTTGCACAGCGGCCGAGTGGCCGAGGCGGGCGCAAAGCGGCCCGCTCTTATTGTCCGTCGCCCACGGCTGGCAAGAGGCTATTGAACTGTCGCGACGCCGCGACGCCATATCAGGTGCTTGGAGCCCGCGTGTAACCGCGCTGTAACCACGGCCCGCCCACCCGCTAAACTCGGCCCGCAGAGCGCGCGACTTCAACCGCTCGGCCAAACGCAAAAAGCCCGCTGCGGCGGGCCTTTGTCTCGTCGGTTACTAGGAGAAAATTGGAGCGGGCGAAGGGATTCGAACCCTCGACCCCAACCTTGGCAAGAAAAGCCATGTCCAATAATTTCAACAGCATAGCTGCTCAGAAGCCGTCATCTGCCCGCACGTCTGCCAAAGGATTTGCGGACGATGCGTTCAAGAAGCGTAGTAGCTCAATCCGAGCTGCGGAGACCTAAAAAGCCGAAAGCCGTTCCGGCTGGCCCCCGGAACGGCTCTCAAAATGCGTTGTCATCAGCGACGCAGGATATTTACCGCACACCCGTCCTTGCGTCCATGCCTTCGACAGAGGCGCCGGGACTGATCGCGCGCGTCGTTCGCTCTGGCGGCAAGCTGTTCCTCGTCGGCGCCTTCCCGGCGGGAGGTGCGCTGTGAGCCGCATCTTCGCCGAGGATTGGGCCAACGAATCCATGGCCCGCTTCGTCGCCATCGTTGCTGGCGGCGGTAGCTCAGTTAATCCGGCTAGCCGGATAAAGCGCTCTCGCTCGACTCGGGAGCAGGTGACGGCGCGCCGCAACGCGCTCCACCTCATCACCGAGATGATGCACCCGATGACGGTCCGGCAGGTCTACTACCAAGCCGTTGTCGCGGGGATCGTGGAGAAGACGGAGGGCGGGTACGACAAGATCCAGAACGACCTCGTCGTGATGCGCCGCAATGGCGATATCCCCTATGGCTGGTTGGCAGATAATACCCGCCTCCAGCGCAAGCCGCGAACCTGGGACAGCATGGCTGACGCCGTGCTGGAAACGGCGCGCTTCTATCGCAAGAGCCTTTGGACAGAGGCTGACGCCTACGTCGAGGTTTGGCTGGAGAAGGACGCCCTGTCCGGCGTCATCCTACCGATCACCAGCATGTACGACGTGCCGCTGATGGTAGCGCGCGGCTATGCCAGCCTGTCATTCCTACACTCGGCGGCCGAGTACATGGAGGAGGTCGAGAAGCCCGTCTACGTCTACCATCTCGGCGACTTCGACCCGTCCGGCGTCAATGCCGGCGAGAAGATTGAGGAGACGCTCCGCGAGCTCGCACCGAGCGCCGAGATCCACTTCAAGCGGCTGGCCGTGTGGCCGTCCCAGATCCACCAATGGGATCTGCCGACGCGCCCGACGAAGACGACGGACTCCCGCTCAAAGACGTTCGGCGACGTGTCGGTGGAGCTGGACGCGATCCGGCCCGATGATCTGCGCGCCCTCGTCGAGGCAGCGATCCAGCGGCACCTGCCGGCCGATCAGTTCCGCGTCCTCTTGGAGGCTGAGCGCTCCGAACGCGACGCGCTCATGAAGTGGGCTGAGCATAGTTTCGGGGGGGCGGCATGACCGGCTTCCTCGACATCGCCGCCGCTCGGGCGGAGCTATACGAGCGGGCGCAGCCGACGCGGAGCTACATCGACTTCGTCCATAGGCACGGGATCGACGTCCTGAAGGTGGGCGGCTTCTGCGGCGCGCTTGCGGTCGTCTTGATCGTCGAGTTCCCCGGCGGCTTCTTCGACTTCGCTGAGGACGGCGACGAGAACGCCGTCGGGGGTGTGGTCTGCGAGGCGATCGGCTTCGACAGCGAGACCGTCGAGGATCTCGTCGCCTGGCCAGTTGAGCAGCCCGGTCGCGTCCTTTCCATGTACCGCCGCGCGCCGCTCGTCGGCATGTGGCAGGCGATGAACCCCTGCACCTACACGTTCGGGCGACCGCTCAACCTTCATCGGCATCCGCTGGACTGGCTCAAAGCAGGCTGCAATGGCGCGGCAATCGTCGTGCCACAGCTCGCCGCCCGCGCGCTTATCGACCTGCCGGGGCGCTTTGCCCCGCAGGACCGCGAGCACGCGCACCAGGTGGACCGCCTCATCAGAAACCTGTCGCGGGATCGTATGGTCGTGCCGCGTGAGCGGAGGATCGCCGCATGAGGCCGCTTCCCGACGACTTCGAACCCTTTGACCCGGAAGATGGCCCCGATCGGCCGTTCGCCCCCCGCGTGATCAAGACCCCGCCCGCGCGCTTCGACGCGACCCCTCTGTCCGAGATCATGAAGATGGAGTTCGAGCCAATCCGGTGGGCGGTGAAGGGCTATGTACCGGAAGGGCTATCGATCCTCGCGGGGCGTCAGAAGCTCGGCAAGACCTGGCTTGCGCTTGACTGGTCGATCGCCGTCGGCACCGGCGGCGCGGCCATGGGCAAGATCCCCGTCGATGCAGGCGACGTCCTCTACCTCGATCTCGAGAACGGGCACCGCCGGGTGAAGCGCCGCATCGAGACGCTGTTTCCCTACGAGCAGAACCGGCCTGACCTATCGCGCATCCAGATCGTCACCAAGAGCCCGGCGCTCGACAAGGGCTTCATTGAGGCGGCCGAGGCTTGGCGGGTATCGGTTCCGAAGCCGACGCTTCTGGTGATCGACGTGCTGCAGCGGATCAAGCCCGCCGGCAACAAGAACCAGAACGCCTACGAGTCGGACTACGCAATCTTCCAGGAGCTTCAGTCGTGGGCGATGGAAACCGGCGTCGCGGTAGTCGCGCTCACCCACACGAAGAAGGGCGGCGCCGATGATCCGCTGGAGGCGATCACAGGCTCGAACGGCCTGTCCGCCGTCGCTGATACCTCGCTCATCCTCGACCGCAACAGCGAGGGCGTCACGCTCTACGTCCGCGGCCGAGACGTCGAGGAGCAGGACACCGCGATCCAGAACGTCGGCGGACAGTGGATCATCCAAGGCGACGCCGAAGCCGTTCGTCGCTCCTCCGAGCGCAACAAGATCCTAGCCGCACTGGAGGATGCAGGCGAACCGCTGGCGCCGAAGGACATCGTTGCGGCCACCGGCATGAAGGAGAAGAACGTCAGCTTCCTCCTCAACCGGATGGCCAACGCCGGTGAGGTCGAGCGCCCGAGCCGCGGTCTATACGCCCCCGCTAGGAACGCTAGGAACGCTAGGAACGAGCCGGATCCCCTGGAGGAGGCCGATGATGTTTCCTAGCGGTCCGCATCACCCCGCTAGGAAAGTGATGCACCCGCAGCGGGCCTCAGCCTCCATTCCTAGCGATACTAGCGACCCTAGGGGGCACCACGAGAACAGGCGTTCTCACCGGCCGATGGCGCCGCACCACACGCTCCGTGCGCTCGCCGACCATCTTCGCACCGGCGCCCCACTCCAGCCTGACGAGCGCGACATCCTGGCCGACGCGCTCGACGCCTATCTCGACGGCGCCGTGCCGCTCGACCGGGCGCTCGGTCTGCGGAAGTGGGGCGGCGTGTCGCCGGCGCGTGCAGCCGCCCTGGCTGATCGTGATGGCATGATCCGCCGTCTCTGGCGCAGCTCGCCGGACTGGGTGGCGCTGGACCCCGCGGCGGCGGCGCGGGTGATGCGCCTGTCCGCAAGCCGGTATGAACAAGTCCGCTGGCCACGCGAGCGAGATCACCTATCCGCCCCATCGGCTGAGCCCGCGGCGACGTGGTGGCGCGTCTTCCAGACATACGGACGAGTGCCAGGCGCCAAGCGGCTCCAGCAGATCCTCGAAGCGGAAATCCAAGAGGGCGTTTGAATTTCCAGGGCGGTCCCTGATCCTCGAAGCTGGAACAGGAGACCCGCCACATGGAAGCGCCCCACGCGATCGATCGCAGCCGGTTGCTGACCCTCGAAAATCGCAAGGACTTGGAGTTCGCTGCGGCCAGGAAGAGCAACGAGACGGCCAGCGGTCTGCGCCGCGAGTGCACGGCCATCAACCGCGAGATCGAGCGCATCAAGTCGCTGGAAGCGCGGACGCTTGGCGGCGCGGGCGAGAAGACGCGGCAAATCGAGAACCTCCTCGCCCGGCGCGCGCCGCTTGTCGATCAGATCCGCGAGCTCGATGCCGAAGGTGCCGCCGCCAGCGAAAGGGCGCAGGCCGCGTCTGCCTTGTTCGACAGCTGCAATCGCTTCCTGGGGAACGAGGCATGATCGACGGCGTGAAGAAGTCCTTCGCCGATCTTCTCAAGCGCACCCGATCCGCCGGCTCGGAGCTGCGCGATGGGGTCGAGTCCATCCGCAAGCGGATCCGGACGCTCAGCGCGCAGAAGGCCGAGATCGAGCGTCTTCCTCCGCCGTTCGAAACGGCGTGCGCCCGCGTGGACGAATTGATTGAGTACACGGTCGGCGCGTCGATGTCGCGAACGCCTCCGCCGATCCGGTTCACGGAAGGGCCGAAGGCATACCGCGTTCCGCAGCATGTCGACCGTGAGGACCTCATCGCCGCATACCTCGCACCGCAGCTCGCCGAGGCGATGAAGGCCGAGGTCGCCACGATCTACGAGACGCGCCCCGGCATCAGCGACGACGAGCGGGCCGAGCGGCTCCGCGTGATCGATCGCGAGCTTCTCGACGCTGAGCTGGCGGAAGAGTCGATCATCCGCACCGCAGAGGCGGCGGGCTTCCCTATCCACCGTCGGCCGGACGCCGATCCGCGGGCCGTGCTGGCGCATGACAAGGTTCTTCCATGACCATCCTGAACGGCAACACGATCTATCTACACGGCGCCGTCGGCGATCACGGCTTCGACACCAACTGCTTCACCTCGGCCGAGGTGGTCGACGCACTGCGGGCGCTTGGCTCCTCGAGCCCCGTCACCGTCAGCATCAACAGCGAGGGTGGCGACTATCTCGACGGTGTGTCGATCTACAACGCCTTGAAGGCCCATCCCGGACGGGTGACGTGCCTAGTCGAGGGGATCGCGCTGTCAGCTGGTTCCCTCATCGCCATGGCGGGCGACGAGATCGCGATGCGTCTCGGCAGTCTGATGATGATCCACGGCTGCTCGAGCATGGCGCATGGCACCATCAGCCAGTTGGAGGCCGAGATCGACCTCGTGCGGAAAATCAACAAGTCGATGGCGGAGATCTACGCGCGGCGAACGAAGAGGCCGATTGCCGAGATCGAGCGGATGCTCGCGACCGATACGTGGTTCTCTGCGACCGAGGCGGTAGCCGCCGGGTTCGCCGATCGCATTGCCGAAGACCACGCCAAGCTGGCCGCCTCCTTCGACGTCGAGCGCTACAAGACGGCGCCCGCGGCAGTTCAGGAGGCCATGCGCCGCGCCAAGGCGAGCGCCAGCAGCGGACCCTCGATGGCGGAGAGCATGCGCAAGGTTCTCGGGATGAAGCCGACGGCGAGCCTGCCCAACCCGGCCGCCGGGCCGACGATGGCAGAGAGCATGCGCAAGGTGCTGGCTCAACAGGGCAAGCGGACCTGAGACCATGAGATCCACCGCGTCTTTGTCGAGGAGCGTGGTGGCGGGATGGGGCTGTCGTTTGGATCGTGGCGACAGCCCCGCCCACCCATCCCGCGCCGCCGATGCGTGCGCGGCTACCGACCCCCCGGATCAGGGACCGTCCCCGAGGGGCAGAGGAGACACGGGGACGTACCCGCGGTCTATGCGTAGGTCCAGAGTCCTAAATCGTGTCCGCAGTCCGCACCAAAGCCCTAGAAAACATAGGGTTTTCAAATCGCTCTTGGAGACTTTCTTCCTAGGAGTGCCGTACCGGGCGTTACTCGCAGAATTCAGGAAGGTCGGGAGACAGCTAACTTGGTCAGAAGCCTTTCAATCCGGGCCTTTGCCCGACGTGCCGGCTGCGACGAGAAGGCGATCCGCCGGCGCATCCAGAGCGGCCTTTTGCTCACCTTGGAGGACGGAAAACTCGACGCCGCGCTCCTTGAAGGCGACTGGCGGAACGGTGCGGCGGGTGCGGACACCGCTGCGGACACTTCGACCCCGCCGAGCACCTTCTCCAACGGGTCATTGATCCGCCAGGTGCTCGCCGAGGAGGGCCAGGACATCGGCGGAGCGGCGCTGACGCTGACGCACGTCCGCATGGCCGTCGGCATCCTCAAGGCTCGCGAGCAAGCCATCGAGAACGACCGGGTCCGCGGTGCCCTGATCGAGATCGAGGCCATCGGCAAGGCCGTGGGCGAGGAATACGCCATCGTCCGCGCCCTCTGCACCTCCATGCCGGGCGAGATCGCGCCCGAACTGGAGGGCCTGCCGGCGATCGAGATCCAGGAGCGCCTTGCCGCGAAGATCTCCGAAATCCTGACGGCGCTGAGCGCCGATGACGACTCCCAGAGCACAGCCGCCGTCTATCTCGAAGGAGCTGCCTGACTATGGCCCGCCTGACATCCGATCTCGTTCTCAGCCTCACCGACAAGGTATCCGGCCCGGCTCGCAAGGTTGGGCACTCCCTCGACAGCCTGAACGGCGCCGTGCGGCGCTCCAACCGTCTGACCGGCGCCGACGTGATGGACATGACTGCCCGAGGACCGAAGATGCTGGCGGCCGCCTCCGCCGCTGCTTCGCTTCTCGCTCCTGCCGCCGCAGCGGCGGGCGCCACAGCCAGCGTGCGCCGCTTCGCCGAGGCCGAGTTGGCGATTGAGCGCATCGGCATCACCGCCGGTGCCTCGGCGGAGGAGACGAGGGCGGCCTTCGGCGTCATCCAGAAGGCGGCGCGGGACTATGCCTTGAGCCAAGACGAAGTGACGGCCGGCCTCGATACCCTCGTCGCCTCTGGCCGCGACCTGGACGACGCGATGGCCTTTCTGCCGTCCGTCACCGCCACGGCGCAGGCGTCAGGCGCGGTCGTCACCGACATCGCTTCGACGGCCGACGCCATTGGGCGCAACTTCAAGATCGCCGGCGCCGACATGCAGGACGCCTTCGACATCATCGTCGAAGGCGGCAAGGCGGGCCAGTTCGAGCTTCGCGACATGGCGAGCTACCTGCCGGCTCTCGCCCCAGGCTTCACGGCACTTGGCTACGAGGGTGAGGCGGGCCTCAAGCGCATGGTGGCGATGCTGCAGACCCTGCGCGCGGGTTCGGGCTCGGCCGAGCAGGCAGCGTCCGCCGCCATGAACGTGTTTTCCAAGATCGAGAGCGAGGACACGGTCAACCGCTTCAAGAAGATGGGCGTCGACCTCCGGAAGGAGATGGCACGGGCTCGGCGCGAGGGCCGCGACCTTCTTGAGGTGTTCGTGGATCTCACCCGCGAGACGATCAACGGCGACCTGTCGAAGATCCCGCAGCTGTTCGGCGACCAGGAGATGCAGATCGGCATGCGAGCCCTGATCAACAATGGCCAGGTGTTCACCGACGTCATGCGATCGCTCGGCCAGGCGGCCGGCTCGACCGGACGGGATCTCGCCCGCGTGCTCGGCACCACGCAGGCCCAGATCAACAAGCTGTCGTCCTCTTGGGATGCCTTCGTCCAAAGCCTCGGCGCCGGAATTGCGCCGGTGGCCGTGCCGATGATGGAAGAGGTGACGGAGGAGATTAACGAGCACCTCGACTACCAGCGCGGTGTCGCTCGCGAGAGCGCGGCCGGCGGAAGCGAGCGGGAGGCCTTCGCCGAATATGCGCGGCTCTACGACGAGGCGTACGGCAAGGGCTATTTCAACGGCATCGCCAAACAGGGCGAGTTCCTGAAGGACATGGCCGCCTTCGGGCGCGGCGACCTTCGCAATCCCTTCGAGCGGATCGAGCAGCTCATCCAGTCGAACAGGCGCGGCAACAAGGAGCCGTTCGGCCCGGTCCTGCCGGACCTCGGCGTCACGCGGCGCGGCGGCGCGCTGCCGCTGCCGGAGCGGGCGCCGACGATCCTCCCGGCCACGACGCCGAACGCCAACATGGATTATGCCGCGCAGCGCGAGAGCTACAACGAGGGGCGCCGCCAGCGCGAGCGTGCCGCTCCCCGTGGTCCGGCACCCGACTTCTCATCGGGCGGCCGCGGGCAGGCGGCGGCGCTCGGCAACCCCGACGGCTTCATGTCGCCCGAGCAGCGCGCCTACATCGAGCAGCGCAACCGCATGGCTGGCATCGAGCCGCCGCCGCCTCCACCGGCACCGGCGCCCATGCCGAGCCCGGCCTTGCAGAGCGCCCTTGATCAGGCATCGGCCACCACCCGCAACTTCTGGGGCAGCGCCGGGAAGCCGGAGATCGCAGCGCCGCTCGCCGAGGAAGGCACGCGGGCGCAGGCGATGGCGGAGTCGATTGGCGCTGCCATCCTCCAAGCGCTCAGCATCACGGCGTCGCCCACCGTGCAGCTCGGCGGCATGCAGCCAGCGCTGGCCATGGCGCAGCAGATTGCGGCCGTTCTGGACGGGATCCCAGGAAAGGCTCGCGCCGCCGCTGAAGCTGCCTCCGCCGCAAGTCGGCAGGCCAGTTTGAACTATCGGCAGGAGCTGGATGGCCTTCACGCGGACCTTTCACGGGCAGGATGATGGCCGACCTTCAGCACATGAACACCGACGCCTTCGGCTGGCGCTTGGTCGACCTCTTCGACAACCAGGACACCGTCTTCGGGCCGATGCTCGCGCTCATCGATGGCGCCACGGTGCGGCCGACACTGGAGGAGATGCTTGCCGTGTTGGGGCTCACTCGCGACGAGCTCGTGGGCATGATCGCAATCATGGAGGCGAGGGAAGCAGGGCCAGCGGTCGACTTCGCCGCGCTCCTCGGCTTCGAGATCGACATCGCCGCGGCCATCCACAAGCGAGGCGACACCGGCAAGTGGAGCTGGACCTTCCATTCCAAGCCGGGGCGACCGGGAGCGATGCTCGGGTGAGGCGGGGCGCATCCTGGCTCGACGTTCTGCTGGAAGCGAAGGGTCTCGTCGAGAAACCCCGTCAGGATGACGTAGTTTCGGGGCAGGGTGGGGCGGCTATCTGTTCACCGTGAACAGATGCGCGCAAGCGTTCGCCCCCGGAGGGTTGAACCGGCCGGGTACCCCCCCCCCTGGCTCGAACTGGCGCTCACCGCCGCGGCGATCAGCTTCGTCGCGGCCGTGGTGTGGGTGGGGTGGTGAAGGGAAATGGCGAGCTTAAACCTCGAGCTCATTTCCCTTGGGTGCCTGCTTTTCTACAAATGCGAGCTTAACCCGATGATCATGGCGCAGACGGAGCATGACACCTCGTAGCGCGAACTCGCTGGCTTGAAGATCAGAGCCTATGGACTGCGTCATGTCCGCTAGTAAAGCGTTCAGAGCCTCGATTTTTGCTCTCTTCCTGGCGGCATCCTCTCCTAGTTCGATCCTATAGATGTTCGGACCATGCTCCGAGATGCTGAGGCCATCCAGGAGATGCCGCTTCCCATCGGAGAATTCACGAACGAGGGGAAGGATGTTGTTGTAGGCGTATTCGGTGTTCTCGATCTCGCGAAAGAGATCGGGATCAGACCAAAGAAATGCCACAAGCTTTTCTTCGTCTGTTAAGTACGTTTCATTGAAAGGATTGGCGATCTCAAGAGTCGCGAATGCCACTTCGATATTGTCACGCTTCGCGTCCGCAAGACCATCTCTCAGCCAGCGATCTATACTCCTGAGGTTATCGTGCATCCGACGGATCTTCGCAAAGAGTGCGATCGCTTTGGCTCGTCTATTGACCGCCTCTTTCTGCCGTTCAGTGAGTATCTGTGAAGCGATGGTTAGGGCGCCGCCAACAACAGCGCCAGCAATGGCCGCCCAAAATTCTGAGTCCAACTTCGTCCGCTCGTTCTGTGACCATTCACGAGAAGGATGCCACGAAACGCAGTGAAGACAAGCCGTGCCTAGGATGGCACATCAGACGAAACGCGTCGGAGGTCATCGCTCCTTCCGGAGCCGCACGCCAGGGCCTTCGCCGTTGTCCTCAATGAAGAGCACGCCGGCGGCTTCAAGGGCGGCCTGGATTGCTGCGATAGCGCTCTCGGACACAGTGCGCCGCGCTCGCTCGAAGTCGATGACGGTCGACTGCCCGAGTCCGGCAGCCTCCGCCAGCTGCGTCTGCGTCATGTCCAAGAGGGCGCGGGCGGCGCGAGATTGTGCTGGCGACATCGATCAACGTTTTTCATTGACAGGCGGAACGCGCTGGTCTTAGGTCATCAACGTTAAACGTTGATTGATAGCGAGGCAACATGCAGAATGCCCTTAATGGTGCGGCCGGCGAAGCCATGCCCGATTGCGGTGCCGTTCCTCCTTTTTTCCGCGAGGAGCATCATCCCGTCGAGGCCGCATTCGTCCGAACCTTGCCAGCAGACGAGTTGACGATCTTCGAAGACGCGTTGGAGGCAATGAGCGAAGCGCTTCTCGGCATCCTCAACCGGCCCAATTGTGTAGGAGCTCTGCGCGACTGGCTTCAGGCTGAGAGCGATCGCCTCGATGACGCGCGCAGCTATGCAGTGCAGGAGCTTGAGCGACGTCCGATGACTGGCTTTCGCCTCGAGGACGAGCGGCGGATCGCCCATGTCGCGGCCTGGCACCTGAAGGAATGTGGAGCAGGCACTTTAGAGACTCTGGCGAAGCTCGCGCGCATGCTAGCTGCCCATGAGGATGCTGCCTCTGCCGTGCGGCGGAAGAGGTGATGCCTCCGGACCGTTTTCTGGAGTTCATTTCATGGCCGCTGACACCACGACATGGTGGGAAATCCTCGACTCCATCGGGAGCTTTATGGGCGGTTTGGGCACCGTCGGGGCGGCTGCGATGGCTGCGCGTATCGCTTGGCTGGTTGAGTACGGAACCAGGCCGTTCATCGAATCGGGCTCTTTTGGCCGTAGAGGTTCTGGGCTTCTTGGTAAAGAGCAGCAGAACATTTACTCAATGAAGCTCACGAATAGGCGAAAATCAGATGTGAGCATCTCTGAGATCTATGTCGGTGGACTCCCATTCCATATCAGGGAGAGCTCTATATCATGTGACGCTGGTAAGATAAGTCATCTGTGCGGCGTCGATTGGGTAAGCGTCAGGCTAGATGTGCCGTTGAAGACGGCGGAGTCAAAGAATATTGAGATCAGCTTCGTTTCGGAGGGGGAGGGGTGGACAGACAGGTTCTTGACGTATTCCGCTCTTCTCACCGAGAACGTGCCGCGCTCGAGGAGATATTGGATTAGATTTGATTTCGGCCGGAGGCGCTGGCAGTTTTTGATGTTTCGCTATGGGCACTTGTTAGGTCTGCCGAAGGCGCCGGACGTAGCAAAAAAGGCGATGTTCCCCGAACGCGTACATAGATAGGGGTTTACACGTCGCTGACAAACTGTCACTGTCTTTGTGACACGAATCAGAGGCGTACCGATGCCGATCTCTCGCCAACAGTTCCTGACGCTCACCGGCTTGGATGTCGACAGCCACACGGCGCTGAAGCGGCGGGATCAGATCCCGCTGATGAACCAAGTGGAGCGGCATTACACCGGCTTTGAGGCGCTGCTTTGCAACATCTCCGAACGCATCGCTTCGTCTCCTGATGGCCATGGCGCTGCGCGGACGCTGGCGACAAACATCGTCCGGGACGTCATGCAGATGATCGCGCAGCGCGCCGACGATATCACCCGCACCGCCGAGAGTTTCCGGCGGGAGGAGGGCTTCGAGGTCA
This sequence comes from Aurantimonadaceae bacterium, assembly GCA_947474855.1. Classification (GTDB taxonomy): domain Bacteria; phylum Pseudomonadota; class Alphaproteobacteria; order Rhizobiales; family Rhizobiaceae; genus Antarcticirhabdus. The sequence goes on along the minus strand of CANJKV010000022.1, from coordinate 4,974 downwards.
TCCTGGCGGGCCGCATGCTCACGAGCAGCGGGCCTGTCCCGTTCTGCGGCACCAAGGCTGAAGTCGCCCAGGCGATCGCTTCGGTGGATCTCCTCGACCTGATGCTCACCAATGTCACCGGTGCACTCGTTGTGCTGCAGCTGCGGGCTCAGCGTGCCGAAATCGACCTTTCCGACATGTGGCCCGCCCCTGACACGCTCCCCTCGTACGAGGAGCGACAGGAGGCGATTAAAGCGAGGTGGGCCGAGGTGGTGAGGCGCGGCCGGGGCGAGTCCTTCGATGTGCCGACGCTGGAGATGATCCGCCAGCGGGAAGCTCTCAATCAGTCTAATTGAGGAGCGGGCATCGTGACTGCACCACTCGCTTTTCCCCGCAGATACACGGCTCAGCAGGCTGCCGACATCCTGGGGATGTCAGTGGCTACACTGGCTCGAGAGCGGGCATCCGGGCGGATTCGAGCCTACGTCGCCGGGCGACGCAAAATCTATTACCTCGATGCTGAGATCGCCGCATATCAGGAGAGGCAGCTCGACACATGGGACGCAAAAAGCAGCAGCCCGGCCGCATCGGAGACTACTGGCTCTCTCAGCAGAAGGGCTCCCCCTACTGGTACCGGACATGGTTCGATGCCGGCACTCGACAGACGCGACGCCAAAGCCTCGGCGTTGAGGATTTTGACCGCGCCCACGAGCTCCTCGCGCAATGGGTCACGTTCAACGTCCTCATGCATCGCGCCGAACCGCAGCGCGTGAAGCTAGCTGACGTGTTCACGCGCTACTACCAAGAGCACGCTGTCGAGAAGGCGAGTGCCGTCAGCATCCGGCGCCACCTCTTCCTGGCGCTGGAGCTTGTCGACGGCGATCCTTTCGTCTCGGATTTTGGCACGCTCCCGCAGGAGCGGCTGATCGCAGCCCTTCGCAAGCGCGACTATGCTCCTGGCGCAGTGAAGCGGATCATGACGTCGGTGAAGGCGGCGGTGCTCTGGGCGTGGAAGCGCGAGATCATCACGTCGCATCCGCCCTTTGTTTCCGTCGAGGACGGTGAGCCTCGCGAGCGCGTGTTGAGCATCGCGGAAATGGCGGCGCTGTGGGATGCCGCGGAGCAGTCGCATCTGCAAGCTTTCATCATGGGGCTGATCTGCACCATGGCGCGCCCGAGCGCCGTGCTCGACCTGACTGTTTTCCAATGCGACCTCGATCGCGGCATCATCGACATGAACCCGCCGGGCAAGGAGCGCACGAAGAAGCGCCGGCCTGTGGTGCCGATGGCATCTGCGCTGCGGCCGTGGATCCAGGCAGCCGACGGGCACCTCGTCACGTACCGCGGCAAGTCGGTTGAGAAGCTGAACGCCGCCTGGCGCACTGCTCGCGAGGCGGCCGGCCTGAGCGACGACGTCGTGCCCTATTCGATCCGCCACACGATGGCGACCGAACTTCGCGCCCGCGGTGTCCCCGAGTTGGAGATCGCCGGCATCCTCGGCCATCACATGCCGAATTTTCGAACTACAGGGAGGTACGCCAAGTACGCCCCGAACTACCTCGGGGCTGCTCGTCAGGCGATTGACGAGATCATCACGGAAATCGGCCGGGCTGCAACCCGACCGACCTTTCCCGACATCGAAACTGTGCGTGGCAGTTGCGTGCTAACGAACAGCAATGCGGGCCTGCAAACCCTTGGAAGAATTGGAGCGGGCGAAGGGATTCGAACCCTCGACCCCAACCTTGGCAAGGTTGTGCTCTACCCCTGAGCTACACCCGCCCGCTCCCCGCATCTTGCGCCACCGGCGCCGCGGATGGCGGCTATATCGCCTAAAGCTCGGAGGATTGCAACACCCAAATGACAGTTGACCGTGGAAGATGTGTAAGTGTCGGAACGGGCTGTCGTTTCGGGGCGTCACGCGCTTGTTTCGAGCTGTGGGCCGGGTTCAGGTCGAGCGTTCGGGAGGATGGTGGCCGGCAGCCTCGGCTGCGTTCGCGCCGGCCGGGCTGGTTCGCTCCTGAGAGCCGGGGCCGGGCGGCCGGGCACGGGACCTCTCGGTCTCCGTCGGCGCGAGGAGCGCGCGCGCGAAGGCGGGGGAGGGGAGGCGGATCTCGAAGCGCGTGCCAGCGCGGTCGCGGTCGACGAGGCCGATCTGGCCGCCGTGGCCGCGCACGATCTCGGCCGCGATGGCGAGGCCGAGGCCGGTGCCGCCGGAGCGGGCCGAGCCGCGAAAGGCGCGGAACAGGTTTTCGCGCGCCCGCGCCGGCAGGCCCGGTCCCGTGTCCTCGACGCCGATGCGCGCGCCGTTCGCTCCGTCGCGCACGGCGTCCACGGTGATGCGGCGCACGATCGCCGGGTCGTCCTGGCCTTCCAGCGCCTGAACGGCGTTGCGGCACAGATTCGACAGGACGCGGAAGAACTGGTCGGGATCGACGTCGATCTCGAAATCCTCCGCCACGGCGTTGTTGAACTCGATGCCGGCTTCGTCGGGCACGGCCAGCGTTTCGAACACCTCGGCGACGAGAAGGCGCAGGCGCACCCGCCTGCGGGCGGGCTCGGCCTCCACCGCCCGCCCGTAGGCGAGCACCGAGCGGGTGTAGTCGAGGGCGCGGTCGAGCGAGCGGATCAGAAGCGGCGCGAAGCGCTGCACCCGCGGGTCCGGCAGGTCGGAGAGGCGGTCGGACACGAGCTGGGCCGAGGCGAGAATGTTGCGCAGGTCGTGGTTGATCTTCGAGACGGCGAGGCCGAGCTCGGCGAGATGGCGCTGCTCGCGCAACGTGCGGGACAGCTGCGCCTGCATGGCCGCGAGCTCGGCCTGGGCGATGCCGATCTCGTCCCGCCGCGGCTCGGGCTCGAGGATGCGCGAGGCGTCCTCCGGGTCCTCGGCGAACGCGACCATCGCCCGCGTCATCCGCTCGATCGGCCGCACGAGGACGGTCGTGATCGCGGCATAGACGAGAAGCGCCACGAACGTCGCGATGGCGAGCGACAGAAGAAAGATGTTGCGCGCGTAGTCCAGAAGGGCGCGGCGCAGCGGCGCGTCGGGCATGACGATCTCGGCCGTCGCCTCGCCGCCGGCGATGGGGCCGCTGACGCGCAGCGTCTCGTCGCCGCCGGTCACCAGGGTGCGGAAGGTCGAGCGGATCGCTTCCAGCGGGCCGAGGGCGGACAGATCGATCTTGCGGTCGGGAACCGGCACGGTCTCGGCGCGCGCGAGGAGGCGCGCGGCACCCCCGGAGGAGATGGCGACGAGCTCGGATTCCAGCATGCCGAGGAGTTCGGCCTGCTGGGCCGGCTCGATGACGCTGCCCTCCTCGGCGCTGGTCATGTCCGCGGCGAGCCCCGCCACGGCCGCCGATTCGATGCGGGCGCGCAGCCATTCCGTCTGGAAGTGCGCGACGGAGGGCACGAAGATCAGGATTTCGGCCGCCATCACCGCGAGAGCGGTGAACAGGAGGAGGCGCACCGACAAGGGCCGCCGCGCGCGGGCGCGCCGCGGCCGGGCGGGCGCGACAGCACCCGTCCCGCCCGGCGTCGTCGCCTCGCCGCCGCTCCCCGTCTCGTCCCGCACCCGTCCCCCATCTGAGCCGCCCGTGCGCCGACGCCATCGGGGCGGCGGCCGCTTCAGCCGAACCGGCGAAGAAACGAAACGGTTGCGCGCACCAGCCGGCGCGCCGCGTAGGGGCGAAAATAGGCGCTCGCGGCCCGCCTGCCAATTTCCGCGATCGTCGGGTAAGGCGCGACGAAGCCGGACAGGTCCCGCAGGCCCATGCGCCTCGACAAGGCGAGGGCGAAGAGGCCGGTCGCCTCGTCGGCGTGGAGGCCGGTGATCCCGACGCCGAGGAGCCGGCCGCGCCGGCCCACCACGAACTTGGCGAGGCCGTCGGTGCGCGCCTGCGTCCAGGCGCGGTCGCTCTCGGCGAAGGGAACCGCGATCACGCGATGTTCCAGGCCTCGCGCCCGCGCTTCCGCTTCCGTCAGCCCGACCTGGCCGAGCGGCGGGTCGGTGTAGATGGCGCGCGGGATCGCGCCCGGCCGCATCCGCGCCGGCAGGCGAAACAGGATGGGGCGCAGCACCAGCCCGCCCATGTGCCCCGCCGCGTGCGTGAAGCGCGGCATGCCGGCCGCCGCGTCGCCGACGGCATAGACGCGACGGTTGGCCGTGCGCAGTGCCGCGTCGACCCGGATGCCGTCGGCGCCATGGGCGATGCCGGCGACCTCGAGGCCGAGATCCCCGGCGCGCACCTCGCGCCCGGCGGCGAGAAGCAGGTGGGTGCCCTCGATCGCCGAGCCGTCGACGAGCCGGAGGCGGACGGCGCCGCCGGGCATCGGCTCGACGCGGGCGGCGTCGGCCCCTTCCCGAAGCACGATCCCTTCGCGCACGAGCGCGGCGCGCACGATCGCGGCGAGGTCCGCGTCCTCGCGGGGCAGGCAGCGGTTTCGCGCGATGAGCGTCACGGCCGAGCCGAGCCGCCGGAAGGCCTGTGCGAGCTCGGCGCCGACCGGGCCGCCGCCGAGGATCACGAGGTGGCGGGGCAGATCGGGAAGGTCGAACACCGTCTCGTTGGTGAGGTAGGGAACGGCGTCGAGGCCGGGCAGGTCGGGAATGCGCGGCCGCGAACCGGTGGCGAGAACGAAGCGCCGGGCGCGGATCGTGGTGCCTCCGGCGACGAGAGCGTCCGCCGACACGAAGCGTGCTTGCGCCCGGATTACGGTGACGCCCAGACCCTCGAAGCGCGCCTGCGAGTCCGCCGGCTCGATCGCTTCGATCGCGCGTCGGACATGGGCGCGCACGGCGGCGAAGTCGACCGCCGGCTCGCCGGCCGTGACCCCGAAGCGGCCGCCGTCGCGCGCGCCCTGCGCGGCGGCCGCGGCGGCGAGGAGGGCCTTGGAGGGCACGCAGCCGTAGTTCAGGCAGTCGCCGCCCATCGCCCCGCGCTCGACGAGGACGACGGACGCGCCGAAGGCGGCCGCGCCGGCCGCGGCGGTGAGGCC
>CANJKV010000021.1 GCA_947474855.1 Aurantimonadaceae bacterium | reverse complement strand
CTCGTCGTCGGGTAGCGCGTGCGTCACGTCGCGGATCACCGCCAGCACCTCGATGCCGCCGTCGCGGCCGCGCTCGGCATAGGCGGCGGCGAAGCGCGCCCGGAAATTGCCGGCATAGGCCGAGCGCGCATAGGCGTCGAAGTAGCGGCGCGCCAGCGTGTCGGCGAGGCGGAACTCGCCCTGCCCCTCGGCGATGGCGACGCCCATGCGCAGCGCCGCTTCCTCGAGAAGCGTTCCCGGCATCAGGAGCCGCACGCGCTGGATGTCGGCGAGCGCGCCGTCCGGCGCGTCGAGTTCGAGGAGCTGCGCGCGCGCCAGGCTCGCCTGCGCGGCGAGCGCCGGCTCCATCGTCGCGAGGTCGAGCGCCGCCAGCCGGCGCGCCGCGTCCTTGTTGCGGTTCTCGACGTAGGCGAGCGCCGCCTCGACCAGCGCCCGGTCGGTCGGCGACATCTCGGCGCGTGCCGACACGCCGCGAAGCACGCTGGGCGGCCCGCCGCTCATGGTGAAGATCACCGCGGCGCGCAGGTTCCGCGGGTCCTTCCAGACGTCCGGCTCGGCCGACAGGAAGGCTGGCGCGAAGCGGTTCAGGACGGTCTGCTGCGCGCGCATCGCAGCCGCGTTGCCGCGCCCGATCTGGTCCTGCAGGAATTCCAGCGAACGCACGATCTCGAAGGGCATCGGGCCGCGCGTCGTCGGCCAGTTCGCCGGCGGCGCGCCCTCGTGCCCGTCTCCTTCGGCGCTCTCGGCGGCCTCGGCATGCGCTTCGCCGCCGGGAGCGACGGCGTCGCCGTGGTCGCCAGCCGCCGCGTGGTCGCCGGCGCCGCCGGGATCCGAGGCTTCCGCACGAGCCGCCGGAGGCTCTCCATGCGCGGGGGCCGAGCCGGCAGCGGCGGCTTCGGCGGCCGGGTGGCGCACGGCCTCCGCGGTGCCGGGCGAAACCGGCGGCAGGACATGCCCGTCCCCGGCCTCGCCGTGCGCCGCCTCTGCCGATGCCTGCGTCGGCGACGAGGCGGGAGCCTGGGCCTCCTCCTCGGCACCGGCCGGCGCCGAGGCGAGGGCGAGAATCGCCGCGAGCGCGCTCGCCCCCGCCAGGGCACGCGGGCCCCGGCGCATGGGTGTCGAAGAGCGGTGAATCACGCCGCGGGCTCCTTGAGCAGGATCTCGATGCGCCGGTTGACGGCCGCCTGCGGGTCGGCCGCATCCTTCGGATCGCGGTCGGCGAAGCCTTCGATCGCCTTGACGCGGTTCTCGTCGAGCCCGCCGCGGGCGAGCATGTAGTAGGCCATGTGGGCGCGCGCGGTGGAGAGACGCCAGTTGTCGTAGTCGCCGCTGCGATAAGGGCGCGAATCGGTGTGGCCGCGGATCACGATCGTGCCCTGGCGCTCCTGCAGCACGGCGGCGATCTTCTCCATCATGGAGACGGCCGACCCGGTCGGCTTGGCCGAGCCGACCTCGAACATGCCGCTGGGACCGGCATCGGCGAGCGAGACGACGATTCCGTCCGGCCCCGCCTTCACCTCCACGCTGGAGGGCAGCGACTGGTTGCTCGCGGCGAGCGACTTCGCGATCTCGTCGCGGATCGCCGAGGCTTCGGCCTGCTGCTTCCCGGCATCGCCGGCCGGCTGCGACGGGTCGGCCGCGGCCGCTGCATCGGCGGGCTTCTCCTCCGCGCCGTCAGCCGGCACGAGCTCGACGCTGGTCTGCAGCTCGGGCGGCGGCGCGTCGACGTTGGGAACGGCGGGGACGCTGGCCGCCGCGCTCAGCTGCCAGGAGGACGGATCGAAGGGATCGCGATAGGCTTCCCCGCCGTTGAGGCCGGGCAGCCCCGTTCCGTCCGGCTTGCCGCTCTCGCGGCCCGAGCCGCTGCTCGTCGACTGCGCCGCGATCTCGGCGAGAACGGCGTAGGGGTCGCGGAACAGCGCCTGTTCCTCGCCGCCGGTCTCGTTGCCGGCGAGCGGATTGCCGCTCGGTTCGCCCGGCATCTTCACCTCGCTCGGCCCCTCGACGTTGGAGACCTCGGGCTTGGGGCTGATGTCGCTCGACACGCCCTTGGAGGACGGGGCCGTGTCGTTCATCTCGATCGGGTTGAAGTACTTGGCGATCTCCTTCTTCGTCGCGTCCTCCGACGAATTGGTGAGCCACATCACCAGGAAGAAGGCCATCATCGCCGTCATGAAGTCGGCGAAGGCGATCTTCCAGACGCCGCCGTGGTGGCCGTCCTCGTGGTCGCCGTGGCGGCGGACGATGATGATCTCGTTGTGCTGGGCGGTGTGCCCGGCCGCGCCCTGCTCGCTCACGACAAGGCCTCGTTCAGGGCGCGGCGCCAGTCGGTCAGCCGGGTCTCGATCACGGTGGCGTCGGCCTGGATCCGCAGCTCGACGGCCTCGGCCTCGTCGACGAAGGCGATGAGAGCGGCCTGGCGCGCGGGCAGCGCCTTCTTCAGCGCGTCGAGAAGGTCGCGCGGGCCGGCGGCGCGCATGGCGAGCGCCTTGCCGTCGCCGGAGAGCAGCGAAACGGTCTCGACGATCTCGGCGATGGTCTGCCGCTCGCGGGCGCCGCGCGCCAACGGCTTCAGCACCGCTCCGAAGGACTCGCGGATGACGAGGCCGATGCGATCGGCCTGGTCCGACAGGAGCCCGGCGAGCTTCTCCCCTTCCGCGCTCGCCCAGTCGGCGCGCGCTTGCGCCAGAGCCGCCTCGCGCTCGGCCGCGAAGCGCGCTTCGAGGCTCGCCCGCTCGCCCGCGAAGGCGGCCTCCATCTCGGCACGCATCGCCGCGCGTCCCTCGGCCTCGCCGTCCGCGCGTGCTTGCGCGAGCATCGCCTCGTGATCAACCTCCGGCTCGGCCTCGACCTCGGCTTCGTCCGTATCGAAGGCATGTTCCAGGTCGGCGTCGAAGCCGTCGAGGCTCATCGCGCCGAAGCCGCCGAGCGGTTCGAAGGCGGTCTCGTCCATGAGGACGTCGTCGACGGCGTTCAGCGGCCGGAACTCGATCTCGTGGCTGGCCGGCGGGCGCTCGACGAGCGACAAGCGCTCGAAGACCGGTTTGCGCTTGAGGGGCGAGAGGCCGGAGGCGCTCCCGAAGGCAGGCTCGGCGGGCCCGATCTCGGACAGGTATTGCGCGAGAGGGATCATGGATCAGGCGGCCTTCTTCTCGTGGATCCACTGCTTGAGGATCGCCGCCGCCTGCTTCTCGTCGTACTCGACGAGCTGGCTGAGCCGCGCCTGGGGCGAGTTGATCTGGGTCTGGGCGATGTCGTCGAGGAAGCCCGTGTCGGCCGTGGCGCGCGGGCCACCCAGCGCCGCGGTGGCACCGGGGCTGCCGAGGGCGCCGAAGGCGCTCCCAGCGTCCATGCCGCCGATGGCGTTGCCGTCGGTCTCGTTCATGAAGCCGGCATTGGCGAGCTCGATGCTGTCGGAGCCGGCACCGTCCTGCGCGTCCTGAGCGGGCGGCGAAAGGGCGCGGATGGCCGGCTTGATACCGAACCAGACGAGGAGAACCGCGACGACGAGGATGGTGAGCGCGTTGATGAGGGTGCCCGACTGGCGCATGAACATCTCGCCGATACCGGGCGCCGGCACGGGCTCGAGAGCCGTCGTGGAGTCGAGGAAGTCGACGGCGGTGACGGTCAGCTGGTCGCCGCGGCTCTGCGACACGCCGGCCGCCGAGGCAACGAGGGTCTCGATCTGCTTCAGCCGCGCGTCGACCTGCTCGTCGGTCGCGTCGGCGCCGATCGCCTCCTTCAGGCGAGCGCGGTTCACCACCACGGCCACCGACAGGTTCTCGACCTGGTAGCCGTCGCTGGTCGTCGAGACGGTCTTCTCGTTGATCTCGTAATTGGTCAGCTCCTCGCGGCGCTCCTTCGAGTCGGAGGAGGACCGGCCGCTTGCGCCCGCATTGGCCTGGTCGACCGGCTGGGGCACGTTCTGATCGACGGTGGTGGCCTGATCCTGCGTCGCGTTCTGGCTCTCGCCGGTCTCGCGGACCGTGCGGGTCGAGCGCTCGACGCGGCCCTCCGGGTCGAAGGTGCGCTCGCTGATCTGGCGACGGTCGGTGTTGAGGCGCGCGGTGACGCTGGACTGGAAGTTGCCGACGCCGAGATAGGGCGCGAGCGTGCGGCGGATGGAGTCCTGAACCGAGTTCGAGACGATCTGCTCGACGCCGAGGAGCTTCTGCGGCGCGGCGTTCAGCCCGTCGCCGCCGGACGCGAGGAGCGTGCCGTCCGTGTCGAGGACGGTGACCTCGTCGACGCTCATGCCGGGAACGGCGGCGGCGACGAGGTGGCGGATCGCCTCGGCCGACTTGAACGAGCCCGAACCGTCGGTGCGGATCACGACGCTCGCGGAGGGCGGCCGCGAATCGCGGCGGAAGGAGCCCTCGTCCGGCAGGACGATGTGGACGCGCGCGGCGCGCACGTCGGCGATCGACTGGATGGTGCGGGCGATCTCGCCCTCCAGGGCGCGCACCCGCGTCACTTCCTGCATGAAGGAGGTGAGGCCGATCGAGCCGAGATTGTCGAACAGCTCGTAGCCGGCGTTCTCCGAGCGGGGCAGCCCCTTCTCGGCGAGCAGCATGCGCGCCTGCGCGGTCTGGGAGAAGGCCGTCAGGATGGCGTCGCCGGACGGGGCGGCGTCGAAGGGAATGCCGGCTTCCGTCAGGGCCGCGCCGATCGACGACATGTCGGTGCGGTCGAGGCCCGAATACAGCGTCTCCATGTCGGGCCGCGACAGGTAGTACCCGCCGAGCGAAACGATGGCGACGACGAGGAGCCCGACCAGGGCGAGCCCGCCGAGCTTGCGTGGTCCGAGGTCCTTGAGGCTGGTCAGAAGCTTGTTGGCCTCTGTTCGGGCGACGGTCACCATGAAACGCCTGTTCGCTGTCGATTCTTATGGATGCTTGGATGGTCCGCAATCTGGTCGAGAAAGCTTGTGCGGACGTGATGGGTACCGGCCCGAAAGCCCTGGCGCGGCAAGGTTTGCGAAGGCCGCGGGGGTTTGCTTCGCGCGCGCGAAGGCCGGCGCCGGGTCTCCCCCGCGCCGGCCTCGATGACGGCTCGCGAACGATGGATCGTCGCTAGAAGAAGGATCTCACCAGGGATCCCGACAGCATGTTCCACCCGTCGATCAGGATGAAGAACAGGATCTTGAAGGGCAGCGAGATGATGGTCGGCGGAAGCATCATCATGCCCATCGACATGGTGAGCGTCGCCACGATCATGTCGATGACCAGGAAGGGCAGGACGATCAGGAAGCCGATCTCGAAGCCGCGGCGCAGCTCGGAGATCATGAAGGCCGGGATCAGGACGCGGAACTCCACCACGCCGTCCTCGGCCGAGCCCTGCTCGAGCGGCGGCACGCGCGAACGGTCCGTCGCCTCGGCGATGCCGCCGAAGAGGGCGAGATCGGATTCGCGAACCTGGCCGAGCATGAACTCGCGGAACGGCTCGGCGATGCGCGGGAAGGCTTCCTCTTCCGAGATCTCGTTGTTCATCATCGGCTTCAGACCGTCCTGCCAGGCCTTGTCGAAGGTCGGCGACATGACGAAGAAGGTCATGAACAGGGCGAGCGAGATCAGGATGAGGTTGGCCGGCGTGGTCTGCAGGCCGAGCCCGGTTCTCAGGATCGAGAGCGCGATGACGATGCGCGTGAAGGACGTCACCATCACAAGGAGGCCCGGCGCGATCGAAAGCACCGTCACGAGGCCGAAGAGCTGAACGATGCGCCCGGAGATCGCAGCGTCTCCGGCCGGAAGCAGCGAGGCGAGCGACTGGGCGACGTCGCCGTCCTGGGCATGGGCGACGCCGGCGAGGCCGAGCAGGAGGACGGTCGCGGCCGCCGCGAGCGGGGCCGCGTGCCCGAAGAAGGGCCGGCGCATCGCGGCTACTCCGCCACCAGCGACTGGATCAGCACGTCGGACACGTGCGGCGAGCGCATGCGCGCCCGCTCGACGAGGTCCTCGCGCAGGTGGGTGATACCCCGCGCTCCCTCGAGCTGCGGCAGTTGCACCGTGCGCAGGAAGGTGGTCGTGTCCGCCTCGATCCGGGCGAGCAGGAGCTCGGTGTCCTCCTCCGCCGCGCCCGAGATGACGAGCGAGGATTCGAGGCGCACGATCGTGTTGGCCGGCGCCGCGAGGTTGGTGACGATCGGCTTCATCGCGACGAGCTTGTCGGGCACGGCCTCGTCGGCCTCGCCTTCGGCGGCCGCGTGCTCGCCAGCCGGCGTGCCGCTTGCATTCTCGGCTTTCGCCTCGCCGTCCGGCTTCGGCGCGGCAGGCGTCGCGGCGGCCGGCGCTTCGGCGACGGGGGCGGCCTCCTCGGAGGCGAGCAGCGTGCCCGTGAGCGCCCCGGCGCCGCCGGCCAGCACCGTCAGAACGCCCACCGCCAGAACCGTCGGCATGATGCCGCCCTTGGCCTTGCCGGCAGGCGCCTCGGAGGTCTCGTCCTCGGCCATGTCTCGCGACTCCCCGCGCCTCGATATCGACTTGCGGCGCCCGGACCGAGGTCGGACATGCAGCGTCCCGACCGCCGCATCCGGCGCCGAGACGAGGGATAGGCCGTTTGGCTGATCCGAGACTTAACGAGCCGTTAACCCTCGCCCATATCCAAATGGCGTACGTGAAAGGACGGGAGCTCCCCCACGCGATTTGACGGCATCGCCTTCACCCTTCCGAAAACGCTTGCGCCCTAGGGTCAGAAAAATCGCCGCCTCGGGAGTTCTCGATGTACAAGGCCCTGGCGCTCCTCGCGGGCGCCTCGATGCTCGGCCTCGCCCTGCCCTCCGTGTTCGATCGCTACATCGCCGAGATGCGGCAGGAGCAGACGGACACGGCCGTGAGCCAGCAGCGCATCGTCGAGGCGGGCGTCCAGGCCAACCGGACGCGGGCGCAGGAAGCGGCGCCGACCTATGGCGGGCGCGTCGCGGAAATCGACATCGGCCCGTCCGGCCATTTCGAAACGACGGCGAACCTCAACGGTCGCCCCGTCCACGTCCTCGTCGACACGGGCGCGACCTACGTCGCGATCTCCGAGCGGCAGGCCCGTCAGCTCGGGCTCATGCTGACCGTCGCCGACTTCAAGCACATCGCCCGCACCGCCAACGGCGAGAACAAGGTGGCGCTGGCCCTCCTCGACCGGGTGAAGATCGGCAGCGTCGAGGTGCGCGACGTCGAGGTCATGGTGTCCAAGGGCGACGTCCTGCCGGTGACGCTGCTCGGCATGAGCTTCCTGTCGAAGCTGAAGCGCTTCGAGGTCCACGCCGACACGCTGAGCCTCGTGCAGTAGGAGATCAGCCGACGCGGTCGAGGATCACAGCTCGCTCCGGCGCGCGAGCGCAATCCGAGTCGAGCCGATAGGCCGCCCGAACGCGCTCGGCCGCCCGTTCCGCTCCGGCTTCGTCGCGCGCGTGAACGAGCGCGAGCGGCTCGCCGACCTCGACCCGCGCGCCGACCCGCACCATCGCGGTCAGCCCGACCGCCGGATCGACCGGATCGCTCGCCTTCGTGCGTCCGCCGCCGAGCTCGACCACGGCGAGGCCGAGCGCCCGGGCATCCACCGCCGCGACGACACCGGCCGTTTCGGCCCGCACGTCGCGCACGACCGGCGCACCGGGCAGGTGGGCGTCAGGGCGCGCCAGGAGGTCGACGGGACCGCCGAGGCTCGCGACCATGCGGGCGAAGCGCTCGGCGGCGGCGCCGGAGTCCAGTGCCTGCCGCGCGCGCCGTTCCCCGTCGCCGAGGTCGCCCGCCAGCCCGCCGAGCACCAGGAGCTCGGCGGCCAGCGCGAGGACGGCCGCCTCCATGCGCGGCTCGCGCGGGGTCTGCGTCAGGAAGCGGATCGCGCCGCGCACCTCCACGGCGTTGCCGGCCTCGCGCCCGAGCGGCTCGTCCATGTCGGTGATCAGCGCGACCGTCGGCAGTCCCGCGCCGCGCGCGACGAACACGAGGCTGGCAGCCAGTTCTCGGGCCTTCGTTTCCGACGCCATGAAGGCGCCCGAGCCGGCTTTGACATCCATCACGAGCGCGTCGAGGCCGGCGGCGAGCTTCTTCGACAGGATCGAGGCGGTGATGAGCGGCACGGATTCGACCGTCGCCGTCACGTCGCGCACGGCGTAGATGCGCCCGTCGGCGGGCGCGAGGCTGCCGGTCTGCCCGACGATGGCGCAGCCCACCGCCTCGACCGCGGCGCGGAAGCGCTCGTTCGCAGGATAGGCAACGTAGCCGGGGATCGCTTCCAGCTTGTCGAGCGTGCCGCCGGTATGACCGAGGCCGCGGCCGGAGATCATCGGCACGGCGGCGCCGCAGGCGGCGAGGACCGGCGCGAGCATCAGCGAGACCGCGTCGCCGACGCCGCCGGTGGAGTGCTTGTCGAGGACGGGCTTTTCGAGGTCGCGCCAGTCCAGCACCTCGCCGGAATCGCGCATGGCGAGCGTCAGCGCCACCGTTTCCTCGGCCGTCATGCCGCGCAGACAGGTCGCCATGGCGAAGGCGGCGATCTGCTCGGGCGAGACGCGGTTGTCCGCGACACCGGACACGAAGTCGGCGATGTCGGCGGGACGAAGCGCGCGACCGTCGCGCTTGTCGCGGATGATCTCCTGGGGCAGGCGCATGGATGCCGCCTCAGTAGCCGGCGGTCGGCAGCTCGCGCGGGCCGGCGCCGGCGACCGCGAGAAGGTCGTCGAGGACGCCCGACGCGCCGAGGCGGAAGGTTTCCGGTCCCGCCCAGCTCGGCCCCATGATCTCGTTGGCAAGGCGGTGGTAGGCGGCGGCGTCCTCGAAGCTCTTGATGCCGCCGGACGGCTTGACGCCGACCGTCCAACCGGTGCGTCGGATGGTCTCGAGAAGCACGCGTGCGGAATCGAGCGTCGCGCTCGTCGCGGTCTTGCCGGTGGAGGTCTTGAGGAAGTCGGCGCCGCCAGCCAGCGCCGCCTCGCCGGCCGCGGCGATCAGGGCAGGGCCGACCAGCTCGCCCGTTTCCAGGATCGCCTTCAGCGTCTTGCCGCCGGCCGCTTCCTTGACGCGTTGGACCTGGAGGCGGACGACGTCCGGCCCGCCGCCCTCGTGGCGCAGGAAGGTGGAGTAGGCGACGACGAGGTCGATCTCGTCCGCGCCGTCGGCCGCGGCCTGTTCCGCCTCGCGGCAGGTGGCGTCGACGTCCTCGCCGCCATGCGGGAAGTTGACGACGGTCGCGAGCCGGATGCCGAGCGGCAGCAGCGGCCGGGCATGGGCGACGAAGCGCGGCCAGATGCAGATGGCCGCGACCGGCCCGTCCGGCGTCTGCGCGCGCTCGACCAAACGGTCGACGTCCCCTTCCGTGCACGTGTCGTTGAGGTTGGTGAGGTCGAGGCAGGAGATGAGGAGCCGCGCCTCGGCGCTCGCATCGTGAACGGGTTCCATCATGAAGGGTCGATCTCCGGCAGGAAGGCGGAGAGCACGCGCGCGAGGCGCGCGCCGCCCTTGGGCGCCATCTCCTTGGTCTCGTCGTGGGACAATTCGGCCCCGGTCATGCCGGCACCGTAGTTCGTGACGACCGAGGCGGCCAGCACGCGGAGCCCGCAGAAGCGGGCGAGGATGGTCTCAGGCACCGTCGACATGCCGACCGCGTCGGCGCCGAGCGTGCGCGCCATGCGGATTTCGGCCGGCGTCTCGAAGGATGGACCGGAGAACCACATGTAGACGCCGGCATGGACGGGCTCGCCGATCCGCTCCGCGGCAGCTTTGAAAGCGTCGCGAAGGTCCGCGTCGTAGGCCGCGGTCATGCCGACGAAGCGCCGGTCGCTCGGCTCGCCGATCAAGGGATTCGCGCCGGCAAAGGCGATGTGGTCCTCGATCAGCATGACCGAGCCCGGCGGCATGTCCTCGCGCAGCGATCCCGCGGCGTTGGTGAGCACGAGCACCTCGACGCCGAGCGCGGCCAGCGCCTCGATGGCAGGGCGCATGGCCGCGGCATCGCCGCGCTCGTAGAAGTGGACGCGGCCCGACAGGACGAGCACCTCGACGCCCGCGAGGCGTCCGGCGATCAGCGTGCCGGAATGGCCGGACACGGCCGAGAGGGGGAAACCGGGGATCTCGGCGAAGGGGATGCGGAGCGCGTCCTCCACCCTGTCGCCGAGCGGCCCGAGACCCGAGCCGAGGATCATCGCGATCCGCGGGCGCCGCTCGCCCAGCCGCGCGCGAAGCGCCTCGGCGGCCCGGCTCACGATACCGCGTCCTTCGGGAAGGCCTTGGGCAGCAGTTCTTCCAGCCGCACCGTCTCGATCACGCCGTCCACCGCGTCGCAGAGGTGGACCAGCGTGTCCGGCCGGCCGAACTCGGCGAGGCGCTGGCGGCAGCCGCCGCAAGGGGTGCAGGCGCGCATCTTCTCCGCGACGACGGCGACGGCGGCGATGCGGGTCTCGCCGGCCATGACCATGTGGGCGATAGCCGAAGTTTCGGCGCACCAGCCCTCGGGGAAGCTCACGACCTCGATGTTGGCGCCGGAGAAGACGCGGCCCTCCGGGGTGAGGATCGCGGCGCCGACGGGAAAGCGCGAATAGGGCGCGTGGGCGCGCGCCATCGCGGTCTTGGCCTGATCGAAAAGATCGGCGGGCGTGGTCATCAGCGTTCCTTCACGTAGGGCACGCCGCCGGCCTTGGGCGGCACGGCCTTGCCGACGAAGCCGGCCAGCAGGACGACGGTGAGGATGTAGGGCAGCGCCTGGACGAACTGTTGCGAAACGACGCCGACCACGGGCAGCGACAGGCCCTGGATGCGGATGGAGAAGGCGTCGAGGAAGCCGAAGAGGAGGCAGGCGAAGAGCACCGGCACGGGCTTCCACTTGGCGAAGATGAGGGCGGCGAGCGCGATGTAGCCCTTGCCCGCCGTCATGTCGCGGTTGAAGCCGGCGGCCTGCGCGACGGACATATAGGTGCCGGCGAAGCCCGTGAGGACGCCGCAGATGATGACCGCGCGGTAGCGCAGCCAGGTCACCGAGATGCCCGCCGTATCGACCGCCGCCGGGTTCTCGCCGACGGCGCGCAGGCGCAGCCCGAAGCGCGTGCGGAACAGGACGAACCATGTCAGCGGCACGGCGAGGAAGGCGAGGTAGACGAGGAGGTTCTGGCCGGAGATGACCTGCGCGTAGATCGGCCCGATCACCGGCACGCCGGAGAGCGCTTCGGCGCCCGGCAGCGCGATGTCGCCGAAGCGCTGGCCGGCCGACAGCGGCGGCGTGCGCCCGCCCTGCCCGAACCAGGCGCTGCCGAGGATGATGGTCAGGCCCGCCGCGATGAAGTTCAGCGACACGCCCGAGACGATCTGGTTGCCGCGATAGGTGATCGACGCCAGGCCGTGGACGAGCGAGAAGGCGACGGCGACGAGGACGCCGGCGAAGAGGCCGAGGAGCGGCGAGGCCCAGATCGCGGCGACGGAGGCCGAGGCGAAGGCGGCGGCGAGCATCTTGCCTTCGAGCGAGATGTCGAAGATGCCGGCGCGCTCGGAGTAGAGGCCGGCGAGCGCCGCGAAGAGGAGTGGCGTCGCGAGGCGGATCGTGGCTTCGAGGACGTTGAGGGTGGTCGCGAAGTCCATCAGCGGCCGAGCTCCCCTTGTACGATCTTCGCCGAGGGTCGGAAGCGCACGAACTGGAAGGCCGCGCCGACGCCGGGGCGGATCATGTTCTCAAGCGCCCCGGCGAAGAGGATCACGAGGCCCTGGATGATGACGATCATGTCTCGGCTGATCGCCGGCATGTCGAAGGCGAGCTCGGCGCCGCCCTGGTAGAGGACGCCGAAAAGAAGGGCGGCGGGCAGGATGCCGGCGGGGTGGCCGCGGCCCATCAGGGCGACGGCGATGCCGACGAAGCCGGCGCCGGCGGGGAACTCGATTTGCAGGCGGTACTGGTCGCCCATCACGGGGTTCAGCGCCATCATGCCGGCGAGGCCGCCGGAAATCAGCATGGTGACGACCACGAGCCGGGTCTGGCTCATGCCGGCATAGAGCGCCGCCTTCGGCGAGAAGCCGAGCGTGCGGATCTCGTAGCCGAGGCGGGTGCGCCAGATCAGCACCCAGACGGCGAAGGCAGCGGCGAGCGCGACGAAGAAGGACACGTTCAGCGGCGCGCCGCCGAGGTCGAGCCCGAGAAGCGCGAAGAAGCCTTCGAGCTTCGGCAGTTGCCCGCCCTCGCCGAAGACCCGCGTTTCCGGCGCCATGGAGCCGACCGGGCGGAACTGCTCGACGATCAGGTAGACCATCAGCGCCGCGGCGATGAAGTTGAACATGATCGTCGTGATGACGACGTGGCTGCCGCGTTTGGCCTGGAGAACGGCGGGGATCAGCGCCCAGGCCGCACCGAAGGCGGCGGAGGCGATTACCGCCAGCGGCAGGTTCACCCACCAGGGAAAGGTGCCGTCGAGGTTGAGCGCGACGAGCGCGACGCCGAGGCCCCCGACATAAGCCTGCCCCTCGCCGCCGATGTTGAAGAGGCCGCCGTGGAAGGCGACCGCGACGGCGAGGCCGGTGAAGATGAAGTTCGTCGCGTAGTAGAGCGTGAAGCCGAAGCCCTCGCCGTAGCCGAAGGCGCCGCGCAGCATCAGCCGCGCCGCCTCGATCGGGCTCTCGCCGACGGCGAGGACGACGAGGCCGGCGACGAGGAAGGCGACGACGACGTTGACGAGCGGGATCAGACCGTAGTCGATCCAGCCGGGCAGCTTGGCATAGGGTCGGCTCATGCCGGCTCCTCGGAAGGCTCGGGAGGGGTGAGAAGGTCGAGGTGCCCCGACGCGTCGAAGGCGAAGAAGGGATTGTGGGCGAGTTCCCACAGGTGACCATCGGGGTCTGCGAAGTAGCCGGAATATCCGCCCCAGGAGGCGGGCTCGGGCGGCTTCGTCGCGCGGGCGCCGGCCGTCAGCGCAGAAGTGAAGAGGCGGTCGACGTCGGCGCGGGAGGCGAGGTTGATCGCCAGCGCGATGCCGCGGAAGGCAGGCAGCGGCGCGGCGTCGAGCCCGGCATCATGCGCGAGTTCGTCCGTCCCGAACAGCGAGAGCGCGATCCCCTCCCCTTGCAGGAAGACGACGCCCTCCGCCTCGATCGGCGCGCGACGCCAGCCGAGCGCCTCGTAGAAGGCGCCCGCGCGGGCGAGATCGGCGACGCCGAGCGTGACGAGCGAGAGGCGCGCGTCGGAAAGGCTCATTCGGCCGCGTCCCGGCTCTCGACGCCGGCCATCAGGAGGCCGATCTCGCCCTCGGAGGCGTCAGGGGAGCGCTCGCCGACGATGCGGCCATCGAACATCACGAGGATGCGGTCGGCGAGGCCACGGATCTCGTCCAGTTCCACCGAGACGAGGAGGATGGCGCGGCCCTCGTCGCGCATGGCGACGATGCGGCGGTGGATGAACTCGATGGCGCCGACGTCGACGCCGCGCGTCGGCTGGCCGATGAGCAGCACCTTCGGCCCCCGCTCCATCTCCCGGGCGAGCACGATCTTCTGCTGGTTGCCGCCGGAGAAGTTGGCGGTCCGCAGCTCGCTGTTCGGCGGGCGGATGTCGTAGGCCGCGATCTTCGCCTCGGCGTCGCGCCGCATGGCGGACAGGTCGAGGAAGGGTCCCTTGGCGTAGGCGGGATCGCGGTGATAGCCGAGGATGGCGTTCTCCGCCTCGCGGAACGGCAGGACGAGGCCCATGCCGTGCCGGTCCTCCGGCACGTGTGCGAGGCCCGCCGCGCGCATCATGGCGGGATCGATGCCGCCGCAGGGGTCGAGGCTTTTGCCCAGAAGCTCCACCATGCCGCTCTTCGCCGGCCGGATGCCGGCGAGCGCTTCGAGGAGTTCGGACTGCCCGTTGCCGGCAACGCCCGCGATGCCGACGATCTCGCCGGCGCGGACCTCGAAGGACACGTCCTTCACCATCGGCACGCCGCGCGAATCGTGGACTGTGAGGTTCGAGACCTTGAGGGCGGGCGCCGCCGGCCTCGCCTCGGCCTTGTCGACGCGCAGGAGCACGCGCCGCCCGACCATCAGTTCGGCGAGCTCGCCGGCATTTGTTTCGGCCGTCCGCCGCGTCGCGACGATCTCGCCGCGCCGCATGACGGACACGGCGTCCGTGACGGCCAGGATCTCGCGCAGCTTGTGGGTGATGAGGACGATGGTCTTGCCCTCGGCCTTGAGTTGGCGAAGGACGCCGAAGAGCTGGTCGGCCTCGGCGGGCGTGAGGACGCCCGTCGGCTCGTCGAGGATCAGGATCTCGGCACCGCGGTACAGGGCCTTCAGGATCTCGACGCGCTGCTGAAGGCCGACGGGCAGGTCCTCGATCACCGCGTCCGGGTCGATCTCCAGCCCGTGCTCGCGCTCCAGGCGCATGAGCTCGGCGCGCACGCGGCGGATGCCGGCGTTGAGCAGGCCCGACTGCTCGGCGCCGAGCATGACGTTCTCGGTGACCGTGAAGTTCTCGACCAGCATGAAGTGCTGGTGGACCATGCCGATACCGTGGGCGATCGCAGCGTTCGAGTCCGGAATCGACACGGGCTCGCCCTTCACCCGGATCTCGCCCGCATCGGCCTGGTAGAAGCCGTAGATGATCGACATCAAAGTCGATTTGCCGGCGCCGTTCTCGCCGACGATGCCGTGGATCGTGCCGGCCTCGACGGTGAGGTTGATGTCGCGGTTGGCCTGGACGGGGCCGAAGCTCTTCGAAATGCCGATCAATTCGATCGCCGGTGCCGCCATTCGCCTGCCTTTGACGTAAAACGCCGTTGTCGCGCCACGATAGAGCAGATCGGGCGCCGCGCGCCAGCCTTCCCCCCGCCGCGCGGCCGTGGAAAGCTCGGGAAACCGACGCTCGGCCGCAGGATCACGCCCTTGGACCAGCCCTCCCCCACTCCGCGCCTGCCGCCCGGCCGACGAGCCGATTATCGCCTGTTCCGCAGCTTCGAAACGCGCTGGCACGACAACGACGTCTATGGGCACATGAACAACGCGATCCACGACACCCTGTTCGATTCGGTGGCGAACGCCTTCCTCATCGAGCCCGGGCTCCTCGACATCGGGCGCGGCGAGCGGATCGGGCTGGTGGTCGAGTCCGGCTGCCGCTACCATGCCGAGATCGCCTTTCCCGATGCCGTGGCGGCGGGCTTGCGCGTCGGCCGGATCGGGCGCAGCGCGGTCACCTACGAGATCGGGCTCTTCGCGGGCGTGTCGGACGTAGCGGCGGCGGAGGGCTTCTTCGTTCACGTCACCGTGGATCGCCGGACGCGGCCACCGGCGCCGTTGCCGGAGGCGGACCGGCTGAAACTCGAAAGGATCGTGCGATGAGCGAAACATTCGATGCGCGCGGGCGGGTCGAGGATCTCGAAGTGCTCGTCGCCCACCAAGCGCGGGAGATCGAGGAACTGTCGACCGAGCTGAAGAAGGCGTTCGACGCGATCACCATCCTCCAGCGCCAATGCCGACACCTGACCGAGCGCTTCCAGGCCGTCGAGGATGCGCTTCCCAAGCCCGAAGCGACGAAGCCGCCGCATTATTGAGCGTGGCTTTCCGGACGAGGCGCCCGCCCCTCTCCCGTTTCGGGAAAGGGTGGCTGCGATGCGGGGGCTGTGCTGCCGGGTGATGGTCTCGTAGGGCGCAGGCGTCTTTGCGGATGACGGGTGGCGACGTGTCCACCGCGCTCATCCGCAGGCGGTTGCGCCCGCTGAACACCCTCATCCGCCCCTTCGGGGCACCTTCTCCCGATACGGGAGGAAGCGCGGCTTCACTGCCTCTGCCCGACGAAGCCCTCGTTCTCCTGCCGGGACCTTCTCCCCACGGGGGAGAAGGCAGCAGCTTCGACGCGGCACCACGGCTTCTCGCGCCTCAAGGCAGGCGGGCGATGCGCTCAAGGAGCAGCGCGTAGAAGGCCTCCGCGTCCCCGCCGCGCACGTAGAAGGCGTTCTTCGGGCGGTCCGTGACGCCCCAGTAGTCCGCCACCGTCATGCCGCGGGTCAACTCGCTCGCCAGCTCGATCTCGACGTTGATCTGCCGGCCCTCGAAGATCTCGGGCTTGAGAAGGAAGGCCGTCACGCAGGGGTCGTGGAGCGGCGCGCCGTCCCAGCCGTACTTCTTGAGATCGAAGCTCTCGGAAAAGGACAGCATCTGCGCGACCGCTTGCCCCGCCTTGTTGCCGAGGCCGCGGAAGGCCTCGATCCGCGCCGGCGTCGAGCGCATCGCGTGCGTGACGTCGAGCGGCAGAACGGTCAGCGGCACGCCCGCGCCGAAGACGATGGCCGCGGCCTCGGGATCGACGAAGATGTTGAACTCAGCCGCCGGCGTGATGTTGCCGACCTCGAAATAGGCCCCGCCCATGAGGACGATGCCCTCCAGCCGCTGCGCGATGTCGGGGGCCTTCACCAGCGCCATCGCGACGTTGGTCAGCGGCCCGAGCGCCAGGATGGTGACCGTCTTCTCGGGCTGCGCGCGGATCGTCCCGATCAGGAAGTCGATGCCGTGCGCCGCGCCGGCCTTCGTCGTCACCTCCGGCCAGTCCGGCCCGTCGAGGCCGGTCGGTCCGTGGACGTGCTCCGCCGTCACCAGGCGGCGGCGCATCGGCCGGTCGCAGCCGGCATGGACGGGCACGTCGCCGCGCCCGGCCAGCTCGACGAGGCGCAGGGCGTTGCGCGTCGTGTGGTGGAGCGGGATGTTGCCGGCCACCGTCACGATGCCGAGGACGTCGAGTTCCGGGCTCGCGAGCGCGGCGAGGATCGCGACGGCGTCGTCCTGGCCTGGATCGGTGTCGAAGATCACGCGTCTGGCCATGGGCGGCACTCCTCATTCACTTGGCGTCGCCAGCGCGATAGCACCGACGTCGCACAAACGAAAAGGGCGCGCGGCGTGTACCGCCGCGCGCCCCTTTCGCGTCCAGCGCCGCCCGATCAGTAGGGGCAGGTGTTGTCGGTGTTGTAGTTGTGGACCTGCAGCTCGCCGGAGATGATCTGTGCCTTGGCTGCCTCGACGGCCTCGATCATCTCGGGGGTCAGGAGGTCCTTGTTGTTGTCGTCGACCGCGTAGCCGACGCCGTCCTCCTTCAGGCCGAGCGTCTGGAGGCCCGAGGTCCACTTGTCGTCGGCCGCGTCCTTGAGGGCTGCGTAGACGGCGTTGTCGACGCGCTTGACCATCGAAGTCAAGACGCTGCCGGGATGCAGCATGTTCTGGTTCGAATCGACGCCGATCGAGAACTTGTTGTTGTCGGCCGCCGTCTGGAGGACGCCGAGGCCGGTCGCGCCGGCCGCCGCGAAGATCACGTCGGCGCCCTGGTCGATCTGCGCCTTGGTCAACTCGCCGCCGCGCACGGGGTCGTTCCAGGCCGCGCCCGTCGTGCCGGTCATGTTCTCCAGGAACTTGGCGTCGGGCTTGGCCGCGAGCACGCCGCCCTTGTAGCCGCAGGCGAAGTTGCGGATCAGCGGGATGTCCATGCCGCCGACAAAGCCGACGGTGCCCGACTGCGACTTCAGCGCCGCCAGCATGCCGACGAGGTAGGAGCCCTCCTCCTCCTTGAAGAGGACCGAGCGCACGTTCGGCTGCTCGACGACCGTGTCGATGACCATGAACTTGAGATCCGGGAACTCGGCGGCCACCGCCGTCATCGCGGTCTGCTGGGCGAAGCCGACGGCGATGATCGGCGAGCGGCCGTCGCGCGCGAAGCGGCGCAGCACCTGCTCGCGCTGGGCGTCGGAGGTGATCTCGAACTCGCGATACTCGGTGCCCGTCTCGGACTTGAAGCGTTCGGCACCGTTGAAGGCGGCCTCGTTGAACGACTTGTCGAACTTGCCGCCGATGTCGAAGATCACGGCGGGGTTGATCTCCGCGGCGCCCGCGCCCGTGCCCGACAGGCCGAGGACGGTGGCGGCCAGGAGTCCGGCCAGGAACTGTTTCATGAAGGTCATCCCGAATGGTTGCCGTGTCGCCGCGCCGCGCCCGGCTCCGCGGGCCGGGACGGCGCGGAACCGGGACGGACCGGCCGGGCCGGAGATTGCATGGCGACCGCGCGAAATCCAAGCGGATTCGCGAGGATGATGAAAAAACGGGCGGAGCCCTCGCCCCGCCCGTCCGACCCTCTGCGATGCGGCCCTGTCCCGATCGCGCCCTACTCCGCGGCGGCACCGACGCCGAGCCCGATCGGGCAGGACACGCCCGTGCCGCCGACGCCGCAGTAACCGTTCGGGTTCTTGGCGAGGTACTGCTGGTGGTAGTCCTCGGCGAAGAAGAACTCCGGTGCCTCGCGGATTTCCGTCGTGATGGCCGCCTTGTGCCCGGCGGCCGCCAGGGCCTCGGCATAGGCCGCCTTTGTCCGCTCGGCAGCGTCGCGTTGGGCCGGCGAGGTGACGTAGATGCCCGAACGATACTGCGTGCCCATGTCGTTGCCCTGGCGCATGCCCTGCGTCGGGTCATGGCCCTCCCAGAAGGTCTTGAGCAGCGCCTCGTAGCTCGTTTCCGTCGGATCGAAGGCGACGAGCACCACCTCGTTGTGCCCGGTTTGGCCGGAGCAGACCTCCCCGTAGGTCGGGTTCGGCGTCACGCCCGCGGCATAGCCGACCGCCGTGCCCTTCACGCCCGGCAGCTTCCAGAACATGCGCTCGACGCCCCAGAAGCAGCCCATGCCGAACATGGCCGTCTCGAGGCTCGGATCGGCGAAGGGCGCCTTGAGATCCGCGCCGGTGACGAAGTGGGTCGCGGCCGTCGGCAAGGCTTCGGAGCGGCCGGGCAGCGCCTCCTCGACGGTCGGGAGCTTCATCTTCTTGGAGAACATGTCGAGAATGAACATGGATCGTAGACCTTCTGATGAAGTGGTCGGAGGCCCTGGTGGCGCCGCTCAGCGCACGACGCGCATCTCGTCGCGACGCCGGTGGCTGCGGCCGAGGAGCAGGAACACCAGGGCGGCGGCGAAGAACACGAGCGCGGCGGGCAGCGGGCCGATCACGGCAAGAAGCGGTGCGAGCGCGCCGCCGGCGGCATCCTCCGCGCTGACGCCGAGGACGGCCAGCGCCTGTGTCAGCGACGTGGTGGCGACGACGTCGTCGGCGATGGTGCGGGCGATGTCGCCGACCGCGTAGACCACGGCAACCGCCAGAAGAAGATTGCCGATCACCCGAGCGATGAACCGGAGCATGGATGTGACGCCTTTCGAACCCGTGGCATAGGCCTCCCGGAGGCCGCGTCGCGCCGCCTTTCCGCCCAGGCCTCCTATCCCGCTGCAATATGGGAAGAACGCCTCCCTTTTGAAAGGCATGGGTTTTCCCTCCTCCGCCCACCCCCAACGCGGCTCTGGTCGGGGCGCCCCCCACCGGCGCGTTGGCATGGGGAAAAAACGGTGCTTGCGCCGCCGCGCGATCTCGTTGTAAGTCCCCGCCGTCCGACCGGCATGGTTCGGCGCTCCACTTCGGAGTGCCCGTCAAAGCTGGCGGGACCTTCCGGTCAGACGCCGCTCTTCCGCTTGTTCCGGCGGTCGGCCGCGGTCAGGACGGCGCGCCCTCGCTGGTGCCTGCGCCGTGCCCGGAGGCGTCCCGAACGAGGGCAAGGGTGAGGTGGCCGAGTGGTTGAAGGCGCACGCCTGGAACGCGTGTATACGGGAAACCGTATCGAGGGTTCGAATCCCTCTCTCACCGCCATCAACCGTCTTTAAGCTGTTGAAACTGCTGAGAATTTTTCGCTCCAACTGCGACTTCCCCACTTCTTTCCCCACTGCCGTCTTGCGCTGTCCGCGCTTGGTCGCTGGCGTGCGCCTGCCGCGATCACCTCGCAGACAAGCTCCGCAGTTTGGGGTCACTCTGTAGAGAGTGTGACTGGTGTGACCGGTGTGACCACGAGGCAGAACCCCGGCGGCGCAGGGCTTTGAGGCGCCAAGGCCGGTCACACCTGCAAAATTCGGCGGTGTGACCGGCGTGAGCAGCGGGCGCTATCGAGGTCACCCCGCCGATAAATCCTCTATTTTCCTCTACTTTAGAGGACGCACGGGTCGGTCCGCGCTCAAGCCGAGAGGCTTTCCGGCCGCCCATGTTGCGGGTCGACGATGATCCGCTCGATGCGCTCGAAGGTGAGCGGTGCGCCATCCTTGACCCCGTGCTCGACGCTGGCAAGCTTCGGGTGCACGTAGGGAGCGGCCTTCTCGGCAGCCCACATGCGATCTTCCTTGCTCGCGCTCTCGTCGGCGAGCATCTGGAGCATGTAGTCGAGGGGCGTCACACCCGTGCGCTTGGCTGCGTCCATCGTCTCCCGCGTCCTGCGGTTCGGCGTGCCCTTTTGGCGCCCACCCGTTTTGCGCCCACTCGCCATCACGTCGCCTCCGACGGATCCGCGACGGCCGGCGCCGAGGCTCGGGGATAGACGATCCTCATCTCGATCGCCGTCGGCTCGCCATCCTCGCCGTCGGCCCCTGCCACCTGGAGCGGTAGCACTCTGCCGAGGAGCCCTGCGAAGGCCTTCACGTCCTCGACGGCGACCCGCTTCAGATAGCCCTTCAAGCCATCGGCGCCGTTGCCATCGCTGCCGACCTCATCGGCGGCGAGGAGGATCGCGTCCTTCAGCGTCTGCGTCGTCCGGTTCGGGGTTCCCTTCCGCCGGCCGCCTGTCTTCTTACCTTGCGCCATCGTCGTCCTCACGCTCTCAAGAGCTACTGCGCGATGAACTCGCGCTGCATCCAGTTCATGCCGTCGGGACTTCCCTTCGGCATGGCCTGCGCCATCTGCCGGGCCGTGCTCTGCTGCCCCCGCACGGTGGTCATTCCGCCGCCCGATCGGAGAGCCGCGGCGAGAGCCATCGTCCTCGGGTCCGACGCGGCGGCCGGCGCTGCGTCCCCGATCAAGAGGGCCGACATGATCTGCTGCGGGGTGCGAGGCTCCTCCAGGGTGGCGCGCGGCCCCATTGCCGCCCCCGAGCCTTCGGCGGGCAATGGCACGTCAACGCGGACGCCGCGCGGCTCTTCCCGGCGGCCTTCCTCGCCCGCCTCGTTCGCCAGCATGGCGGCGGTGGCGGCACGGTAGCGCTGGGCAAGGGTGCGCTCGGCGGCGCGCTCCCCGCCGGCCGGCACCTTCGACAGGAGGAGGCGCGCCGTCGCCGGGTCGAGCCTGGCCTCGCGCACGAGCTCGTCGACGCGCCGGATGCCGCGCTCGCGCATCGCCTGGACGAGGCTGACGCCGATCGCCGCGGCCGTCCCCAAGAGAGACCCGGTGGCGAGGCTCGCGCCGCCGCCTGCGAGCGACGAGCCATAGACCACCTTGGCGAGGATCGAGGCCGCCCCGTCGCGCCGGCCGACCGCCGCCAGGTCCTGGGCCGCGTTCGATTGCCCCGGGATGCGCACCGCCGAAGCCGAGCGGTTCGCCTGCGCCAGGTCCGCGGCGATTCCTGCATGGTGCCGATCTCGGCATCCGAGAACCCGGCTTCGCGCAGCGCCGCGCCGTTGCGGCGGACGAACGTCTGGAACTGGTCGGACCGGAGGATGGCTTGTCCGCTGGTCCCGGCTTCCGTGTTCGCGACGAGGGCCTGAGCGACGTGGTCGGCAACGGCGCGGCGAAGCCCGGCCTGCCCGACGGGGGCGTTCCCGATCGCCTGGCGAAGGCCGGAGAACTGCGCGGCGGCATCCTGGCGGGAGAACAGGCCCCCGATGATGCGCGACACGTCGCCGGGATCGTCCACGCCCATGATGCGGCCGAGCGCGCCGGCCTTCGCCTGGTCGAGCCGGGCGACGCGGCGGGCGGTGGCCTCCGTCACCATCTCCGCGGCCCGGCCGGCGTCGGCCATGCGGGCGTCGAGTTCGGGCAGCCTCGGCCATCACGTCGCGCATGACGGTGGCGATCACGAGCGCGTCGCGAACGTTGGTGCCGGGCGTCATCGCCAGCAGGATGCCGAGACGGAGGATCGCGTCGTCCCGTTCGGCCGACTCCTCCTCGCAATCGCTGAGGGCACGGATGCGCCGGAAGATTTCTGCGGGAGTGGCCGCAAGGTTCTGGATAGAGCCGGACATCAAACGGCCCTCGACGTTTCGGTGGCGGGCGAGCCTAGCAAGCGCGTTGCAAGCGCCTCCCGCACGATCTGTGCAGGCCTTTTGCCTTCCCGAACAGCGGCCTCTCGCAAGGCCTTTGAGGTGCCGGCCGGCGCCCTGACTTGAAGATACTCCGGAAACTGGGACACGCTCTCCTCCTGTGAGGTATCATAATACCACAATCAGGACAGAGATAGACGGCATTGCAGAGCGCGAGTGGACAGCGACCGGCATGTCGGACATGCGTTTATCCGACACTCGACGGTAGACTGCTAGGAGCGCTCGCCTTGAGCCACATGAGGCCCATCCCCGAGACCGTGCTGGAAACAGCAGAGGAAATCTTCCAGACGCTTCGTATGAGCAACACGGCCCTGTTCGGAGATCGCCCTATCCCAGATTGGGTGTTCCGGGGACATTCGGACGCCTCATGGAAGCTGCAGCCTGGGGTGTGGCGCGATGATTTCCTCCCCCGCTTCGGCACTTCTCAACCTTTTCTTGCAATATGCGCAACCGAGGCGGCTCGGCAGCAGATCGACCACCCGGGTTGGCAGGGACTCTACGCTTTCGATACGGCGGGGCGCCTTGAAAAGGCGCTCCAGAGAATGGGCATCGCCTACGCGTTACTTCGCAACTTCGTTCATACGGCTCGTAGTCTGGGACTGCTACAAGACGGTGAGCAGCTTGAGCGCGCTGAGAATATGCTTACGCGCGGCGGCCACATCGTGGAATTCTTCGATCCTGAGCTTGAGTCGATTGCTCAACACTATGGGATACCAACTCGCCTCCTCGACTGGTCATACGACCCGCTGTCGGCGCTCTATTTCGCCTTGGAAGGCTCGCGCAGCGGCGTGGATGCAGTTGTATGGGGCGTGGATCTTCTGGGACATGCGACTTCGAGCGCTTTGAATAGGCGTCATCCCTACTCGCCAAGCGTCGAGATCTTTCATGGTGATCGACACGCCAATCAGAGAGTGCGATCGCAGCGAGGGGTATTCACTTTTATCTGGAATGCGGAAAGCCACTACGCAAACTACGGGACCTATCCGACTGTAGAGAATTACCTGACGGATCTGCATGCTCGGAAGTTTATAATTCGCCCATCTGATCGTGAGAAAACATTGGCACTGGTGAACTTATTCCGAGAGCGCAAAACTCGCGCTCACCTGATGCCGGATCTCGAAAGCTGCGCTTCAGTCGCCAAGTCTGCCTTTAGCTACAACTTCAACCTCTAGGATGCACAACTGGCGACAACAACCCACTGTGCGGATCGAGCTCATCACCGCCCCCTCGTGAAGATGCGTCCTGGTCCTGCCGGAACGACCCACCCCTTGCGCTTGGTGTAGGAGAGCCGTGCGACTTTGGCGCTATCGTCAGCCGCCGCCGCGATCATCCTGTCCAGGTGCGCGTCGTACTCGGCCGGCCCGACTTCGGTTGCGGGCGGTCCGACCGTAACGCCCGGCGACGAGCGAAGCGCCCCGGTCTTCTCCCTGGCCGCATCGACGGCGCGGGACCCGATTTCCTCGTCCGTGCCGCGTCCGGCGCGCTGGACAGGCTGGTCGGGGCGGCCGGCCGGCGCAAATCCGCAATCGGACGGGATGCGTGCCACCGCGGCGCGCGTGTGGCGCCCGACCACATCCCCGGCGCTCTCCGATCGTGTCGCCTCCTTGGCGACCTGGTCCGATTGCGCGTCACCGTCGGGCCCTCGTGCCCCCGGCTCTATCAAATGCGGCGTGACCGGTGTGACCGGTGTAACGGGGCGGCTATCCTCCTGTTTTCGCAGGACTTCCGCGGTCACACCGGCACGGGTGACTGCGGTGTGACCGGTGTGACCGTAGGCACCCGGCCGGAGGAAGGCGGCGAAGTGGCTACGCACGGTCGCCCTCCGCATCGCCGAGGATGGACGCCCGCAGGACGTAGACGCGCGAGGTCTTGCCGGTGGAGGGCAGCTTCGCGGTCGAGGCGTACTTTCCGCTGGCGTCCACCTTCAGGAAGCCGCGCTTGGCGAGGACGCGCGCCACTATGCCGGCATCGAGGCCGGCGCAGATTTCCGCCTTCCACGCCTCGGGCAGCGCCAGGTATTCCGTCTCGCCCTCGCCGTCCCTGCGGCGGAACCCGACGCGGTTGATAGTCCGCTGTTCGATCGGCCAGCCCTCCCGGTCCCGCGGCGCGAGATCGCCCATGGGCTCGAAGCCATCGCCACCCTGCGCCTCGATGAAGCGGCGCACGGTGGCGATGGCTTCGCGCTCCTCGGCCGCCTCGATGCCGCCGCGACCCTTTAGCCAATCGGCGAAGTATCGCGCCGCCCCTCGTTCCGCCTCGCCCTCCGGCCAGGGCAGCACGCCCATGGCCGACGCCATCTCGCCGGCCGTTGCAACAAGGCCGAAGCCCGCCGCAACGCGGGACACCTGGCCGTCCGCGCCGCGTAGGCAGTGCTGCGCCACGAAGTGCGCTCGCCGACCTCGATCCGGTGCTCTTCACCGGCTCGGAGAGCCAGTCCCAGAAGGACAAGGCGAAGGCCGCCTTCATGAGCGGCAAGACGGACCTGATGATCATCTCGCTGCGCTCGGGCGCGGGGCTCGACGGTCTGCAGCACCGCTGCGCGACCGTCGTCGTCGGCGAGATGGATTGGTCCCCGCAGGTCCATAAGCAGCTTATCGGGCGCGTGCGCCGGCCGGGCCAGAATCGGCCCGTGGAGGCGATCTACCTCCACACCGACGGCGGCAGCGATCCCGTGTTTCGAGGCGCTCGGCCTCAAGTCCTCGCAGTCGCGAGGGATCCTCGATCCCCTCAAGGGCGCCGAGCAAGTGCAATCCGACGACAGCCGCCTGATGAAGCTGGCGGCGCAGTACCTGGAAGGAAAGGAAGCGGCATGAGCCAAGTTGAGGATGTCGCGCAGGACCATCTGCGATCCTTCGTCGAGCGCATCGAGCGCCTCGAGGAGGAGAAGACCATCGGCGACGACATCAAGGACGTCTACGCCGAAGCCAAGGGCAACGGCTTCGACACGAAGGTGCTGCGCACGGTCATTTCGCTGCGCAAGCAGGACGCCAACGAGCGCGCCGAGCAGGACGCGATCCTCGAACTCTACCTTCAGGCGCTCGGCATGATCGCCGACCTGCCGAAGAACTGAGGCGCGCCATGGCCTACGCTGAAGGCACTCGCGTCCCGTTCAACCAAACGAAGGGCGAGATCGAGAAGCTCGTCCGGAAGGTCGGCGCGACGAAGTTCGGCGTGCTGGAGGAGGAGGATCGGGCAACGATCCTCTTCACCCTTACCGACCGGCACATCCGCTTCGTCCTGCCGCTCAACCCGAACTACACGGACCAGGTGCGGCGGTCGCGATGGCGCGCGCTGATGCTCGTGATCAAGGCGAAGCTGGAAAGCGCCGTGGCCTCGATAGAGACGGTCGAGGAGGCATTCCTTGCCCAGGTCGTGATGCCCGGCGGACGCACGGTCTACGAGGAGAGCCGGGAGATTATCCGCGACCGGTACCTGACTGGCGACGAAATCCCGCTCCTACCGCCGCCGCGAGGTGGTGATTATGGATGAGGCCGAGGAGGCGTCCTCGCCCGGCAGCCCGCTCGCCGTCATGCACGGCTGCACCTGCCCGATCTTCGACAACGCCCACGGCGAGGGTCACCTCGGCGCGGGCCTCTTCGTGATGACGGAATGCTGCCCACTGCACGGTTCGCCGGCCGCGCGGGGCGATGACGAAAGGAAGGCAGACCGCGATGAGTGAGACGACCGGGGGCACGTTGCTGACGACGGCCGAAGCGTGCGAGTTCCTGAAGATCGGCCGAACCACCCTTTGGAAGCTCGAGCGGACCGACAAGGCCTTCCCGCGGGCGGTCACCTACGGGCAGCGCCTCAAGCGCTGGCGCCAGCGCGACCTCGAAACCTACGTCAAGGCGCAGGCGGAGGTGCGGGCCTGATCCCGACGATCTCGGCAAGCAGCGCGGCCCAGGCGTCGAGGGCCGCGCGCTTCTCCTTCAGGTATGCGTTTCGGTCGTAGACGGCCGTGACCACCGCCGTGCCGCCGCTGTCGCTGGCGTGGTTGAGCACCTGGCTGACGACGAAGCGCGGCATCGCGATCCGCTCGCTCGTGATCGCCGTCGAGCCGGTCCGCCGCAGATCGTGCGGGGTGATCCCCGTCACCGGCACCTCCTCCCCGTCCTTCTCCATCCGCAGGAGCGGCAGCAGCCGCCCCCAGGCATGCGTGACCGCATTCGGCGCGATCGGCTGCTCGGGGTTGCGCGGCGAGGGAAAGACGAAGGCGCTCTTCGACCCGCCCTTCGTGCGCGCGGCGAGCGCCTCGTCGATCAGCTCGATCGCAAGCCCGGAGAGCGGCACGACGTGGGTGCGCCCGTTCTTCGTCCGCTCGCCGGCCATCGTCCAGGTTCGCGCCTTCCGGTCTATCTCGTCGAGGCGCATACCGCTCACCTCGCCGCGGCGCTGAAGCGTCACGGCCGCGAGCTTGATCGCCGTCGCGATCCCGACCGAAAGGCTGACGCCCTTCAGCTCGCCCGGCGCCGACAGCGCCTTCCAGAGCGCCGCCATCTCCGGGTCGGTAAGAACGCGCTCCCGCTCCGTCCAGGTGGGCGAGGAGACCAAGCGGGTTGGATCGTTCGTGACGATCTCCTGCCAGAGCGCGAAGGCGAAGATCTTCTGGATGACATTTCGGGCGTGCCGCGCAGCGCCGGGCGAGAACTCCGCCTCGACCGCGTCGACGGTCCGCTGCAACTCGGCGCGCGTGATGTCGGCGAGCGGTCGCTTGCCGAGCTTCGGGATGACTACGCGCTCCAGATAGTCCTTTTCGAGAGCGCGCGGCTGGGGTCGCATGGGCTTGCCGTTGAAGCGGTGCCGGCCGGTGGCGGTGCGCTCGATGTAGTCGCGCCCGACGACTTCGAGCGTCTCGACGCGGCGCTTAGCCTTCGCAGCGGCCGCCGCCTTCTTCTCGCCGTCGACGTCGATGCCGTCGGCGACGGCCGAGAGGATCTTGCGCGCCTTGTCGCGGGCGAGGCTCAACGGCAGGTCGGGATAGCGGCCGATGGTGAGTTTCTTCGATCGGCCGACCTCGCGCCGCGCGCCCTTGTCGGCGCGCACCGACCACGACTTCGTGCCGCCCGGCGAGACGCGCAGGTAGAGCCCGGCCTGCTTGGGGGTCCCTGTAGTCGACCGCACCCTTCTCGGGCAGGGGCAAGGCGTCGATGCCGGCTTTGGTCGGAGGCAGTTCGGGCATGGGTTGCCTTGGACGGATTTCGACGGATATCGGACGGATGACGGCGTGAAACCGCGCATCAGCACAAACCGGCGCGAACGCCAAAGTCAACGCAAAGCCCTGATTTTCATGGGGTGACGAACATCAACGAAGCACGACGAACGGCAATAAGATCAGCTTTCCAAGCTGAATGTCATGGGTTCGATTCCCATCGCCCGCTCCAGGCTCCAGCCTCCCCGAACTCCTGATGTCTCGTCGGCGCGCGTGGCGCATGGCCGATGACGGGGTCCGAAGCCCCGCTCAACGCGCCTTCAGCGCGGCGGCCTCGCGGGCGAGGCGCGTCACCGTGTCGAAGTCGCCGGCGCTCAGCGCGTCCTTCGGGGCGACCCAGGAGCCGCCGACGCACACGACGTTGGGCAGCGCCAGGTAGTCGCCGACGTTCTTCGTCGAGATGCCGCCCGTCGGGCAGAAGCGGATGGCGGGAAACACCGGCGCGATGCTCTTCAGGAAGGCGGCTCCACCTGCCTGCTCGGCCGGGAAGAACTTCAACAGTTCGTATCCGCTCTCCAGCGCCCGCATCAGCTCGCTGGCGCTCGCCGCGCCCGGCAGGAGCGGGACGTCCGAATCCGACGCCGCCTCGATCACGGACGGCGTCGTGCCCGGCGAGACGATGAACCGGGAGCCGGCCTCGGCCGCGGCCGCGAACTGCGCGGGGTTGAGGATCGTGCCGGCGCCGGCGATCGCTTCCGGCACTTCCGCGACCACCGCGCGGATGGCGTCGAGCGCGGCGGGCGTGCGCAGCGTGATCTCGATCGCCGGCAGGCCGCCGGCGGCGAGTGCGCGGGCCAGCGATACGGCTTCCTTGGCGCTGGCGACGGCGACAACGGGGATCACCGGCTGACGCGTCAGGATGGCGAGGAGCGGTTCGGTCTTCTGGGCTTCAGCCACGGCAGCCTCGATCGACGAGCGGGAAGGGTCGGGCGAGGGTTAGACCCGCCTTTGCGTCCGCGTCAAATCCAAAAGGCCGGGAACTCGTCTCACAGTCCGCCGTTATAGGTCCGATAGAAGATGTGCTTGCCGATGCGGTCGAGCTTTTCCATCGCGTTCGCCCAGCGGGGATGGACGTAGTTTGCGTGGTAGTGGGTCGAGGACCCCACCTCGGCGAGCCAGGTTTCGCCGCGCGTGACGGCGCCGGCGATGCGCTTGGCCGTGGCGAAAGCCTTGACGTCGCGAATGCGATCCGGCTTGCCGTCGCAGGCGAATGAGAACTGGCAGCGGTTGCGCCAGTTCTTGTTCTGATAAACGACGCCGCAGATCGTCTTGGGATAGACCGGGTTGCGGACCCGGTTCAGGATCACCTGCGCGACCGCCGCCTGCCCTTCTTCGGACTCGCCCCGCGCCTCGAAATAGATGCCGTTGGCGAGGCAGAGCTGCTCCTTCACCGAGAGCGCGTCGGCCGGCAGCGGGGTCGCCGCCCACAGATGGTCCTTCGGGCCGATCGGCGGCACGAAGGCTTCCGGCGTTTCGCGCAGCACGTTCTCGAAAAGCGAGTTGGCGCGGCTGCCGGCATCCGGCGTCGCGTAGCCGAGCGCGTTGGTGCCCTCGACTGCGGCTCCGAGCGAGGCGACCTGCGTCCCCTCCTCCCGGCCCGCGCCGGTGAGGGTTTCCTTGGCCTTCAGCGAGAAGCCCTCGGCGGCAGCCACGGCGACCGTCTGGATCGTGCCGGGCGAAACGCTGGCGAAGGCGGCGCGCACGCTCTCGTCGGCCATCGGATTCAGCCGCTGCAGCATGGAGACTTCCACCGGCGTTTCCGGCGCCGGCTTGAACAAGCGTCCACCCTTGACGCTTTCGCGAGGCGGCGGGACGATCTGCGTCGGGGCTGCCGCGACGCGCATGCCGTAGCCGACGGGCGGGGAGAAAGCGAGGCGCCCGCGCCCCGCGTCGTCGCCCGTGGAAGCTTCGGCGGTCGGCGCATGAAGCGCGGCTTCGGTGAGGAGGCGGGCGAGACGGCCCGCCTTGTCGAAGCCGGCATCGGCGCGGCGATCATGATCCTGGAAGGTCGCCGTGGTCGGCAGAAGGGGAAGAAGAGCGAGCGCCCCGAAGGCGGTCAGCACAGCGCGTCTGGCGCGGCGCGATCGGTTCGCGCGCCGTTGGTTCCCCTCGACCTTCATCATGCCCCCGAAACGTACCCCTCTGGCCGTTGATAATCATGCTCCGTTAACCTTGTCTCTTGGTTAACAGAACGTGGCCATTTCACGACCGCCGCTTCGCTTTTCCGGCGAAGGGGTTGTTCGGCTTGCGAAGTCCGAGGCGGATCGGCACGCCGAAAAGGCCGAAGCTCTCGCGCAGACCGTTGACGAGGTAGCGCGTGTAACTGGCGCCGAGCGCCTCCGGACGGCTGGTCGAGAGCATGAAGGTCGGCGGGCGGGATTTCACCTGCGTCATGTATTTGATCGTGACGCGCCGCCCGGCGACGGCGGGCGGCGTGTGCTGGGCGGTCGCGCGCTCCAGCCACTGGTTCAGCTTGGCGGTGGAGATGCGCTTGTTCCAGACCTCGTGCGTCTCGGCCACCGCCTTCATCAGCCGGTCGAGCCCCTCGCCCGTCTCGCCGGACACGGGCACCGCCCGAATGCCCCGTGCCTGCGGCAGGAGCCGGTCGGTCTTCTCGCGAAGGTCGGCGAGCACCGCCTGCCGGTCCTCCACGAGGTCCCACTTGTTGAAGGCGAGGACGGGCGCGCGCCCCTCGCGCACGATGAGATCGACGATCGACAGGTCCTGCTTCTCGAATGGGATCGTCACGTCGAGGACGATCACCACCACCTCGGCGAACTTCATCGCCCTCAGCGCGTCGGCGACGGACAGCTTCTCCAGCTTCTCCTGCACGCGCGCCTTTCGGCGCAGGCCCGCCGTGTCGAAGAGCTTCACGCGCCGGCCGCGCCATTCCCATTCGACCGAGATCGAGTCGCGGGTGATGCCCGCCTCCGGCCCGGTCAGCATCCGCTCCTCGCCGATGAAGCGGTTGACCATGGTGGACTTGCCGGCGTTGGGCCGCCCGACGATGGCGATGCGCAGCGGCTTGGTGTCGTCGTAGGGCTCGATGACCTCCTCGCCGTCCTCGCCCACCGCCGCGACCGCGGGAGCGCCCCCCTCCTCGTCCTCGTCGTCTTCGCCCTCGCGGAAGAGCTCGATCCCGAGTGCGGCGACGATCGCGTCGCGCAGGTCGCCCATGCCCTCGCCGTGCTCGGCGGAGATCGCGACCGGCTCGCCGAGGCCGAGCTCGTAGGCGTCGTAGAAGCCGGCGTCGGCACCGCGCGCCTCGGCCTTGTTGGCGACGAGCACCACCGGCTTCCCCGACATGCGCAGGAGGTCGCCGAAGGTCCGATCCTGGGGCATCAGCCCGTGTTTGGCGTCCACCACGAAGAGCGACAGGTCGGCCTCGCGGATCGCGGCCTCCGTGCCGGCGCGCATGCGCCCCTCCAGCGACTCCGCGTCGGCCTCCTCGAGGCCCGCGGTGTCGATCGCCTGAAATTCGAGGTCGAGGAGCCGGGCGTCGCCGGTGCGCCGGTCGCGGGTCACCCCCGGCCGGTCGTCGACGAGTGCGAGGCGCTTGCCGACGAGGCGGTTGAACAGGGTGGACTTGCCGACGTTCGGCCGCCCGATGATGGCGATGGCGACCACGGCAGGCCTCCTTCTCGTTCGCTGGGTTCAGTTCGCGGGTGCGGGCGCGGGCGCGGCCGGAGCGGGCTCTGCCGGAGGCGCCGCGGGCTGCGCCGGAGCGAGCGGTGGCGCTGCGGCGGAAGGGGCGGCCGGCGGCTGCGCAGCCGGGACGCTCGGCTCCGCGGCAGGGACTTCCAGCACGGTCGGGGCGGGCGTTCCGGCCGCCGCCGGCAGCTCGACGGCCGGCGCGGGCAGCGCGTCGGCCGGTGCCGGAGCGGGCGCCGGCTCGGCGGCAGGCGCGGGCGGAACCGTCGGGGCGCGCACGGGGGCGGCGGTCGAGGGGGTGCTCGCGGCGATGACGTCGAGCATCAGCTGCGCCCGGTCCCCGAGGCCGTTCGGCACCTGCGGATCATCGGCGATCTGCTGGAACAGCGTGCGCGCCCCGTCCCGATCGCCCTCCTTCCAGGCGGCGAGCGCTAGCGCCTCGCGCGCGGGAAAGCGCATCGCCTGGGCGTCGCCCGACAGGCGTTCGACGCGCGCCGACACGTCGGCCCGGCTCCCCGTGTCGACGAGGATGTAGGCCGCCCGGACCGCCGCCGCGTCGCGCAGCGGCTGCGGCGCGTCCGCGTCGTTGGCCACCGCGTCGAAGGCCTGGAGCGCGCCGGGCAGATCGTTGTTGGCCTGGCGGATTCCGCCGAGCCGCAGTTGCGCCAGATCGGGATAAACGCCGTAGCCGTCGCGCGCCAGCGCCTCGAAGCCTTCGACCGCCTGCGGGCTCTGTCCAGCGGCCTCCAGCGCGGCAGCCTGAAGGTAGCGGTCGCCCGAGGCCTCCTGCCGGCCTTCCACGATGCTCTCGTAGATCACGAAACCGACGGCCGCGACGACCACCAGAACCGCGCCGGCGATCACGAGGCGGCCGAAGCGCTTCCAGAACTGCTGGACGCGGGCCTGCCTTATCTCCTCGTTGACCTCGCGGAAGAAGCTGTCGTCGCTCATGGCGTCCCTTGTGTCGGCGATGTCCGCCGGGCGCGAGGGCGCGTGTCGGCGAACGAAGATCTCGCACGCCTTCTAGATGGACTTTTCCGAACTGGAAACCTTTGCCCG
>CANJKV010000020.1 GCA_947474855.1 Aurantimonadaceae bacterium | reverse complement strand
TCCGCGACGGTGTTCGCCGTGTTCGCGAGCTGGCCGAGGCTGTCGAGGAAGTTGTCGATGTCGTCGGAATTGTTGGCGAGCGAGGCGGTGAAGCGGTTCACGTTCTCGGAGGTCGCCGCGACGTTCTCGACCGTGGTGCGAACGGACGGGCTGAGCGTGCCGACGAGGTTCTCGAATTCGCCCAGGATGGAGTTGGTGCGGTCGGCGATGTCGCGTGCCGTCGCCAGGATGTCGGTGACTTCCGAGGGGCGCGCGGTGATCACCGGCACCGTGCCCTGCTCGAGCGCCGAGGCGACGATGTCGCGATCGTCCGTGCGGCCGCCGCGCAGGCCGATGAAGGCGAAGCCGGTGAGGCCCTGGATGCCGAGGCTCGCTTCCGTCGAGGTGCGGATCGGCACGCCGGGGTCGATCTCCGTGTTGGCGATCACCACGCGCGGATTGTTCGGGTCGATCCGAAGGGACGTGACGAGACCGACCGGCAGGCCGTTGAAGAGAACCTGGCTGCCCTGCTGGAGACCCTGGACCGATCCCTCGATGCGCACGATCAGCGGGATCCGCTCCGAGCCGCGCTGCGAGAACACGGCCCAGTAGGTGAAGCCGATGGCCAGCAGGAGGACGACGATCGTGAAGAGGC
Organism: Aurantimonadaceae bacterium; assembly: GCA_947474855.1. Taxonomy (GTDB): domain Bacteria; phylum Pseudomonadota; class Alphaproteobacteria; order Rhizobiales; family Rhizobiaceae; genus Antarcticirhabdus. Next base: position 32,659 of record CANJKV010000020.1, on the reverse strand, counting down.
CGACGCGGACGTAGTTGGCTCTGGTTTCCATGTCGCTCAGGCTCCTTGGGGCCCCGCGGCGCCGGCAGCGCCCTGGTCGTCGGTCGCGATGGTGCGCGCCCGCTTGCCGTGGAAGTACGATTTCACCCAGGGGTGATCGAAGGACAGCATCGTGTCGAGCGGACCTTCCACCAGCACCTTGCGGTCGCCGAGGACGGCGATGCGGTCGCAGGCGGTGAAGAGGCTGTCGAGGTCGTGGGTCACCATGTAGACGGTGAGGCCGAGCGTATCGCGCAGCGTCATGATGAGCTGATCGAAGTCGGCCGCGCCGATCGGGTCGAGGCCGGCGGTCGGCTCGTCGAGGAAGACGATGTCGGGGTCGAGCGCCAGCGCGCGGGCGAGCGCGGCGCGCTTGATCATGCCGCCGGAGAGTTCCGAGGGGAACTTGTCGGCGGCGTCCGGCGCCAGTCCGACGAGATCGAGCTTCAGCCGGGCGAGCTCGTCCATCAGCTTGGGCGAGAGCGTCAGGTATTCGCGCATCGGCACCTGGACGTTCTCCAGGACGGTCAGGGAGCCGAACAGCGCGCCGTGCTGGAACAGGACGCCCCAGCGCTGCTCGACGGCGAGGCGCTCGTCGGTCGAGGCGCGCTCATAGTCGATCCCGAAGACCTCGATCGTCCCCGCCTGCTTGGCGTTGAGCCCGAGAATGGTGCGCAGCAGCACCGACTTGCCGGCGCCCGACGGACCGACGAAGCCGAGGATCTCGCCGCGTCGCACGTCCAGCGACAGGTTCTCGAGAATCGCCTTGCTGCCGAAGCGCACCGTGACGTCGGTCGCTCGGATGATCACCTCGGACTGCGTGCTACCGTCGTGGTCGGCCCGGCCGTTCATTGCCATGCGGTCAAAGTCCGAGCGAGGCGTAGAAGATGGCGAAGAAGCCATCCATGAGGATCACGAGGAAGATCGACTTCACCACCGATGAGGTGACGTGCGCGCCCAGGCTCTCGGCGCTGCCGCCGACCTTCATGCCTTCCGAGCAAGCGACGATGGCGATGACGACGGCCATCACCGGCGCCTTGATGAGGCCGGAGAAGACGGTGAAAAGGTCGACCGACGACTGGAGCCCCTGCAGGAAGCTCGCCGGCGTGATGCCGGAATACAGCGCCAGGGCGAACATGCCGCCGGCGATGGCCGCGAGGTTCGACACGACGGTCAGGAGCGGCAGCGCGATCAGCAACGCCACCATGCGCGGAAAGACGAGGACGCCGACCGGGTCGAGGCCGATGACGTGAAGGGCGTCGACCTCCTCGCGCATCTTCATCGAGCCGATCTCGGCCGTGATCGCGCTGCCGGAACGGCCGGCCACCATGATGGCGGTGAGGAGCACGCCCAGCTCGCGCAGGACGAGGATGCCGATGAGGTTGACGGCGTAGAGCTCGCCGCCGAAGCGGCGGAGCTGGAAGGCGCCCTGCTGGGCGAGGATGGCGCCGACGAGAAAGCTCATCATCGCGATGATCGGCACGGCCCGCAGGCCCATGCGGTCGAGTTGGCTGACGATGGCGGCGCCGCGAAAGCGCGTGCGCCCCGTCGCGCGGCGCACCGCGCCCTCCACCGTGCCGCCGAGGATGCCGACCGCCGCGACCAGCTCGCGCCCCATGGCGACGACGCTCTCGCCGAGGTCGGCGACGATGTCCGTCAGCGGCGATCCCCGGGTCGGCTTGGCGGGCGCGGGCTCGCGATCCATGGCGCGGCGCACGGCCGCGAAGAGGGCCTCGTCGCGCGGCTCGATGCCGTCGATCCGGACCGCGCGGCCCTCGGCCTTGAGGTCGCGGGCCACACGCTCGACGAGCAGCGCGCCGGACGTGTCGATGCGGTGGATGCCGGACAGGTCGAGCGCCACGCCGCGTCCCGCATCGCCCTTGGCCGCCGATCCGATGGCGGCCTCGACGCTGCCGACGGTTCGCGCCAGCCAGTCGCCGGACAGGCGCAGGACCAGCTCGTCGCCGGTGTTTCCGGCGTCGAGGCTGGGCGCGGCCACGCGGCGGCCGATCGCGGTCGTCTGGGCTTCGGCGGTTTCGGACATGATCTGGCTGCGAGATTTCCAATCCGGCCTTGCGGGCGGCGCGACAGGCTGCTGGAGGACCGATAAGTCGGGAATGCGGCGAACCGCGTTCAATTCATTGATGATATTGGCTGAGCTAGGTAAGGGCTGACGAGGCCGTCATCAGTGGTCGGGAAAGGATTTGCGATGCGGCGCGTCGTTTCGGTCACAGTTCAACACTTCCCGCTGGCCGCGGCCTTCCGGATCGCGCGCGGCGCGAAAACGGAAGCCGTGGTGGTCGTCTGCGAGATCGCGGATGGCGATGCCCTCGGGCGCGGCGAATGCGTGCCCTATCCGCGCTACGGGGAGACGGTCGAGGGCGTCGTCGCGGCGATCGAGGCGATGCGCCCCGCGCTGGCGGACGGGCTGGACCGCGCCGCGCTTCAGGAGGCGATGCCAGCCGGTGCGGCGCGCAACGCGGTGGACTGCGCCCTGTGGGACCTGGAGGCCAAGCGCTCGGGAACGCGCGCGTCGGTCCGGCTCGGCATCGACGCGCCGCGCCCGATCGAGACCGCCTTCACCCTGTCCCTGGACGAGCCGGACGCGATGCGGCGGGCGGCCGAGGCCGCGGCGCACCGCTCGCTCCTCAAGGTCAAGGTCGGGGCGCCGGGCGACGCCGCGCGCATCCGGGCCGTCCGGGCCGGCGCGCCGCGCTCGCGCCTCATCCTCGACGCCAACGAGGGCTGGAGCGAGGACACGATCCGGGAGAACATGCTGGCCGCGGCGTCCGTCGGCGCGGCGATGGTGGAGCAGCCTCTCCCCGCCGGCCGCGACGCGATCCTGGCGCATCTGCCGCGCCCGGTGCCGGTCTGCGCCGACGAGTCCCTCCACGACAGGGCCGGCCTCGCCTCGCTGCTCGGCCGCTACGATTTCGTCAACGTGAAGCTCGACAAGACGGGCGGCCTCACGGAAGCGCACGCGCTGGTGTCCGAAGCGCGACGACTCGGCTTCGGCGTGATGGTGGGCTGCATGGTCGGCTCGTCGCTCGCCATGGCACCGGCGGTTCTGCTCGCTCAGGGCGCCGAGATCGTCGACCTCGACGGGCCGCTCCTGATGAAGGCCGATCGGGAAGGCGGCCTCGTCTACGAGGGCTCGAACGTCTGGCCGCCCGCCCCGGACCTCTGGGGGTAACGCAGCGCGATCAGGATCGCGGCCGCCGACAGGAGCGCCATGGCCGCGAAGGCGTGGCCGTGGAAGGTGGCGTAGAGCGGACCGGACGCCAGCGTCGCCAGGGCCGTCAGGCCGGTCTGCAGAGTGAAGCCGACGCCTTGCGCCGAGCCGATGCGGCCCTCGCCGATCGAACTCGCTATCGTCGCCTGGAGCGCCACCCAGGCCAGACCGAAGGTGAGGCCATGGAAGGCGCCGAGAACCGCGAAACCGGCGTAGCCGAGATCGAAGCCCATGGCGAGCCAGCGGACGATGCCCGCCCCGGCACTCACAAGCAGCAGCGTTTGGACGCCGAGCCGCGACGCGACGCGGCCCGCGAAGCGGAAGACGAGGATTTCCGCGACGACGCCGACGCTCCAGAACACGCCGATCGCCGTGCCGGAATAGCCGAGGTCCGTCCATAGGATCGAGGAAAAGCCGTTGTACATCGCGTGGCTCGACTGAACGAGGCCGAGCGCCAGCATGGTGGTCATGAGCGGCGCGATGTCGGCGCCCGGCTTCAAGCGGCGCAGCAGCCCGCGCGGCGCGATGACGGGCGCCGGCGTCGGTCCCGCGGGCAGCGGCGAGGCGAAGCGCGGGCGCCCGACGCGCGGCGCCGCGAGCGCGGCCAGCGCCGCGACGAGAAAGGCCGCCGTCATCATCGGCAGGAACGCGTCGATGCCGAACCGCGCGATCGCGAAGCCGGAAACGAGGTTGACCCCGACGAAGGCGAGCGAGCCCCAGAGCCGGGCGCGTCCGTAATCGACGGCCAGGCGCCGGACGCCCGACAACGCGATGGCATCGGTGAGCGGCACGAGCGGCGCCCAGACGAGGCAGACGAGGACGGTCGCGGCGAGGATCGCAGGGAAACCGCCGACGAAGAAGAAGACGTTGACCAGGACGGCAGAGGCGAAGGCCATCAGCAGGAGCACGTCGGCGCGGTCGGCCGCCCGGTCGGCCCGCCGCAGGATGGCGGGGACGGTCAGGATGCGCAGGCCCGTCTGCAGCGCCAGCACGATCCCCACCTCGTCGGCACTCAGCCCTTCGGCGGCGAGCCAGACGGGAAAGAAGGGCATGAACAGGCCCAGGCTGACGAAGTCGGCCGCGAAGACGAGAGCGATGCGCTTCTGGAACAGGCTCCGCTCGTCGGCGACGTCGATCGCCCCCCCATGCGTCGGCGCCGCCATGTCCGTCCTCGATCGTGCCCCCTCGCCGCGCGTCGCTCCGCTCGGCGAGGGAGGCATAGACCGGAGGCGGCGCGGATGCCACGCCGCTGCGAATCACATTCCGGGCGGCTGATGTTTCGGGCGCGTGAAGAGCCGGGCGGAGATCCGCCGTGCGACGCTGGGCTGAGCGGTGGCGACCGGATGGTTGGCGAGGGCGAGAGCCGCCACCTCGACGAAGCGCTCGGCGCAGGCGGCCCAGGTGAACGCCTCCGAGCGCCCCAGCGCGTCAGCCGGGTCGAGCGTGAGCGCCTTGAGGCAGGCTGCCCGCAGGTCCTCGTCGAGAACTCCGGCACCGGTTTCGGCGAGAACCTCGATCGGCCCCGGCTCGGGAAAGGCTGCGACGGGAACGCCGCAGGCGAGCGCCTCGAGGAGCACGATGCCGAACGTATCGGTGCGCGAGGGGAAAACGAAGACGTCCGCCGCGTTGTAAAGGTCGACCAGTTCCTCGCCGACCTTGGAGCCGACGAAGCGCACGTCCGGATAACGCGCCTTCAAGGCAGCCAGGGCAGGACCGCCGCCGACCACGAGCTTGGAGCCGGGCAGGTCGAGGTCGAGAAAGGCTTCGAGCCCCTTCTCCGGCGCGACGCGCCCGACGCAGAGGAAGACGGGAGCCTTGAGCCCGAGATCGACGCCGCTCCGCGGGCGAAAGAGCGCGCGGTCGACGCCGCGCGTCCACGTCACGAGCCGCGCGAAGCCGCGGGCGGCGAGCTCGCGGCGCACCTGCGCCGTCGGCACGAGGCAGGCCGCTGCCGGCGCGTGGAAGCGCCGCAGCAGCGCGTAGGTCAGCCGTTCCGGCACTGGCGCGCGGCGGCGGAGATATTCGGGAAAGCGCGTGTGGAAGCTCGTCGTCAACGGCAGGTCGAGGCGCAGCGCCGCCGCCCGGGCGCTGAGGCCGATCGGTCCTTCGGTCGCGACGTGGACGACGTCCGGCGCAAAGGACCGGATGCGGCGCGCGAGCCGCCGCGGCGTCGTCAGCGACAACCGGATCTCAGGGTACGTCGGACAGGGGAGAGTCCGGAAATCGGCGGGCGAAACCACCAGCACCTCGTGGCCCGCCCGGCGCAGCTCCGCCACGAGGTGGGTGAGCGTCCGCACCACGCCGTTGATCTGCGGATGCCAGGCATCCGTCGCGAGGAGGAAGCGCATGGCGCGCGAGACCGGCGTGGCGCTCAGGCCGCCTCGACGGCGCCGGGCAGGTCGTCGATCTCGATCTCGGCGCCGCGGCCGCGGCGCACCGGGGCGCGTCGCGCTTCCTCGGCCCAGCGGATCAGCTCCAGCGTCCCGTCCGGCCGCTCCGCGACCGCGGTGCAGCTTTCCACCCAATCGCCGGTGTTGACGTATTCGATGCCTTCGCGCTCCGCTAGCTGGGCATGGTGGATGTGACCGCAGATGACGCCGACGCAGTCCTGCCGCCGCGCTTCCTCGGCGAGGGTCTTCTCGAACTCGCCGATGAAGTTGACGGCGTTCTTCACCTTCAGCTTCGCCCAGGAGGAGAGCGACCAGTATGGGAAGCCGAGCCGGCGGCGGACGTTGTTGAAGACGCTGTTGATCGCCAGCGCCGCGTCGTAGGCCCAGTCGCCGAGATAGGCGAGGATGCGGGCGTTCTTCACGACCACGTCGAACTCGTCGCCGTGCATGACCAGGAAGCGCCGCCCGTCCGCGGTGACGTGGACGTCGTTCAGCTTCACCTCGATGCCGCCGAAGTGCTGGCCCGGAAAATCGCGGACGAACTCGTCGTGGTTGCCGGGCACGTAGACGATGCGCGTGCCCTTGCGCGCCTTGCGCAGGAGCTTCTGCACCACGTCGTTGTGCGGCTGCGGCCAGTGCCAGGAGCGTTTCAGCCGCCACCCGTCGACGATGTCGCCGACGAGGTAGATCGTGTCGGCGTCGTGGACGCGCAGGAAGTCGACCAGGAGCTCGGCCTTGGCCGCCTTCGAGCCGAGATGGACGTCGGAGATGAACAGCGTGCGGACGTGCCGGACGGTGTTGAGCTGGTGCATCGTCGCCATGCCGGGGGCTCCCTCGATCACACGAGGCAGGCTTGCCCGAGTCCCATATCAGCCATGTGACAGTCGGCCCGTTCTCCGCGATGCGGCGCGTCGTCGACAGCCGGCTGTTGCACCCTCGCCATCCGCCTCTTAGAGACGAGCCATTCCGCAAAGGGGGATCGAGCGATGCAGCAGGACCAGGGGCAGAACGAGCGGCCGGCGCGCAGCGACCTCGACGAGCAGGCGCTGTTCTACCATCGCCATCCCAAGCCCGGTAAGCTGGCGATCCGCGCGACGAAGCCTCTCGGCAACCAGCGCGACCTCGCGCTCGCCTATTCGCCGGGCGTCGCCGCGCCGTGCCTGGAGATCGCGGCCGATCCCAAGCTCGCGGCCGACTACACCTCGCGCTCCAACCTCGTCGCGGTCATCTCCAACGGCACCGCTGTGCTCGGTCTCGGCAATATCGGGCCGCTGGCCTCCAAGCCGGTGATGGAGGGCAAGGCGGTCCTGTTCAAGAAGTTCGCCGACATCGACGTCTTCGACATTGAGGTCGACGCGCTGGAGATCGACCGTTTCTGCAACACGGTCGAGACGCTGGAGCCGACCTTCGGCGGCATCAACCTCGAGGACATCAAGGCGCCGGAGTGCTTCGAGATCGAGGCGCGGCTGCGCGAGCGGATGCGCATCCCCGTCTTCCACGACGACCAGCACGGCACGGCGATCATCGTCGCGGCGGCGGTGAGGAACGCCCTCCTCCTGTCGAAGAAGGACATCGGCTCGGTCAAGATCGTGACGAGCGGCGCGGGCGCGGCGGCCCTCGCCTGCCTCAACCTCCTGGTCGAGCTCGGCGCGCGCCGCGAGAACATCATCTGCACCGACATCGACGGCGTGGTCTACAAGGGCCGCGACAAGGGGATGGATCGCTGGAAGGGCGTCTACGCGGTCGAGACGGACAAGCGCACGCTGAAGGAAGCCATCCAGGGCGCCGACATCTTCCTCGGCCTTTCGGCCGGCGGGGTGCTGAAGCCCGAGTTCCTGGAGGCGATGGCGCCGAACCCGCTGATCCTGGCGCTCGCCAACCCGACGCCGGAGATCATGCCGGAACTCGCCAAGGATGTGCGGCCGGACGCGATGATCTGCACCGGGCGCTCGGATTTCCCGAACCAGGTCAACAACGTCATCTGCTTTCCCTTCATCTTCCGCGGCGCGCTGGACTGCGGCGCGCGCGCGATCACCGAGGGCATGAAGAAGGCTTGCGTCGACGCGATCGCCGCGCTCGCCCGCGAGGACGTTTCGGAAGTGGCCGCCAAGGCCTACGGCTCGGACACGCCGGTCTTCGGCCCGACCTACCTCATCCCCTCGCCCTTCGACCCGCGCCTCATCCTCAAGATCGCGCCGGCCGTGGCCAAGGCGGCGATGGACGAGGGCGTCGCCGAGCGGCCGATCGCCGACTTCGAGGCCTATCTCGACAATCTCAACCGCTTCGTCTTCCGCTCCGGCCTCCTGATGAAGCCGATCTTCGGGATCGCGCGGCGCTCGGGCAAGCGGGTGATCTTCTCCGACGGCGAGGACGAGCGGGTCCTGCGCGCCGCGCAGGTACTGATCGAGGAGGAGATCTGCCAGCCGATCCTGATCGGCCGCCCGAGCGTCATCGGCACGCGCCTCGAACGCTACGGCCTTCGCATCCGGCCGGGCGCGGACTTCGACTTCGTCAATCCCGAGGACGATCCGCGCTACCGCGACTACGTCGACCTCTACTTCAAGAAGGTCGGCCGCCGCGGCGTCAACCCGGACACGGCGCGCACCATCGTGCGCACCAACACCACCGTGATCGGCGCGCTCGCCGTCGCGCGCGGCGAGGCGGAGGTGCTGATCTGCGGCCTGGAAGGCCGCTACGCCCCGCACGTGCGCGACATCCAGCAGGTGATCGGCCGGCGCGAAGGCGTCGCGAAGTTCGCCGCGATGAGCCTCCTCATCGGCAACAACAGCGCCAAGTTCTTCCTCGACACCTACGTCCAGCGCAACCCGTCGGCCGAGGAGCTGGCGGAGATGACGCTGCTCGCGGCCGCCGAGATCCGGCGCTTCGGCCTGACGCCCAAGGCCGCCTTCGTGTCGCATTCGAACTTCGGGACCGACGACACGCCGGACACGCGAAAGCTGCGCCAGGCCGTGAAGCTCGTGCGCGACGCCGTGCCGGACTTCGAGGTCGACGGCGAGATGCACGGCGACGCGGCGCTGAACGAGACGATCCGCCGCCGGCTGATGCCGGACTCGACGCTGTCGGGCGAAGCCAACCTCCTCGTCTTCCCCAACCTCGACGCGGCCAACATCACGCTCAACGTCGTGAAGTCGATGACCGACGCGCTGCATGTCGGCCCCGTCCTCCTCGGAGCGGCGAGCCAGGCTCACATCCTGACGCCGTCGGTCACGTCGCGCGGCGTCGTGAACATGTCGGCGATCGCGGTGGCGGCGTCCGTGCAGAGCGGCTCTGCCAGCTAAGGATTTGCGGCCAAGGGCGATAGCCGGGGAAAGCCCGAAATCGGCCTGGAAGAATACTAAGCGATCCTAAATACCGACCCTCGAAGCATCGTACGGGGAAGAGGGGCGGGCATGTCGAACGCCGGCGCGGGATCGTTTTACGGACTGAGCCGCTGGGGCCGTGCGGGTGCCCTCGTCGGCATGGTTGGACTTGCCGCCCTGTCGGTCACGGCTGCGGAGGCCGGTTCCGGCTCGGCGCCTCCCGTCCAGACCGCGGCGTGCGTCGGCGCGGCCTGCGCGGCGCCCGTGATCCTGGTGCAGGACGGCGGCCTGATCGGGCGCATGCGCGAATGGCGGGGCTCCCAGCGGGTCGCGCCGCGGCGGGTGATCCGTCAGCGCGCCTCGTTCGAGCGCCGGCAGGCGCGCCGCTCGCGGCCCGCGGCCGAGCGCCGGCGGACCCGCGCCCCCGAAGGGCCGGTCTACGCGCGCGGCGGCACCTACACGACGATGTGCGTGCGCAGCTGCGACGGCTACTTCTTCCCGATCAGCTTCTCCACCACGGAGGACCGGTTCGACGCCGACCAGCAGGCCTGCCAAGCGCGCTGCCCCGGCATGGAGGTCAGCCTCTACGTCCACAAGGTCATGGGCGAAACGAGCGACCAGATGCGTTCGATCTCGGGCTCGCCCTATACCGACCTCACCAACGCCTTCCTGTACAAGCTGAAGGGTCCCTCAAAGGACCCGGAGACCTGCGGCTGCCGCATTCCGACGCCGGTGCTTCAGGCGGTGCCCGCCTATCTCGAGGAGGAGCCGAAGGCCGGACCGCCCGAACTCTGGACGATCCCGGTCCCGCGCTGGCGCCCGGACCCGAATGCCCCCGCCGCGATCGAGACGGCGACACTCGATGACGCGCCGAAGAAGACGATCAGGGTCGTCGGGCCAGCGTTCTTTCCCGACCAATGAGCGGCAGGAGTTCCGACATTTCCGGACCGTGATCGAGGCCGGTCAGCGCTTGACGCAGCGGCATGAAGAGCGCCCGGCCCTTGCGGCCCGTCTCGGCCTTGAGGCGGTTCGTCCAGGTCTTCCAGGTGTCACGGTCGAACGGCTCCTCCGGCAGGCGATCGAGCGCGTCGCGCACGAATGCGCGGTCCTCGTCATCGAGGTCGGGAGTGGAAGCCGGCGCGCCGTAGACGATGCCGGCCCACGCGGCCGCATCGGCCACGCGCGCGCAGTTGCCGGCGACCGCGCGCCAGAACGCCTCGCTCTCGGTCTCCGGAACACCGAAGCCGCGCAGGGCATCTGCGACCTCGCCGTGCGGCTTGGCGTGGACCAGTTCGGCGCTCAGCCGGTCGAGCTCGGCCGGATCGAACTTGGCGGCGGACTGCGAGACGGCGGACAGGTCCAGCCGCCCGGCGAGCGCGTCGAGGCTCGGCAGCGCCTCGATCGAGCCGGACATGCCGACTTCGACGGCGAGCGAGGCGACGGCCATCGGCTCGTATCCCTCCGCCCGCAGCGTCCGCAGGCTGAGCGACCCGCTGCGCTTCGACAGCCCTTCCCCGCTGACGGTTGTGAGGAGATTGTGGTGGCCGAATCGCGGCGGCACGAAGCCGAGCGCTTCGAACAGCGCGATCTGGACGCCGGTATTCGTCACATGGTCGTCGCCGCGGATGACGTGGGTGATGCCGAGCTCGCCGTCGTCGACGACCGAGGGCAGCGTGTAGAGGAAGCTGCCGTCCTCGCGCACCAGCACGGGATCGGAGAGCGAGGCGAGGTCGACGCTCTGGGGACCGCGCACGAGGTCGTCCCAATCGACGATCGTCCGGCGCGGCTGCAACGGATCGGCCTCGAAGTTCGGCAGAAGGAACCGCCAGTGCGGGCGTCGCCCCTCCTCCTCCAGCCGCCGGCGGTCATCCTCGCTGAGCTTCAGCGCGTCGCGGCCGTAGACCGGCGGCAGGCCGCGGCCCATCAGCCGCTTGCGGCGGCGGTCCAGCTCGTCGGGCGTCTCGTAGCAGGGATAAAGGAGGCCGCGGTCGCGAAGGCGGTCGGCGCTCGTGTCGTAGAGCCCGACACGGTCGGACTGGCGGAGCGTCATGTGCGGACGGACGCCGATCCAGGCGAGATCCTCGACGATCGCCTCCGCATATTCGGCACGCGAGCGCTCCGCGTCGGTGTCGTCGAAGCGCAGGAGGAAGCGCCCGCCCTCGCGGGCGGCGTAGAGCCAGTTGAACAGCGCGGTGCGCAGATTGCCGATGTGGATGAAGCCCGTCGGCGAGGGCGCGAAGCGAACGAAGACCGTCATGTTCGCGACCTAGGCCAAGCCGGGCCGGCTGGCAATCAGCCTTTGCCCGGCGACAAGGGCTCGCCGGAGCCGGGCTGGAGGAGCGGCGGCTCGGCCAGCGCCTGCGCGGGCACGGCGCGCGGCGTGAGCCGCGGTGCGACGAACGCGAAGACGGTGAGGTAGACGAGGCCATAGAGTGCCATGGCGTTGATCTGGGCTGGATAGGAGACGCCTTGGTCAATGAGGACGCCGGTGAGGCCCGGACCGACCGCGCTGCCGAGGACGATCGCGGCCCAGACCACGGAGCGGATCGCACCGAGATGGCGCGTGCCGTAGAGCTCGGGCCAGAGCGCGCCGACGAGGGTGCCGTTGAGCCCGTTGGATGCGCCGACGAGCACCATGAAGACGGGGACCGCCCAGGCGTCTTCAACGTTGGCTGCGGCGAGGCAGGCGAAAATCAGCGGCAGGAGGAAGAAGGGCAGGATGCGCACCGCCGTGAAACGGTCGATCAGCCAGCCGCAAACGAGCACGAAGACGACGGACGTAGCCGACAAAAGCGGGAAGGCCGCGGCGATCAGCCCGTTCGGCCAGCCGCGCAGCTCCGTCAGATAGTTCTGGTGGAAGAACAGCGTTGTGACGACGAAGGGCGGCGCGAGGACGCCGAAGCAGACGACATGGAAGCGCCAGTCGCGCAGCACTTCGCCGCGGGTGCGGTCGGGCGCGGGCGCGCGACCGCCCGCCGCCGCGGGTTTGGCCGACGGGTCTCGCTCACGCGCCGCGAGGCCGGCGATCAGCGGCGGGGCGAGGCCCGCGAGGAGCGCGGCGGCGGCGATCCAGTTGCCGCGCCAGCCGAGGATCTCGGCGCCCGCGAGGAACAGCAGCGGAAACAGCGCTTCCCCGCCCATGAAGCCGAGGGTCACGAGCGAGGTCGCCCGCCCGCGATTGGCCGAGAACCAGCGGCCGGTCGCGGTGTAGGCGGTCTGGGACATCATGCCCTGGCCGAAGAGGCGCAGGAGGTAGATCGCGAGAACCAAGAGGACGAGGTTGCCCGCCGCGGCCATCAGCAGACAGGCGCCGGCGAGGATCGCGATCACGCTCGCCGCCATGGCGCGGGTCGACCAGGCGTCGAGCAGCCGTCCGAACAAGGGGAGCGTCGCGGCGCTGGCGAGCGTCGCGGCCATGTAGACGAGGCCGAAGCCGCCGTTCGACAGGTCCAGCTCGCGCCGGATATCGGCGCTCGACAGCGCGATGAAGAAGGTCTGCCCGAAGGAGGAGAAGAAGCAGAGAAGGAAGCCGCCTGCGATCCAGCGGGCGTTCCGCGCGAGAAAGGACATGGAGCGCGAGCTGCCTGGGACGAGCGGCGCGGCGATCGGCACCAGCGAGGAAAAGGATGCCGTGACACTGCCATTCCTCGCCATTCACGGCCAGGACCGCCGGCAAGCTGGATCGAACCCGGCGCCGCGGCGTTTGACGGATGTCGCACGCGGGTCGTAATAGCTCCGGCCCTCGAATCGCAGCCGGCCGCCGCTCTCGGCGGCAACCCGGCTGACGGGCGCGATGTGCCGCCGTCCGGCTCCGCACGCCCCGTTCAACAGAGCGGCCGCCGCCTCGCCTCGGAGACCGCGTGAACGAGATTCTCAGCCTCATCAGCCAGTTCGGCCCCGTGATCGTCTTCATCGGCACCTTCTTCGAGGGTGAGGTGTTCGCGATCATCGGCGGCTTTCTCGCCTATCGCGGCTCCTATCCCTTCGAATTCATCATCGCCCTCGCCTTCATCGGCTCCTTCCTGGGCGACCTGTCGGTGTTCCTGTTCGCGCGCTTCTGGAGCAATCATCGTTGGGTGGCGCGCTGGCGGCGGCGCGACAAGTTCGCGAAAGCCATCCGCCTCGTGGAGCGCTACCAGGCCTTCTTCGTGATCGTGAACCGCTACATCTACGGGCTTCGCATGCCGGGGCTGATCGCTCTCGGGCTGAGCCGGATTTCGGTCACGCGCTTCCTGATCCTAAATCTCGTCGGCGCCGGGCTCTGGGCGACGCTCTTCACGACGATCGGCTTCGTCTTCGGCCACGCGATCGGCGCCGTCTTCGCGCGGCTCGAGGTGGTGGAGCGCGGCGTCGGCATCGCGCTCGCGGTGATCGCCGTCGGGCTCGCCGGCTGGTTCGCCTGGCGCCAATGGGGTCCAGCATTGCTGCAGCGCCGACGCGGCAACGAGGCCGACTGAGGCCGAGTCAGGCGAAGGAGCCGACCCGCGGCAGGTGCCGAAGCGGGTCCACCTCCATCGCCGCTGCGGTCGGTGCTTCGTTCAAGCCGAAGGCAAAGGCTTCCATCCCGATGGCTCCGTAATCGCGGCTGGAATGCAGGAGTTGCACCGGTTCGGCCTCACCGGCCGCGCCGAGCGCTACGAAGAGCGGCATCAGGTGCTCGTCGCTGGGATGGTTCTGCACGGCGAAGGGCGCTCGGACTCGGTAGTCGATCAGCGCAGCGCGGTCGCCGGCCAGGATGCGCGCCGACATCCAGTTCGCGAAGGCGTCGACGAAGGCCGGAACCTCCGCATCGCGCCGGCCGGACCGCACGTTGACGAAGGCGGCGCGCAGGTCATGCGTGAAGGCGCCCGAGCCGATCACCAGCACGTCCTCGTCGCGGAAGGCGCGCAGAGCGGCGCCCAGCCGCCGGTGGTGCTCGGGGCCGGCGGAAGGATCGACCGAGACCTGAACCACCGGCACGTCAGCTTCCGGCCGCATCAGGTGCAGCGGGACCCAGGTGCCGTGATCGAAGCCGCGATCGACGGCCGGACGTGCCGGCATGCCGGCCGCGGCGAGCCGCGCGACGATCTCGCCCGCGAGCGCCGGCTCGCCGGGCGCGGGATAGTCGATCTCGTAGAGGCGGCGGTCGAAGCCGCCGAAGTCGCGGATCGTGGCGGGCGCAGCGTCGGCGGACACGAGGACCACGCCCTGCGCCTCGAAATGGGCGCTCGCCACGAGGATGGCGCGTGGCTTGACAAGCCGGGCGAAGAGGCCGCGCAGGAAGGCCGTCGCCGGCGTGTCGGCGATGGCGATGTCGGGCGCACCGTGGGAAATGAACAGGCTCGGCTGGCGCATGGGAGGGGCTCCTCGATCGTGAGGAGAAGGTAGCGACCCGCACCTGCGAGCGTCAGATGCCGCGCATCCGACGCATCGTTCACCGATCCCGCATCACTCGTCGTCGCCGACGAATTGCGGCAGGCCGTCGGTGATCTCGTAGTAGCTGCCCTTCTCGCCCACGAAGATGTGGTGCGAGGCGACGAGGCCCGAGGGCTCGTCGAACGAGCCGGCCTCGATCGAGATGCGCGCGCCCTCCGCCGGCTTCCAGAACAGGGCTGAGCCGCAAGTGCGGCAGAAGCCGCGCTCAGCCGCCGGCGTCGCGGAGAACCAGGCCAGCGTTCCGCCCTCGTCGAACACCGTCAGGCGGTCGTCGGTAACACTGGTGCAGGCGAAGAAGTGGCCCGACTGGCGCCGGCAGGACTCGCAGTGGCAGTAGATGACCGGCCGAAGCTCGCCGCGCGCCTCGAAGCGCACGGCGCCGCAGAGGCAGCGGCCCGTATGGACCGCCGCCTCGCTCGCCTCGGCCGCGCTCATCGCCTTCCCGCCCTCAGAAGTTCACCGCGTGCTTCTCGGGCTGGGCCACGGTCTCGCGGTCCTTCTTGAGAAGCTCGGCGACGAGGAAGGACAGCTCCAGCGCCTGGTTGGCGTTGAGCCGCGGGTCGCAATGCGTGTGGTAGCGGTCGGACAGGTTCTCGGCGAGAACCGGCCGCGTGCCGCCCGTGCACTCCGTCACGTCCTTGCCGGTCATCTCGACGTGGATGCCGCCGGCATGGCTGCCTTCCGCCCGGTGAACCGCGAAGAAGCCCTCGATCTCGCTGAGGATGCGGTCGAAGGGCCGCGTCTTGTATCCGTTGGCGGTGATGGTGTTGCCGTGCATCGGGTCGCAGGACCAGACCACCTTGCGTCCCTCGCGCTGGATGGCGCGGACGAGCTTGGGCAGATGCGCCTCGACCTTCTCGTGGCCGAAGCGGGTGATCAGCGTCAGGCGGCCGGCGCGGTTCTCCGGGTTCAGCTTGTCGACGAGACGCAGGAGCGCGTCCGGCTCCAGCGAGGGGCCGCACTTCAGGCCGACCGGGTTCTTGATGCCGCGGCAGTACTCGACGTGGGCGTTGTTCTCCTGGCGCGTGCGGTCGCCGATCCAGATCATGTGGCCGGACGTGCCGTACCAGTCGCCGGAGGTCGAATCGACGCGCGTCAGCGCTTCCTCGTAGCCGAGAAGCAGCGCCTCGTGGCTGGTGAAGAAGTCGGTCTCGCGAAGCGACCGGTTGTTGTCGGCGTCGATCCCGATCGCGCGCATGAACTGCATCGTCTCGGAGATGCGGTCGGCGAGCTTGCCGTAGCGCTCGGCCTCCGGGCTGCCGGACACGAAGCCGAGCATCCACTGCTGGACGTTCTCGAGATTGGCGTAGCCGCCCTGCGCGAAGGCGCGCAGGAGGTTCAGCGTCGCGGCGGACTGGCGATAGGCCATGATCTGGCGCTCCGGGTTCGGAACGCGCGAGGCCTCGTCGAACTCGGTGCCGTTGATGATGTCGCCGCGGTAGGACGGCAGCGAAACGCCGTTCACCGTCTCGTTCGGCGACGAGCGCGGCTTGGCGAACTGACCGGCGATGCGGCCGACCTTCACCACCGGCTGCGAGCCGGCGAAGGTCAGGACGACGGCCATCTGCAGGAAGGCGCGGAAGAAGTCGCGGATGTTGTCCGCGCCGTGCTCGGCGAAGCTTTCGGCGCAGTCGCCCCCCTGCAGAAGGAAGGCGCGTCCCTCGGCCACCTCACCGAGCGCTGCGGTGAGCTTGCGGGCCTCGCCTGCAAACACCAGCGGCGGAAAGCTCGCGAGTCGCTTCTCGGTATCGGCCAGCGCGGCGGCGTCGGGATAGGACGGCACCTGCTCGATCGGCTTGGAACGCCAGCTCGACGGGGTCCAGTTCGCAGCAGCCATGCACGCCTCCTTCGCCGCCCTCGTCCGGGCGGGACTTTCCGTTCGCGACCGGGTTTTCGGGATTCGAGGGTCGGTCCGGCCGGTTTCGGCCGCGCCCGCATCGCGTCGCGCGCCTTTAAGCACCGTTTTGCCGAAATGTCATCTTTCCCGGCGCGAGGGCTTGCCGCTCAGGGACACTGTTCCATGCGAGCGCCCGCCTCGCGCACGAGGCGGTCGAACAAGGCGGCGTCCGCCTCGTCCAGCCGGACGGCGCGCGGATAGCGCGGCGCGTGCCGGTCGGCGAGGATCGTGCGGGCGAAGCCTTCGGTTCGGGACACGAAGCGCCGAACCCCGGCTTCGCCGTAAAGCACCAGGAAGCCCTGCAGCACGGCGTCGAGGTAGGATTGCAGGATCGGCGGCGCGGCGGCGCCCTCGGCCGTCGCCAGACGCGGCGCCTCGTAGATGTGGAGCGGCACGGCCGGAAGCGGCGACGCCTCGATGGTCACGCGACCCGGATCGACGATCCGCCGGTCGTATCCGACCTCGCGCTCGTCCACGGCCGGAAGGTGGTCGGCATGGTCATAGACCACGACGCCCTGCACCACCTCGTCCTCCTCCCGCGCGACCGAAAGAAGCGCCGGGCCCGACCCGTTCCCGCGCGGCGTCCAGAACCGGCGCCAGCCGGCGACCTCGGCCCGGCGGATCGCCAGGAACTTGGTGCGCAGCGTCAGCCGGTTCACCAGCGAACCGTAGCCGAAATAGGCGACCACCCGGCCCGCTTCGCCGAGGCGCCGCAGATCCGGATCGTCGGGATGGATCTCCATGAAACCCCGCCCGATCGCGCGTCAGGCCGCGACCCGCTCGCCCTTTTCCAGGCGATAGGTCGGCTCGTACATCGTGACCAGCTCTTCGGCCGCGGTCGGGTGGACCGCCATGGTCGCGTCGAACTGGTCCTTGGTCAGCCCCGCCTTGACGGCGATGCCGAGGAGCTGGCTCATCTCGCCGGCATCTGGCCCCAGGATATGGGCGCCGACGACCTTGCGGGTGCCCGCGTCCACCACGAGCTTCACCAGCATCGTCTCGTCGCGGCCCGACATGGTGTTGCGCATCGGCTTGAACTTGGCGCGGTAGATCTCCACCGAATCGAGGCTCGCCGCCGCCTGCGCCTCGGTCAGGCCGACCGTGCCGATCTCGGGCTGCGAGAACACGGCGGTCGGGATCGTGTCGTAGTCGGGCACCGTCGGCTTGTTCTTGAAGGCCGTCTCGACGAAGCACATGGCCTCGTGGATCGCGACGGGGGTGAGCTGCACGCGGTTCGTCACGTCGCCGACCGCGTAGACGTTGGGCGCGGTCGTGCGGGAATAGCGGTCGACCTTGACGGCGCCCTTCTCGTCGAGCTCGACGCCGGCGTTCTCGCAGCCGAGATCCTCGGTGTTCGGCTTGCGACCGATCGCCAGCATCACCTCGTCCGCGTCGTGGACGTGGCCCTTCTGCGTGTGCGCCTCGAAGCGGCCGTCGGCCTTCTGCCGCACCTCGACGAGCGTGTCCTCGCAGTCGATGCGCACGCCCTTCTTCACCATGGCCTGGTGCAGCTCGTGTCGCAGATCGTCGTCGAAGCCCTGGAGGATCTCCTTGCCGCGGTAGATCAGCGTCGTGCGGACGCCGAGGTTCACGAAGATGTTGGCGAACTCGACCGCGATGTAGCCGCCGCCCAGGATGACGATCGATTCCGGCAACCGCTTCAGGTGGAAGGCTTCGTTGGAGGAGATGCAGTGCTCGGCGCCCGGCAGGCCCGGAAACGGGTTCGGCCGCCCGCCGGTCGCGATCAGGATCGTGCCGGCCGTGACCCGCTTGTCGGTGGCGACGAGGCGGATCTCGTTCGGACCTTCGATCGTCGCGCGGCTGCGCAGGATCTCGACGCCGGCCTTTTCCAGGTTGGTCGCGTAGATCCGCTCCAGCCGGTCGATCTCGCGATCCTTGTTGGCGATCAGCGTCGGCCAGTCGAACGAGCTGGGGCCGACCGACCAGCCGAAGCCGGCAGCATCCTCGAAGGCCTCGGGGAATTGCGAGGCATAGACGAAGAGCTTCTTGGGAACGCAGCCGCGGATGACGCAGGTTCCGCCGTAGCGGAACTCCTCGGCGATGGCGACGCGCTTGCCGAGGAGGGCGGCGCGCCGCGCCGCCCGCACCCCGCCCGAGCCGCCGCCGATCACGAAGAGGTCATAGTCGAACTGGGAATCGGCCACGCGCGGAACACTCCTCGGCAAGACGAAAAAGGCGGCTCAATCGAGCCGCCTTCACGTAGTGCAGGATGCCGCGCCGCGCCAGCCGAGAGGCGGCGCTCCGGCGATCTCAGTTGCTGGCGGCCGCGCCCGTGGTCGGGGTCGCGACGCCGCCCTCGGCGGCGCCGGCCGGCGCGTTGGCGGCGACGATCTGGCGCATGCCCTCGCCGGCGCTGGTGCGCAGGTCGCGCATGATGCCGTTGGCCCAGACGTCGGCGGCCGACATCATCTCGCGCGTGGCGACGGGGCCTTGCGACAGCAGCTTCTTGCCGGCATCCGTCCCGTAGAAGGTGGCGATCTCGTTCAGCTCCTGCTCGGTGAAGAGCTTGGCGTAGACGCGCGCCACCTCGTTCTCCAGGTCGCCGCGGCGCGCGGCCAGCTCGATCGCCTTGTCGTCCACCATGGTCGAGATCTCGCCCTGGAGGTTCGGATTGTTGACGATCAGCTCCGCCTTGATCTGCGTCGCGGCGTTGAGGAGGATGTTGTCGAACTGCTCGGTGGCCTGGATGGCGCCGATCGCGCTGCGCGCGGCGGCAAGATGGCCGCTGCTGATCTCCTGCGCCTGGACCGACGCAGAACAGACAAGCATCAGGCTCGCCAGAAGGGTGCCGCGAAGCGTCCTTGCGCTGAAGATCATGGAAATCTCGTCTCCGAAGGTTTGAACGTCGTTCAACGTCTGCGTCCGCCCCGCGGGCCGCAGACGCGACCCGTCACGGCGGCTTTTACGGCGCGGGCGGCCGGGCGATCAAGGCTTGATGCGAGACAGGCCGTCGCTACCCGCGACGATCGCCTCGCTGGCCAAGCCGATGAACAGGCCGTGCTGAACGACGCCGGGAACGTCCAGGAGCGCGCGCGACAGCGCTTCTGGATCGGGAATGCGGCGGAAAGATGCATCCAGGATCAGGTGGCCGCCATCGGTGATGAACGGCCCCTCGCCCGCCTTGCGCACCGTGATGTCGCCCGACAGGCCGAGCGCCGAGGCTGCCTTGCGGATCTGGAGATAGGTCGCGAAGACGCCGAAGCCGTTGACCTCGATCGGCAGCGGGAAGGCGCCGAGCGTCTGCACCACCTTGGTGTCGTCGGCGATCACGATCATGCGCTTGGAGGCGCTGGCCACGATCTTCTCGCGCAGGAGCGCGCCGCCGCCGCCCTTGATCAGCGCGAGGCCCGGTCCGATCTCGTCGGCGCCGTCCACGGTGACGTCGAGCTCCGGGCACTCGTCGAGCGGCACGGTCGGCACCGAGCAGGCCCGGCAGAGCGCTTCCGTTCGCTCCGAGGTCGCGACGCCGACGATCGAGAGGCCGCCGCTCACCCGTTCGGCAAGGACGCGCACGAAGGCCTCGGCCGTCGAGCCCGTACCGATTCCGACGCGCATGCCGTCGCGGATCTCGTCCGCGGCCGCCCGGGCCGCCGCCGTCTTCAGTTCCGCCGCATCCGCCATGACAAAGTTCCTCCCGCCCGCGTCATCAAGCCTCTAGAGGCTCGGCGCGGGCGGAGGCAAGCCTTTGCCCGCGTAAGCCCTTCTTTAAGCGCGGCGTGGCTGAATGTTCCGATCCGCGCCGCTCGAAAGCGTGTCGATCCTGCCGCAGCGCGCCTCGGATCGGCGACGCCACGCCGGTGCGGCGGTTGACCTCGCGCCCATCAGCGCTTCAACCGTCACACGACGAGGCGGAGGCCGGGGCATCCGGCGATCGCGCAGGAACGGGACAGGGCATGAGCGTGGCGCCGACCGCCATCTTCGATCTCGACGGGACGCTGGTCGACACCGCGCCGGACCTCGCCGCGAGCCTCGACCACTGCCTGGCCGCGGCGGGCCTTCCGCTCGCGGGCCTCGCCCGCATTCGTCCGCATGCCGGCCACGGTGCCCAGGCCATGCTGCGCCTCGGCTACGAATGGGCCGGCGCGCGGCTGGAGGCCGACGAGCTCGCGGGGCAAACCGCGCGCTTCCTCGCCTTCTACGAGGCCAACATCGCGGTGTCCTCCAAGCTCTATCCCGGCGCGACAAACGCGCTCGACCGCCTGGCCGCGGCCGGCTTCCGCCTCGCCGTCTGCACCAACAAGACGGAGCGCCTGGCGCGCCTCCTTCTGGCCGGCCTCGGCCTCGACGCGCGCTTTGCCGCCATCTGCGGCGCCGACACCTTCCCGGCGCGCAAGCCCGATCCCGCCCACATCCTCGGCACGCTCGCTCGTGCCGGCGGCGAAGCGTCGCGCGCCGTAATGATCGGCGATTCGCGCACCGACCTCGACGCGGCGGCCCTGGTCGCGATGCCCTCCGTCCTGATGGACTTCGGCGACGCGGCCCTCGACGCGGGCGACCGCGCCAAGGCTGCCTTGATTCTGCCGAGCTTCGAAGCGCTCGACGCCTCGAGCCTCCTGTGCCTCGCCGCGGGCCGTCGGCCCATCGACGGCCATCCTCGCCCCCCGCTCCTCGCCGCGGCCGCGGAATAGCGCCGGCACGCAAAGCGTCGCTCCTGCCCCGACGCCGTGTTGACGAAACGATCGATCCCGACGTATATCGCCTCACCACCGCCGAGGCGCTTCGCCCGGACGGCCAGGGCGCGTAGCTCAGCGGGAGAGCACCTCGTTCACACCGAGGGGGTCACAGGTTCGATCCCTGTCGCGCCCACCATGTCCTTCAAGCACTTAGACGATAAAGAGCGGCAGATCGCTCCGCCGCTCTCCGGTTTCCTCTCCGGTTTCGTCCTCGTCAGCGCTTCTTCGTGCGCCCGGCCTTGCCCTTCGAGATCGCCTCGCCCACCTCCCAGTCCGCGTCCGGGTGGTCGTGGCCGTAGGTGTCGAACAGCATCTGCTTCGTCATCGACAGGTAGGCGGCGACGTCCTCCGCCTTCACGCCGGCCCAGAGCAGCCAGGTGGCCGCCGTGTGGCGGAACGTGTGGCGGACGAACGCGTGGCGCTCGCCGAACACCGCCTCCATCGCGCCGGCGAGGCTCTTCTTCGGATCGCCGGGCTTGCCGTACAGCTCGACGAGGTAGGTGCGCTTGCAGGCCCACCGCCGCATGTGGGCGAGGAGCCTCGGCGGGAGACGGATCGAAGCCGCCCGCTTGTTCTTCGGCGCCTTCTCGCCGGTCGCGAGGCGGTGGTAGACGCCGCCCTCCAGGTCGATCCACGGCCGACCCTCCTGGCGGACGTAGCTCGCCCGCCAGATCCGCCGCGACCGGGTGCCGGTATAGACGGCGGTGAGGATGAAAGGCACGAGGTGGCGCATCGGCCGGTCCGTGGTCGCCGTCTCGCCCTGGTAGCGCCGGGTCCGCCAGCAGTGCCAGAGGAGCGCCGCGAGCTGGGAGCGGGTGAAGAACTCGACGCGGCCGTCCGGCTTGTCCGGCAGGGTGACGACGACCGATTCGCGGCAGAGGCCGGCGCGGCAGTAGGCCTTGATCGCCGCCTTGAAGTCCTCGAGCTGCCGCCTCGCCGCGCTGTCGGAGCCGACGAAGTCGGCGTATTCGTAGCAGGTGTCCTCGTCGACGTCGGCGAGCGTCTTGTCGCCCCAGAACGCGAGCAGCGTCTCGAGGCGCGCCGCCAGCTCCTTCGGCCGGGCGACGGGCTTCCTGGTCTTGTGGACGGCGTAGTGGCTGATGACGTCCGGGATCGGGCACTCGGCGGCGGCCTTGTGCTTCACCTTCGGCGCCTTGGCGTGCTGCTTCGCGAGGTATTCCCTCAGGAACCCCTCAGCCCCTGCACGGTCATCCTGGCCGCATCCAGTGCTGAGCTTCTTGCTGCCGTCGCGGAGCTGCCAGAACGCCTCGTGCTTGAGGCGGCCGCTCTTGTGGTGGCGGGCGGGTTCGAGGACGAGCCGGGCGGGTTCGCGGTGACGAGGCATGTGTTTCTCCACTGTTCGACACCGGCCCGGGTGACGTAGATCGTCCGTCCCAGGCGGTGCGCGGGTAGGCGCCCGGCATGCATCGCCGTGCGCATCATCTTGGGTGTGATGTGGCCCCCGAGTTCCGGGATCCACGCGGCTTGTTCGAGTGTCAGAAGCTGGTCGGGCCCGACCTTGTCGAAGTCGGGAATGCCCAGGTCGACCTCGCCGACGATGAGCTGGAACATGTCTCCTCGTGTCAGTTTCGAATCATTGCACGAGGAGTGTCGGCTGTCGGGAATAGATCGGACAAGCCGGTTCGTAACGTATGGTTAACGCCGTTCGCAGCATGGTCGGAGACGCGAAGGATCGTAAGTCGACGCCGGCGAGGGATGCCATGGAAGACCGTAAACGAGAGAATTCGAGGCCGCTCGACGAGATCGAAGCGCTGATCGTCCGGGTCGTCGGAGCCGCCTTCCCCGACCGCCTCGTGACATGGCTCGGCGTGTCGAAACGGAACGCCGAGCGGTGGCTCAGCGGGGCGTCCACGTATCCGCCGGCGGTGCTGGAGAAGCTGGATCACCTGGCTCCGCTCTGCGACGAGCTGATGGAGGACCTCGAGGATCTGGTCGAGGACTTCAAGAGCCGTGGCGTTCCGGAGAATCTCCTGAGGCTGCGGATCCGGGAGTTCTCGAAGGGGCTTTCGGAGGAGCCGCCTCCGCGTCCCGGCCCGCGACGCGACGAGCCTGAAGCGTAAAATCTGCAAGGATTAGCGACTGGTTTCCTAAGGATTATCGGCTAGGGTCTCCCTCGTTCCGCACAGCGTCTTCTGGCGCATCGTGGACGCAGCGAGGGAAGCTCTCCACATGCCCGGCAGCAAGTTTGCGTGGAATTTTGACGCTGAGACCCTGAAGTTTTCGGCATCGCGTTTCATCGACGCCGGCGAGAAGCGCGCCAACGAGATCGCTGGCGTTCGCCTCACCCGTCCGCCGTCGCCCGGCGAACTGATGCGCGGCTACCCCCCGCTCCGCGACGACCTCCTCGCCGACATCGGGCTCTACGTCGCCAAGTCGTCCGGCCTCGACCTGCCGGATGAAGTCCGTCGAGCCCTCGATTACTTGGGCGTTGCCCCGGAGCACGGGACCGCCGTGCGTCTCTGGCGTCTGTGCACGGACCGCGACAGCGTCGTCTGCGAACCGCTCGTCGACCGCGCTGCATGGTACGCGGCCGTGTTCGGCGCTCGCGACGCCCGCCGCTGGCTGCTCGAGCGCCACTCCCTCGACGACGATCTCCACGCCATCGCATACCGAACGGCGCTCGGATCCGGTTCGTTTCCGCACCTCGACGACGCGAACGCCTGGGTCCTGGCCTACCAGGACATCATCCTGGAGTTGGGATTCGACGAGCTGCGCGTCCTCACCGTCCGCATTGCCGAGCACGACTTCTGGTCCGGACGGGTCGATGCAGCGCAAGCCGCGGCCGAGGGGCAGCTGAAGGGTCCGGCGCTGGTCAAGTTGGCGCATCCGGTGGCGCAGATCGTCGAGGTGCGCAAGCCGCAGCCCGACCCCAATCCGCCCGCGGACATCGACCTGATGGAGCATTACATCGACGAGGCCGACCAGCAGGCCCGCCGGCAGGAGGAGGAGAAGCGCCGGGCGGCGCGTCACGAGCGCCGACCATACCTCGTCGTCCTGAAGAAGATTCCGGAGGGAACGACGGCCGACAGCCGCGCCTTGGCGAAGAGCTTCGAGACGATCCGCGGGCACAACACGCCCCTCATTGTCGCCAAGGATCCGGCCGTGATCGCGGAGGACCTGTCGGTCGGCTGGCCGCATGCCCGCGAGGTCGTCGAGCGCATCCTCGGCGATCTTCGAGTCGGCAAGCCGGCCCGCCTGCGCCCGACCCTTCTCGTCGGCGAACCGGGCAGCGGCAAGACGCGCCTCCTGACGTCGATCGCGGGCTACCTCGGCCTGCCCTCGATCGTCTATCCCTGCGCATCTGTGGCCGACGGGTCCTTCGGCGGCACCCCGGCGCAATGGTCGTCGCGCCGTGCATCGACGCCGCTCGAGCTGATCCGCACGTCGGGAAAGGCAAACCCCGTCGTAGTCCTCGACGAGCTGGAGAAGTCGGGCCAGTCGCCGCACAACGGCAGCCTGGTGCATTCCCTCCTGCCGATGCTCGAGCAGCACAGCGCCGCCGCGTATTTCGAGACGGCGCTCGAGGCGACGGCGAATCTCTCGATGGTCTCGTTCCTGGCGACCGCCAACGACCTGTCGACCATCCCCGAGCCTCTCCGAGACCGATTCCGCATCCTCCGCATGCCGACACCGACAATCGAGCACCTGCCTGCCCTCGCAGGCCAGATGCTGGACGCCCTTGCGCTGGAGCGCGGCGTGCCCGTCGACATGCTCGGCGAGCTGGCGCCCGACGAGCTGGAGGTGATCGGACGGGTCTGGGGCGGCGGATCGCTGCGCAAGCTGCGCACCGCGGTCGAGGCAACGGTCGACCTGCGCGAGCGCTCGGCGGTGCGTCAATGATCCTGGCGCTTCCCCGTGACGTCCTCGCCCGGCTCGAAGCGATCGAAGCTGCAGAGGGAATCCCCATCACAGAACTCGCCCACCAAGCGATCGCGGTGTGGTCTCAGCTCGACGCCGACGGCCGCCGGATCCTCGGCATCGCCGCGATGCAGCTCGTCGTAGAGCGGATGCGGGGGCCCGCATGACGGAGGGCTACGACCGCGGAGAGGCGGCGGCGCGGCTCCTTCGCATGCTCGACGAGCGCAGCCAGAAGCGCCGTCCGGTCCTGCCGGCGCCGCCTCTGATCGCAGAACAGCTCGACTTCGATCTTTCTTGTGAAGCCAGTAGCAACCACCGTGTGGTAGAAGAGAACTCCTTCCGGATTTCGGCTTCAGCCGCCTACCGGACGCAGCGAGGGAAGCGCCGATGACCAAGCTCTGGATCCTGTCCGATCTGCACGTCGACGTCATGCGCTACGCCCTCGAGCAGGGCGTCGAGGCGGACGTCCTCGTCCTGGCGGGCGACATCGGCGGCAAGCTCGAGGGCCAGGTGCGCCTGTGGCTCGAGCGCCATCTGCCCCGCGATATCCCCGTCGTGCTCGTCCCGGGCAATCACGACTTCTACGGGTCCGACCTGGCGAAGAGCGCCCGCCGCTTCCTCCGGAAGACGTCGCTGACGAACGTCCACCTCCTGGACGCCGGACAGTCCGTCGTGATCGGCGGCACCCGCTTCGTCGGCGCCACGCTCTGGACGGACTACGAGCTGACGGACGACGCCTGGCGGGCGCAGAACACAGCGCTCGAATACCTGACGGATTTCCGCCGGATCCACCATCGCCAGCAGTGGGCGTCCCCGGCATCCTTCGCCGGCATCCACGACCTGCACCGCGCCGCCATCGAGTCCGTCCTCTCGACGCTGCACGACGGCCCGACCGTCGTCGTGACGCACCATGCGCCGTCGCGCCGGAGCCTGTCGCCACGCATCAAGCGCGGTCACCTCGACGCGGCTTATGCGAGCGACCTCGAAGATCTGATCCTGCGCCATGCGCCTGACGTCTGGATCCACGGCCACGTCCACGTGCCCCAGGACTACTGGATTGGTCCTACCCGCATCCTGGCAAATCCCCGCGGATACTACGAACGCAAGGGCGGCTTCGGAAAGCACGGCTGGTGGGAGCACGAGAACCCCGCTTTCGACGGCCGCCTCGTCGTCGAGGTCCGCCGCCGGCCGGAATACACCGGCGCCACGATCGAGCACGCGTTAGAGAGCCCGGAGGATTTCGGCCTTCCGGCGTCGGCCGGCCGGCTGTGGACCGATGAGGAGGACGAGAAAGAGCTGTCGGGAGGATGGAAGCCGTGAGCGGCATGTCCCGGCTCGACACCACCGTTCTCGCGCTATGGCTACGCGGCTGCCCGGCATCGACGACCCTCCTCTATGCCCGCCGCCTCGGATCGACGATGGAGACGGGCCGGGACATCGAAGCGCTGGCGATCTCGGCCGGCGTCGACCCTCGCCAACGCGACGGCCGCACCTCAACCGTCGACGCCGAAGCGGTGCAGGCGCTCGCCGCCGCGGCTGCGGAGGACGTGCGCAGCGATCGGGAAGCACGAACGCGGGAGATGCGGCGGATCTCGGCAGCCCTCGATGCCGTCGCGGACTGGCGGAAGGGCCGGCTTCCTCTCGCCGACGCCGGCGCCCGCCTGCGCGACCTCGGGCTCGTCGAGGTGGCGATCGCGTTGGATCGCTCGACGCAGACCCCTCCGGAGGCCGTGGTGCACGTCTTCGACGACCGCGAGCCGGTGCTCGACCTGCTCGATCTGATCGACGGCTGGAAGCGCACGGCGGACCTGCGGCTGATCGTCGTCGCCGAGGAGGGATTGGGCCTGCGCGTCTGGGAGCGAGCGGCAGAGCACGACGGGTGGAGCGCCTGGACACTGAGGATCTGACGGAGCACGGATATGAGCGACGCGACCGAACTCAACGACATCGACCGCTGGCTCGACGGCGACGGCGGCTGGACCGACCTCGCCGGCCGCCTCGGCCTGTCGCTGACGGAGGCCGCTGCAGTCCGCCGGAATGCGCGGGCCGGTGCGCTCGCGGCCCTCGATGCGATCCGCCTCCGCCGCCGTGCCGATGCCGGCGAGGCCCTGGCGCAGCGCCTCCTCGCCGAGCGGATGGAAACGGGCCCGACCGAGGCCGACGAAGCGGTAGCGCTGCGGGTCCAGCGCATGCGCGGAGGCGGACCGTGACCTACCGGGACGAGGAGCGGCGGCGGGTCCGGGAGCTGAGCCGGAAGACGTGGCTCGACCTCGCCTTCGATGAGCCGCCCGCCGATGTGCCGGCTGCCGTCGTGCGGCTGTAGGCCAAGGGCGGGACAAGCACCAAGATGGCCTGCTACGTCCTCGATACCGACCTGGCCGGGCTGCTGCATATCGCCGGCGAGCGCGGCATCCGGATCCTGCGCGACTTGCGGATGACGGTCTCGGCCGAGGGCCTGCCCGACTCCGTGGTCGAGCGGCTGCAGGCCATCGCCGACAAGAAACCAGAGGACAACGCGTGACCGTGCCGTCGCCCCTTCTCCTCGCGCTAGTCCGCGACGTCGCCGCCGGCAGCTTCACCGTGCGCGACCTCCTCGCCGGCGACGACGCGCTGACGCCGGCCGAGCGCGAGGAGAAGCGCATCGAGCCGATCGCCGCGGCGGAGGTCGTCGCCGGCGAGATGCGAGAGCTGATCACGGCGCTGACCCGCCGTCATGACACCCCGACACCGGAGACCGCCATGCGAGCCATCCTCGCCACCCTTCTCTGCGCCCTCGCGCTGCCCGCTGCCGCCGACGACCGTTATGCCGGCCGCTATTCCGCCGACTGCGGCCGCCTCGTCTGCGAGCTGACTATCCAGCTATCTGCCCCCGACGCCTGGCGCGTGTTGTGGGCGGCATACCACCCACAGGTCCTCGACGCCGAGCCCGCCTGTGCGTTCACGACGACGGCAGAGATCGGCAGCGCCAGGCTCGGGCCCGCCGGCGTCGTCGAGGGGATCGCGGTCGGCAAGGTCCGGGGGCGGCCGTTCGGGATCTTCGACCTCGACGCCGGGAGGGTGTCGTGGTCGTCGGCGTGGGAGGCGTGCCCGGGGGTGGCGCCGAAGGGCGTTTATTCCGCCTTCGGCGACGAGTGATCAGAAGAGGCTGAGCTGCCGGACCTCTCCTGAATCGGCCGCCTCGGCGCAGACCGGGTTCAGCCACAAGCACTCGGCCCGCTGCTCCCCGCTGTTATCGAGGACGCGCTTCTCGATCCGCGTCCACCCTTCGAGGGCCTCGTCGTAGAGGCGGCTGGCGTAGCCGCTGAGCACGACGTGGCCGGTCAGCGTGTCGTCCGACATCGTATGATCGTCCCCCGTCCACCTTCCCGGCGGCGTTGCGATGATCATCTTCGATACGGACGGGTGCTCGTGTGAAACTGGATCGTGCGGGACCGGCGGTTGCGACGGCCGGCTCCGCAGGTTGTTCAGGTGGCGACGCCGAACGGCCGCTTCGAATTGGCGAGAAGGCGCTGCGCGCTCAGGGGGCCCTCGTAGATCGCATCGTCGAGGAAGCGCAGCAGCTCCTTGAGTTGCTGACGATCGGTGGGAACTACGATGCGCCCGTTCTCCACCGTCAGCGCCACGCCAAGGCTCGTCGCCGTCGTCTGGATGGTGGCGACGGTCGCCCTGTCGAGCACGTTGGACGTCTGCACCGCGTGGATGAGACGGCGGACGATCTGGTTCGAGTTCGCCTTGATCGCATCGACGTTCGCCACGGCGAGGCTGGCATGCCCGCAGAACGCCTCGACCTGCTGGTCGCTGGCCTCCCGATAGACGTTCTCCAGCACGAAGATCCGCTTCAGGAAGTGGAAGCTCTTGAACTTCAGCCGCCCGTTCTCGGCGATCGCCACGAGCTTGCTGTCGAGGGTGAAGGACGGCTCGCTCAGCTCGCGGAAGGTGTTGTTCTGGAAGATCAGGGCGAGGCTGTTCCGGGATAGGATCTGCTGTGCGGTGAACGACTGGATCAGGTAGCGCCTGTTCTCGCCCTCTCCGACCACCACGAACACGCCCTTGATCGGTTCGTTCGCGAAGTTGCCGGCGTTGACGGTGTCGAGCGCGATAGGGTTGTCGACGGCCGCCTTCATCAGCTCGATCTCTCCCGGCGCCTCCAGGACGAGGATTTCGTCGGCGTCCGGCTTGTAGTCGCCGCCGAACGCGATCTCGTCCTCCACATCGGCCAGAAAGGCACTGGCCTGCTGCTGGAAGATCCCGCCGATCACGTTCTGGACGGGCTGGGAGATCTCGATCCTCTTGACCGTCACAGGCCCGTTTTGCGGCTTGCATAAGGCCAGAAGGCTCGTCATCTGCTATCCTTCCAGATCGATGAGGATGTATTCGGTCAGCTGCGCGACCCGGTGCACGCCGGAAGCGGTGCGCAGGTGCTTCTTCGTGATGAGGACGTAGGTCACGCCGTCTTCCGACGTGACCTTGTAAAAATGCCAGCGGAGCAGGCCGAGCAGCGGGTTGAAGTGATACCCGTATCCCGTGCCGACCACCACGGAAAAGATGCCGATCAGCGGGATCCACAGCTCCCAGTTCAGCGTGTCGATCCGGTCGGTGAAGAGCGGAAGAAGGTAGAGCAGCATGAAGCCGATGTTCTCGCCATCGGCCGGCTCCAGAGACTGCGCCTTGAAGCGGAGTGCCTCCGCCTGCGTCCTGACGTACCGCAGGAGCAAGACGCAGACGATCACGAGGACGATCGCGACCGACAGCGACACGGCCGCGACCACATGGGCGCCCTGGTAGAAGGACACCCACGCATAGGTGATGCTGACGGGAGCGATCGACGTCGCCGTCAGCGTCAGTCGTGCAAGGGTGCTCAGCATGGATCAATCACCATCCAGAACATATAGTGAACATTTGCGGCCGTCGGAAGCCTTTCCGGACATGGATAGGTGTCGCAGCAAAGGGGGGCAACCCGATCCGGAAGCCGTCGCACGCTCGGCCATGGCGAGGGTGACCGACCGCGTCGGAACAGGAATGATGCGGTCGGTCTCCAGGTGAAGCGGGTGCTACGTGGAAAAGGAACTCAAGGACCGTCTCAAGGCGGGCCGCAAGCGTCGTCGGGAAGGATGGAAGAAGGCCGAAGCCGAACGCAAGGCCAAGATCAAGCCGCGCCCTCCCGAGGAGGTCTACAGCCTCATGAAAAAGCGGAAGGAGGTGGCAGACAGGATGGTGAAGGACCTCACCGTGGACGTGTCGACGCTCCGCAAACTCTCGGAGAAGCCGGAGCGGCCGATCGAGGGCCGCCGGGGCAAGAATCTCTTTCGCGCCTACCTGTGGATCGGCAGGTAGACGTCAGACCGTCCGGCGATCCCTGATCTCCAGGACGTCCGCCTGCACCGCCGCGAACGCGTCCGGCCGGCCTTCGGTCCTGTCGTCGATCAGCGTCCCGCAGGCCTTGGCATCGAGAAGGATGCTCGCGCCTGCCATGATGTGCGCCAGGTGCGGCAACCCGCTGTCCGGAGAGCACCGCTCCCCTTCCGCGAAAGCCAAGAGGTGGCGGTCGAGGGCGTCCAAATAGTCGGTTATCCGGATCGGATCCTGCCGCCAGTTGAGGCGCCCGTATTTCCGGTGGCCGTCGAGGTGCGCCTCGGCCAGCCAGGCCAAGCTCGTCGACGGGACGCACGACATTAGCGGCGCCTTCCGCCGGCCGACCGGCCCTTTTGGATTTTCCGTTTTGCTCACAGGATCGAACTCGTGAGTGAAAAGAGAAAAGTCGCGGAGATCGTCCGTGGCACCGTTGGTCACGCCGCCCTCCTCAGGAAGACCTGGAGCCACGTGCTTTGTTCGGCCGCCAGCTTCGCGTCAACGGCCATAGACGACCTGATCGTGATCCCCACTCGGGATGGACGATGAACAGCGGCTGTGAAGGCTTGGTGCACGCCGCCCGCAGGGAAATGCCGGGCGTAGTCATCCTAGCCCTTCGACGCTTGCGAGACAGTCCCCAGCGGCGTCCACAGCTTTGGGAGTCAGTGGCCAGTCGGATAAACGTCGTAGGCTTCGGGTCTGTGTCCGCCGCTTCTTCAACTCGCTAAAGGTGATCGGCTCCAGCGATCCGCTCTTGCCTACTCGGCTTTGCCTGCCGACGGAACCGACGTTCCGCGGGATGAGAGCGGTCACTCTATGAGGGTCAGCCTCGGAAATTGCGGCGTTGTTAAAGGAAATGAGCGAGGTGCATTCGCTTAGAAGGCACCTCGCTCATATGCCCGCTCGCGTGTGGAGCGGTTGCCTCGGCCGAGACGACCACGGCTTGCTATCGAGGTTTTGCCGCTCACAGAAGGAGCGGGCATCGGCCCCAACGGCGCCGGGAAGTCCACGCTCGATCTGCCCGCCTGCATCTGAGGCGGATCCAGCTGACTATCAAGTCAGCTGAAGCCGAACGCACTTCCGTGCACCAGGACATTCGCAACATAAGCCAAATCTGTGCGGGAGACCAGCATCGCCTGATATGAGATGCAACATGTGCTTACCGAAACGTTACCTTCAGGTCGCACATGACGGGCCGAAGGCTTGGCCTGCCCCCGTTAGGTGGCCCGGTTCAAATCTAATGCATGGTTGGCTTGTCGGCGACGTTTGAGGTGGCCGGCGAAGCGGGTTGGGGTGGCGCAGCCGGCCACGGCACGACGGCTGGTGCCAGCGGTTTGTAGCTGAGGGCGGAATGTGGGCGTCGCGTGTTGTAGTGCTGCCGCCAGCCTTCAATGACGATCCGGGCCTCGGCGAGGCTGTAGAAGATCTCACCGTTCAGGAGTTCGTCCCGGAGCTTGGAGTTGAAGCTCTCGCAATAGCCGTTCTCCCAAGGTGAGCCTGGCTCGATGAAGGCGGTCCTGGCGCCGACCGCCGTGATCCACTCGCGAACCGCCTTGGCGATGAACTCGGGACCGTTGTCGGAGCGGATGTGACCCGGCACACCACGCAGGATGAACAGATCCGACAAGACGTCGATGACGTCCGAGGATTTCAGCTTCCGATCGATCCGGATGCACAGGCACTCGCGGGTGAACTCATCGACGATGTTCAGCATGCGGAACTTGCGGCCATTATGGGTGCGATCCTCCACGAAGTCATAGGACCAGACGTGGTTGGGTCGCTCCGGCCGAAGCCGAACGCACGAGCCGTCGTTCAGCCAGAGCCGGCCGCGCTTGGGCTGCTTGGCCGGCACCTTCAGGCCTTCCTGCCGCCAGATGCGCTCGACGCGCTTTACGTTCACGAGCCAGCCAGCCTCGCGAAGCAAGGCCGTGATCCGACGATATCCGTAGCGTCCATGCTGCGTCGCCAACTCGATGATGTCGGCCGTCAGCGCCGCATCGTCAGATCGCCCCTTGGGCGCCTTGCGCTGTGTTGACCGGTGCTGCCCCAGGACCCGGCACGCCAAACGCTCCTTCACGCCATACTTCTTCATGACGTGCTCGATGCATCTGCGACGCCGGGCGGGGCTCACCAGTTTCCCGATGCAGCCTCTTTCAGGATCAGCTTCTCCAGCGTCAGGTCCGACACGGCCTTGCGCAGCCGCTCGTTCTCCTTCTCGAGCTCCTTCAGCCGCTTCACCTGGTCGACCTTCAGCCCGCCATACTCCTTGCGCCAGCGATAGTAGGTGAAGCTCGTCACGCCGATCGTGCGCACCGCTTCGGCAACTGGGCGACCCTGCGACACGAGAACGTCCACCTGCCGCAGCTTGGCGACGATCTCTTCCGGGCTCGGCTTCTTCCTCGGCATTCTCGGCATCCTCCAAAGGCTCAAAAGCCTACTTCACGGAGGACCACTTAGCGTAATCG
>CANJKV010000019.1 GCA_947474855.1 Aurantimonadaceae bacterium | reverse complement strand
GTCCTCCTGGTCCACCAAGCTCGTCCATGGCGGCCTGCGCTACCTGGAGCACTACGAGTTCCGCCTCGTGCGCCACGCGCTGAAGGAGCGCGAGGTGCTCTGGCGCATCGCGCCCCACATCGTGCGCCCCTTGCGCTTCATCCTGCCCCACCACGAGGGCCTGCGCCCCGCCTGGATGCTGCGCCTCGGCCTGTTCCTCTACGACCACATCGGCGGCCGGCGGAACCTGCCGGGAACGACCAGCGTCGACCTGACCGGCCCGCTCGGCACGCCGCTGAAAAACACGTTCTCCAAGGGCTTCGAATATTCCGACGCGCGCGTCGACGATGCCCGCCTCGTCGTTCTCAACGCCCGCGACGCGGCGGCGCGCGGCGCCGACATTTTCGTTCGCACCCGCCTCGTTGGCGCCCGGGCCGAGAACGGCCGCTGGCGCCTGACATTGCGCGACGCCGACGGCGGAGCCGAGCGCGAGGTCGGCGCGCGCTTCCTCGTCAACATGGGCGGCCCCTGGGTGGACGAGGTGATCCGCGGCGCGATGGGCCGCAACGAGGCGCGGCACGTGCGCCTCGTCCAGGGCTCGCACCTCGTCACGCGCCGCCTCTTCGACCACGACCGGGCCTATATCTTCCAGAATGCCGACGGCCGGATCATCTTCGCCATCCCCTACGAGGACGACTTCACGCTCGTCGGCACCACCGACCGCGACTACGAGGGCGACCCGGGCCAGGCGGCGATCACGCCGGAGGAGACCGACTACCTCCTCGCCGCCGTCAGCGAGTACCTGAAGGTGCCGGTCACGAAGGCCGACATCGTCTGGACCTATTCGGGCGTGCGCCCGCTCTTCGACGACGGCGCGAGCAAGGCGCAGGAGGCGACGCGCGACTACGTCCTGACGCTCGAGGACGGGGCCGGCGCGCCGGTGCTGCACGGCTTCGGCGGCAAGATCACCACCTATCGCGTCCTAGCCGAGGAGGTGCTGGAGCGCATCGAGAGCAGGCTCGGCCGCAAGGGCGGCTCCTGGACGGGCGAGGCGCCGCTTCCCGGCGGCGACTTCGCGCTGGATGGGGCGGATGGCTTGGAAGCCGAGCTCGGCAGGCAGGCGCCCGAGCTCGACGCCGTCACCCGGCGGCGGCTCGTGCGCGCCTACGGCACGGATGCGCGGCGTTTCGCGCGGAGCGGCGCGCTCGGCCGCGCTTTCGGCCACGGGCTCTTCGCCGCCGAAGTGGACTGGCTGATCGACCAGGAATGGGCGCGCAGCGCCGACGACATCCTGTGGCGGCGCTCCAAGCTCGGCCTGCGCTTCTCGGCGGAGGAGGCCGAGGCGCTGGAGGATTACGTCGCGCAACGCGTGCGGGAAAGGCTGATGGCCGCCTGAAGCAATAAGGCGGCGCGTCGGGGAGGAAGACGTGCTGGAACTCGATGACGTCAGCCGATCCGTCGGCGGCGAGACCCATATCTCCGACGTGTCGCTGACGCTTGCGCGCGGCAGCCTCAACGTCCTGCTCGGCCCGACGCTGGCCGGCAAGACCAGCCTCATGCGGCTGATGGCCGGGCTCGACCAGCCGACAGCCGGGCGCATCCGCATGGACGGGGCGGATGTTACCGGCGTGCCTGTGCGCCGGCGCAACGTCGCCATGGTCTACCAGCAGTTCATCAACTACCCCGCGATGACGGTCTACGAGAACATCGCCTCGCCGATGCACCTGAAGGGCATCGGAAAAGCCGAGATCGACGCGGCCGTGCGCCAGGCGGCCGCCCTCCTCAAGCTTGAGCCCTATCTCGACCGCACGCCGCTGAACCTGTCCGGCGGCCAGCAGCAGCGCACCGCGATCGCTCGCGCCATCGTCAAGAACGCCGACCTCGTGCTTCTGGACGAGCCGCTCGCCAACCTCGATTACAAGCTGCGCGAGGAGCTTCGCGAGGAGCTGCCGCGGATCTTCGCGCAGATCGGCGCGATCTTCGTCTACGCCACCACAGAGCCGCACGAGGCGCTGCTTCTCGGCGGCACCACGATCACCCTCTCGCAAGGCCGCGTCACGCAGGTCGGACCGACGGCGGACGTCTACCGCCGCCCCGCCGACCTCCTCACCGCCCGTACCTTCTCCGACCCGCCGCTGAACGTCCTGTCGCTGGAAAAGCGCGGCGCCGTCTTCGCCTCGACGTCCGGCTTCCGCGTGGCGGTCCCGCAGCGATTTGCCGACTTACAGGATGGCCCCTGGCAGATCGGCATCCGCCCGCACGTGCTGCGGCCCTGGAGCGGCCGGCCGGAGGCGACGCGGCTGAAAGGGCGCATCGTCCTTTCGGAGGTCACGGGCTCGCAGAGCTTCCTCCACGTCGACTGGGACGAGACCAGCCTCGTCGCGCTCCTGCGCGGCGTCCACCGCGTCGAGGCGGGCGATCCGATCGAGCTGGAGTTCGAGCCGGACGACATGCTGGTCTTTTCGTCCAACGGCCGCGCGGCGCAGGCTTGCGCATCCACCCCTTCGGCGGCGTGAGGAGACAGAGATGGCGCGCATCCGGCTCGACCACATCCGCCACGCCTACACGCCCGAACTCGCGAAGGCCGGCACCTACGCCCTGCGCGAGGTCGACCACGCGTTCGAGGAGGGCGGGGCCTACGCGCTTCTCGGTCCCTCGGGCTGCGGAAAGACGACGCTCCTCAACATCATGTCCGGCCTTCTCACCCCCTCGGAGGGCCAGGTGCGCTTCGACGAGAAGGACGTGACGCGCCTGACGCCCGAAGCGCGCAACATCGCGCAGGTCTTCCAGTTTCCCGTCGTCTACGACACGATGACGGTCGCGGAGAACCTCGCCTTCCCCTTGCGCAACCGCCGCCTGCCGGCGGGCGAGATCCGCAGCCGCGTGTCCGACATGCTTGCTCGCCTCGGCCTCGAGGCGAAGGCGAACCGCAAGGCGCGCGGCCTCACCGCCGACGAGAAGCAGAAGATCTCGCTCGGCCGCGGCCTCGTGCGCTCGGAGGTCAACGCCATCCTCTTCGACGAGCCGCTGACGGTCATCGACCCGCACATGAAGTGGCAGCTGCGCTCGCAGCTGAAGGACCTCCACCGCCAGTCGCGCATGACGATGGTCTACGTCACCCACGACCAGACCGAGGCACTCACCTTCGCCGACAAGGTCGTCGTCATGTACGAGGGCGAGGTCGTGCAGATCGGCACGCCCGAGGAGCTGTTCGACCGGCCGCGCCACACCTTTGTCGGCTACTTCATCGGCTCGCCCGGCATGAACGTCCTCCCCTGCCGCGTCGAGAACGGCGCGGCGGTTCTCGGCGAGGCGCGGATCGCCCTGCCCGGCGCCATAGACGGGGCAGGCCGCGCCGGCCGGCTGGAGCTCGGCATCCGCCCGGAATTCGTGACGCTGGTGCCGCGCGGCACCGGCCTGCCGGTGAGCGTCGAGCGCGTCGAGGACGTCGGCCACGAGCGCGTCGTGCGCGCCCGCCTCTTCGGGGAGAAGCTCGTCTCGGTGCTGCCGGAGGGCACGCCCGTGCCGGCGGAGGCCGACGCCGCCTTCGATCCCGCCGCCCTCAACCTCTACGCCGATTCCTGGCTCGTCGAGCGGAGGCCCGCATGAACAAGACCTTCGACAACCGGGCCTGGTTCCTGGTTCTCCCCGTTCTCCTCCTCGTCGCGTTCTCCGCGGTGATCCCGCTGATGACGGTGGTGAACTATTCGGTGCAGGACACCTTCGGCAACAACGAGTTCTTCTGGGCCGGCACCGACTGGTTCGTGGACACGCTGACCTCGGACCGCTTCCACGCGGCCCTCCTGCGCAACCTCGCCTTCTCCGCCGTGATCCTGGCGATCGAGGTGCCGCTCGGCATCCTCGTCGCGCTCGCCATGCCGAAGAAGGGCGTCTGGGTCTCGGTCTGCCTCGTCCTGATGGCGCTGCCGCTCCTGATCCCCTGGAACGTCGTCGGCACGATCTGGCAGGTCTTCGGGCGCACCGACATCGGCCTTCTCGGCCGCACGCTGGCAAGCCTTGGCCTCGACTACAACTACGTCCAGGACCCGGTCGACGCCTGGGTGACGCTGATCGTCATGGACGTCTGGCACTGGACGAGCCTCGTCGTCCTTCTCTGCTATGCCGGCCTCGTCTCGATCCCCGACGCCTACTACCAGGCCGCCAAGATCGACGGCGCCTCGCGCTGGGCCGTTTTCCGCTTCATCCAGCTGCCCAAGATGGGGCGCGTCCTCCTGATCGCGGTGCTCCTGCGCTTCATGGACAGTTTCATGATCTACACCGAGCCCTTCGTCGTCACCGGCGGCGGCCCGGGCAACACCACGACCTTCCTGTCGATCGATCTCGTGAAGATGGCGGTCGGGCAGTTCGACCTCGGTCCGGCGGCGGCGATGAGCCTGATCTACTTCCTGATCATCCTCCTGATGTCCTGGGTCTTCTACACCGTCATGACCAATGCCGGTACCGACCGGGCAAACCGGGAGGGCGCGCAGTGACTACGACCGACATCGGCGCCAGAACCGGCGCCGACGCTCTACCCCCGGCCCTCCATTCGGAAGCCGCGATTAAGGCGCGCACGCGGCAGGCCTCCGGGCGCTTCCGCCCGAAGGCCCTGATCCCGATCCTCTACATCGTCTTCCTGCTCCTGCCGATCTACTGGCTCGTCAACATGAGCTTCAAGACGAACACCGAGATCCTGTCGAGCTTCACGTTGATCCCGGCGAACCCGACCTTGCGCAACTACGAGGTGATCTTCACCGATCCCTCCTGGTACATGGGCTACGTCAACTCGATCATCTACGTCCTGATGAACATGGTGATCTCGGTCGCAGTGGCGCTGCCGGCGGCCTACGCCTTCTCGCGCTACCGGTTCCTCGGCGACAAGCACCTGTTCTTCTGGCTCCTGACCAACCGCATGGCGCCGCCCGCGGTCTTCGCCCTGCCCTTCTTCCAGCTCTACTCGGCCTTCGGCCTCATCGACACGCATATCGCGGTGGCCCTCGCGCACTGCTTGTTCAACGTGCCGCTCGCGGTCTGGATCCTCGAAGGCTTCATGTCGGGCGTTCCGAAGGAGATCGACGAAACCGCCTATATCGACGGCTATTCCTTCCCGCGCTTCTTCTTCAAGATCTTCATGCCGCTGATCGCGAGCGGCATCGGCGTCGCGGCCTTCTTCTGCTTCATGTTCTCCTGGGTCGAGCTGCTCATCGCGCGAACACTCACCGTCACCGACGCCAAGCCCATCTCGGCGATCATGACGCGCACCGTCTCGGCCTCGGGCATGGACTGGGGCGTCCTGGCCGCCGCCGGCGTCCTCACCATCATCCCCGGCGCGATCGTCATCTGGTTCGTACGCAACTACATCGCCAAGGGCTTCGCCCTGGGGAGAGTGTGAGATGACACGAACGCAAGAGTTCGTCCGCAACACCATCGCCAAGGGCTTCGCCCTGGGGAGAGTGTGAGATGCTCGATTTCTCCTGGATGGCCTGGACCTGGCCGACCGTCGCCTTCTTCCTGACGATCGCCGCGTTGATCGCCGCCATGGGCGTCTGGGAATGGGCCTCACCCGGCGGGGGGCCGCGCTACGGCATCCTGCGCTTCGAGACGACGCGCGGCGACCGCCTGTTCCTGTCGCTCCTCGGTTCGGCCTTCATCTGCCTCGGCTGGCTCTGGCTGACCGAGATGCCGCTCGCCTACGCGCTGGTCGTCTGCGTCCTCTACGCGATCCTCGTCTTCCGCCTCGTGTGAGGCGGCGCTGAACACCCACCCGCGCCCACGGCCGATCGGCGCGCGAAACGGGTTCGAAACCGGTCGGCCCGACCGTTCTCTGGGAGGAGACACCTGCGATGAAGACCCGTGTTCTGATGTCCGGCGCGGCGCTCGCGCTGGTCTGGGCGGCGAGCCCCGCCTTTGCCGGCATGGAGGAGGCGAAGTCCTTCCTCGACGCCGAGATCAAGGACCAGTCGGCGCTGTCGCGCGCCGACCAGGAAAAGGAGATGCAGTGGTTCATCGACGCCGCCAAGCCCTTCGCGGGCATGGAGATCAAGGTCGTCTCCGAAACCATCACCACGCATGAATACGAGTCGAAGGTCCTCGCCCCGGCCTTCACCGCCATCACCGGCATCAAGATCACCCACGATCTGATCGGCGAAGGCGACGTCGTCGAGAAGCTGCAGACGCAGATGCAGTCGGGCGAGAACATCTACGATGCCTACGTGAACGACTCCGACCTCATCGGCACCCACTGGCGCTACAAGCAGGTGCGCAACCTCACCGACTGGATGGCCGGCGAGGGCAAGGACGCGACCAATCCCGGCCTCGACCTCGCCGACTTCATCGGCACGTCCTTCACGACGGCGCCGGACGGCAAGCTCTACCAGCTGCCCGACCAGCAGTTCGCCAACCTCTACTGGTTCCGCTACGACTGGTTCAACGACGAGACCAACAAGGCCGAGTTCAAGGCCAAGTACGGCTACGACCTCGGCGTGCCGGTCAACTGGTCGGCCTACGAGGACATTGCGGAGTTCTTCACCGGCCGCCAGATCGACGGCAAGGCCGTCTACGGCCACATGGACTACGGCAAGAAGGATCCCTCGCTCGGCTGGCGCTTCACCGACGCTTGGCTGTCCATGGCCGGCAACGGCGACAAGGGCATTCCGAACGGCAAGCCGGTCGACGAGTGGGGCATCCGCGTCGACGAGAACTCGCGCCCCGTCGGCTCGTGCGTGGCGCGCGGCGGCGACACCAACGGCCCGGCCGCGGTCTACTCCATCACCAAGTACCTCGACTGGATGAAGGCCTACGCGCCTCCCGCAGCGCAGGGCATGACCTTCTCCGAATCCGGCCCCGTGCCGGCCCAGGGCGAGGTTGCCCAGCAGATCTTCTGGTACACCGCCTTCACCGCCGACATGGTGAAGGACGGCCTGCCGGTGGTGAACGCGGACGGCACGCCGAAGTGGCGCATGGCCCCCTCGCCGCACGGCGTCTACTGGAAGGAGGGCATGAAGCTCGGCTACCAGGACGTCGGTTCCTGGACCCTGATGCAGTCGACCCCGGTCGACCGCGCGCAGGCGGCCTGGCTCTACGCGCAGTTCGTCAACTCCAAGACAGTCGACGTGAAGAAGAGCCATGTCGGCCTCACCTTCGTGCGCGAGTCGACGATCCGCCACCAGAGCTTCACGGACCGCGCGCCGATGCTCGGCGGCCTCGTCGAGTTCTACCGCTCTCCGGCCCGCGTCCAGTGGTCGCCGACCGGCACCAACGTTCCCGACTATCCGAAGCTCGCCCAGCTCTGGTGGCAGGCGATCGGCGACGCGGCGGCCGGCGACAAGACCCCGCAGGAGGCCATGGACTCGCTCTGCGCCGAGCAGGAAAAGGTCATGCAGCGCCTCGAGCGCGCCGGCGTCCAGGGCGACATCGGCCCCAAGCTCAACGAAGAGCACGACATGGAGTACTGGGTCGAGCAGGCCAAGGCCAACGGCACGCTCGCGCCCCAGCCCAAGGTCGAGAACGAGAAGGAACAGCCGATCACCGTCAACTACGACGAGCTGGTGAAGAGCTGGGCCGACGCCAACGCCGGCGGGGACCCCGGCGACGCGGCCGCGGCGACCCCCGTTTCGGTCCCTTCCGCCAACTGACCCGACCGGCAGACCGGGAGCCGACCACACGCAGAAGCCGGGCGCCCGCCGCCCGGCTTCGTTCCATTGCGCCGCGGCCCGCCACCTGGCCGGGCGTCGTCGGTCGCCGGTTCGGCTGGGCCGTCCAAGCGAGCCGCGACGGCAAAACCGGGAACTTCCTCGTTTCCGGTGCGAGCGCCAGCCCTACTCCTCGCGGAAGGCCTTCTCCATCTGGTCGGTGAAGGGCTTCACCAGGTAGGAGATGGCGCTTCGGTCTCCGGTGGCCAAGAAGACCTCGACCGGCATTCCGGGCACGAGCTGGCGCTCGCCCAGAAGCGCGATGTCGCCGGAGATCGCGACTTCCCCGAGATAGAAGGTCTCGCCCGTGGACGGATCGCGGCTTGCGGCGGCGCCGACGACGGTGACGGTGCCCGCGATTTCCGGTGTGGTGCGCTGGTTGAAGGCCGAGAAGCGCAGGCGCGCCTGCTGGCCGAGCACCACCTGATCGATGTCGGAGGGCTTCAGCCGCGCTTCCACCACGAAATCTTGCGTCTTCGGCACGATCGACATCACCCGGTCGCCGGGCGCGACGACGCCGCCGATCGTGTGGGCCGTCAGCTCGTTGACCCAGCCCGAGATCGGCGCCCGCATTTCCATGCGCGACAGGCGGTCGGCGGCGGCCGCTTGGCGTTCCTCCAGCTCGGCGATCCGCGCATCGATGTCGCGCAGCTCCCGCTGCGCCTCGGTGCGCGCGCTCTGGTCGAGCTCGAGGATGCGAAGCCGCTTCTCGCCGACTTGGCCGAGCACCAGCGCGACGTTCGCCTCGATCTCGCCGCCCGAGCCGAGGATGCGGGCGAGGTCGCGCTCCATCTCACGGATCTTGGTGGTCTCGATGAGGCCCTTCTTCACCAGGGGGCGGAGCCGGGCGAGGTCCTCCTCCACCATGGCGATCTCCTTGGCGTTGGAGTCCTGCTGCGCGCGCAGCCCCCGCACCTGGTCTTCGAGCTGGACGACCTGGAGCGTCAGCTGTTCCTCCTGGCTGCGCCGCATTTCGCGCCCGCTCTCGAAGAGCCGGACCTCGCCCTTCGCGATCTGGGCATTGGCGGGCTCGGCCTCGAAGGTCTCGTCGAACGCGATCGCGTCGCGCCCGTCACGCTCGGCAGCGAGGCGGTAGCGCCGCCCGCGGAATTCCGCCAGCTGCGAGCGGATGATGCCGAGCTCGGCCCGCGTCTGCGTTTCGTCGAGGCGGATGAGGACGTCGCCCTGCCTCACCGCGTCGCCGTTCGACACGAGGATCTCGGACACGATGCCGCCGTCGCGATGCTGCACGTGCTTGACCTGCTTCTTCACCGCGACCTGGCCCTGGGCGATCACGGCGCCGCCGAGCTTGGCGCTCGCGGCCCAGCCGCCGCAGCCGACCACGAGCCCGGCCGCCAGGAGCCCCGCCACCAGGACGCGGGCCCGGATCGATCCCTTCAAGCCGCTTCCGAACCGCTCGTCCGCCCCGCCGCCCGGCATCTTCGCTTGCTGCATGGTCATGGTCGTTCTCCCCTTTGATCCTGTTCGCCCGCCGCTCGCGCGGCATTGCATGCGTCAGTCTGCGGGCGGGGCCGGAGGCGTCGGCTCCGGCCGGGCGGCGAGGATGAAGTCCTGCGCCGTCAGCTCGTGCCGCCCGTCGAGAACCAGCTCGAACTCGGCCTCCCCGTCGTCGTTGAGATTGCCCGAAACGACGGTGATGCCGTCGCCCTCGGCGATGGCCTCGTGGCGGAAGACGACCTGACCGATCTCGTCGAAGCTCCGGCCGGCGGCGCCCGCGAAGAAGAGCTTCACGTCCGCGAAGCCGTCGCGCCCTTCGCCCAACCGCGACAGGTCGATCCGGTCTCCGACTGCGAAGTCCATGATGTGGTCGCGGGGCCCGTCCTCGTTGTCGAGATCCTTCAACCGCCGGAAGACGAAGGTGTCGCGCCCCGCGCCGCCGGCCATGATGTTGACCGCCTCGTCCGCGACGAGCGTGTCGTTGCCCCGGCCGCCGCGCACATTTTCGAGGTCGAAGACGAGGTCGCGCTCGGCCCCGACGATCTGGATCCAGCCATCCGGCAGGTCGACGGTCGCGTCGAAGACGACGTCGGCGAGGTCGATCGTATCGCTGCCCGCGCCGCCGGAATAAACATCGCGGTCGCCGTCCGAGGAAATGACGATGATGTCGTCGCCATCGCCTCCGAGGACGTGATCCTCGCCCTCGCCGCCGTCCAAGGTGTCGTTGCCCGAACCACCGTCGACGAGGTCGTCGCCGTCGCCGCCGGACACCACGTCGTCGCCGTCGCAGCCAAAGGCGTCATCGTCGTCGGCACCGGCCGCGATGACGTCCGTGCCGGCGCCCCCGCGGATGACGTCGCCTCCACCACCGCCGTCGAGCGCGTCGTCGCCCTCGCCGCCGAGAAGGACGTCCGAGCCCTCCTCGCCCTCGATGCGATCGGCGCCTTCGCCGCCGTCCACCTCGTCGTTCCCGGCGCCGGCCCCGATCACGTCGTTGCCGGTGCCGCCGTCTATCAGGTCGTTGCCGGCCTCGCCGGAGATCGCGTCGTCGCCCGCGCCGCCAGCGAGGACGTCGTCCCCCTCGCCCCCGTCGATGCGGTCGTCGCCTTCGCCGCCATCGGCCACGTCGTTCCCGGCACCCGCCAGGAGCACGTCGCGGCCTTCGTCGCCCGCGAGCACGTCGTCGCCTTCATTCCCGTCCAGCGTGTCGTCGCCCGCGCCGCCTTCGAGCCGGTCGTTCCCCGCCTCGCCGAAGAGGACATCGTTGCCCTCGCCGCCCGACACGAGGTCGTCGCCCGCGCCGCCCATCAGCACGTCGTCGCCCGCTCCGCCCTCCAGGATGTCGTCGCCGGCATCGCCGAGAAGGCGGTCGCGTCCTTCGCCGCCGTCGAGGCGGTCGCGTCCTTCGCCACCGGCGAGAACGTCGTCGCCCTGCTCGCCGGCAAGATCGTCGTCGCCCGCTTCGCCGAAGAGGTGGTCGTCGCCCGTTCCGCCGAAGATGACGTCGTTGCCCGCGCCGCCGAACAACACGTCGTCGCCGGCCTCACCGCGGATGATGTCGTGGCCCGCGCCGCCATACACGACGTCGTCGCCGGCCCGCGCCTCGACGACGTCGTTGCCGCCGCGCGCGTCGATGAGGTCCGCGAAGGGCGTGCCGACGAGGATGTCGTGCCCTTCCGTTCCGGCGATGTCCCGGCCCGCGCTCGCCGGGCGGATGTCGATGCGCGCGACCTGTTCGATCTCGGCCCGGCCGTCACCGATGCGGTAGGAGAAGACCGTTTCG
Organism: Aurantimonadaceae bacterium; assembly: GCA_947474855.1. Taxonomy (GTDB): domain Bacteria; phylum Pseudomonadota; class Alphaproteobacteria; order Rhizobiales; family Rhizobiaceae; genus Antarcticirhabdus. The sequence goes on along the minus strand of CANJKV010000019.1, from coordinate 22,733 downwards.
CCGCTCGCATCGGTCGCCGGCGTGAACAGCCAGCGGCCCGGCGAAAGAAGCTTCAGCTCGCCGGACGAGGCTTCGAGCCCCGTCACCGACAGCGCGTCGCCGTCCGGATCCGACGCGCCGACGAGGAGGTCCGCCGAAGCGATGATCACCGCTTCGTTGACGAGCCCCGCGCGCAGCACGACCGGCCCCGCAACCACCGGCGCACGATTGACGGCCGCGCCGGGCTTCTCCCGCCCGTCGTCCTCGTCCTCCTCATCTTCGTCGTCGTCCTCGTCCTCGTTGTCGTGCTCGTCCGTTCCGGTTCCCGGGGGTCCGTCGGCCTCGCCGCCGCTCGGCTGCTCGCCGCCGCCGTCGCTCCCTTCGTGCCCAGCTTCGCCGCTCGGCGTCTCGCCGTTCTCGGCGGTCGGCCGGACGGCGGGCCCTTGCGGCTCTTCCGGGCGATTGTCGTTGGCGGGCTGCGTGATGGCCGGAGCCGCCCCGTCCGTCGCGGGAGATCGAGACGGGGCGGCTCCGACACCGGGCGCGGACGAAGGGGGCAAAGCGCCCGCGCCGGTTCCGGAAAGGGCCTGGGCGCCCGCCGCGGCGATGCGCATCGGCGGGCCGTAGAGCGAAAGGATCGGCGCGTCGTCGTTCGAGGCGACCACCCCCGCAGACGCGGGCAGCGCCTCGTTCGGCGCGTTTGGCGCTGCCGCCGAGCCCACCGGCGCCGATCCGCCGGGCTCGTCCTCGCCGGCCGGTGCGCCGGCCGCGCCCGCCGGGCCGCGGGGCCGCTCGTCGGAGGAGAAGATCGGCTCCTTCTCGCCGAAGATCTGCCGGATCAGCGCCACCCAGGCGGCGACGAGGATCGGGACTACCGTTGAACTCCTCAGCCGCGGATCGCGCTCGGCGGTTTCGAAGCGGCGCTTGGGCGCGTTGACGGAGGTGTCGGTCGGTAGGGACAGGATGAGCCGGTCGTCCATGGCGGCGCCCTCCTCAAACACTCGCCGGGCCGGCGACCGCGGCGCCCGCGCGCAGCAGCGATGCCCCGGCCCCGGCTCCGGCGCCCATTGCGGCCGGCACGGCGACCGGCCGGCGGATGTCCGGCAGGATCTCGTTCTTCGGCCCGAAGGCGACGAGCTTGCCGCCCTGCACCACGCCGACGACGTCGACCGCCGCCAGAGCGCTCGGCCGGTGGGCGATCACCACCACGATGCCGCCGCGCTCGCGCACCGATACGATCGCCTGCGTCAGCGCCGCCTCGCCCTCGGCGTCGAGGTTCGAGTTGGGCTCGTCGAGGACGATCAGGAACGGGTTGCCGTAGAGCGCGCGGGCGAGGCCGATGCGCTGGCGCTGACCGGCCGATAGGTTCGTGCCGGAAGGCCCGAGCGCCGTCTGGTAGCCGTCGGCCAAGCGCACGATCAGGTCGTGGACGCCCGCGGCCTTGGCGGCCGCCACGATGCGGCGCGCGTCCGGCGCCGGGTCGAAGCGCGACACGTTTTCGGCGATCGAGCCGTCGAGGAGCGCCACGTCCTGCGGCAGGTAGCCGATATGGGTGCCGAGCGCGTCGCTGCGCCATTGCGAGAGTTCCGCGCCGTCGAGGCGCACGCTGCCGCGCAGGAGCGGCCAGACCCCGACGAGGCCCTTGGCCAGCGAGGTCTTGCCGCCGCCGCTCGGCCCGATGAGACCCAGCGCCTGTCCCGCCTTCAGCTCGAACGACACTTCGCTGAGAAGAACGGCGCCGCTGCCGGGCGCGACCACGGCGATGCTCTCGACCTTGAGGTCGGCGACCGGGTTCGGCAGGTCGATGACGTCGCTCTCGTCGTCGAGCGTCGAGAGCGTCTCGTCGAGGCGCGCCAGGCTGCGGCGGGCCGACACCAGCCCCTTCCAGTTGCCGATGGCGGTGTCGACCGGCGCGAGGGCGCGCGCCGAGGCAACGGAACAGGCGATGATCGCGCCGGCCGACAGGTCGCCGATGATGGTGAGATAGGCGCCGAGCCCGAGCAGCGCCGACTGCAGCATCATCCGCACGACCTTGGAGATGCCGCTGAAGGACCCCGCGATGTCGCTCGTGCGCGTTTGGAGCGCGAGGTGCCGGGTGTTGGCCGCCTCGAAGCGGCGCACGGCCTGGCTGCCGAAGCCCATCGCGCGCAGGATGTCGGCGTTGCGGGCGTTGGAGTCGGCGAGAATGCTCCGCTTCACCGCGGCCTGGTGCATCTCGTTGCTGACCTTGCGCGTCAGGATCTCCGTCGCCACCGTCAGGCCGACGAGGACGAGAGCGCCGGCGGTCGTCATCAGGCCGAGCCAGGGATGGAGCAGGAAGACGAAGCCGAGAAATAGCGGCATCCAGGGCAGGTCGAACAGCGCCACCGTGCCGGGCCCGGCGAGAAAGCCGCGAACCGTATCGACGTCGCGTCCGCGCTCCAGCGCCTCGGCCGTCGAATAACCGTAGCGCGGCATGTCGATGGCGACGCGGTGGGCGAGCGGCGCGAGCTCGTTGTCGATCCGCGCCCCGATCCGAACGAGGATCTGCGAGCGCAGGATGTCGAAGAGGCCCTGGAAGAGATAGAGCCCGACCGCGAGCGCGGAGAGCGCCGCCAGCGTCGGGATGCTGCCGCTGGTCAGCGCCCGGTCGTAGATCTGCAGCATGTAGAACGAGCCCGTGAGGGCGAGGACGTTGATGATGCCGGAGATCGCGAACAGAAAGATCGCGATGCCGCGATAGCCGCTGATCCGCGGCCCGGTCGCCTGGTTCCGGCGGGCGCCCCGCCGCTTGCTGGTCCTGCTCATGGTGATTCCCCCTGCGGTCGCGCCAGATCCGATGCCTGCGAGCGGTGCGGGAGGGCCGCGCTGGAGCGGCCCTCCCTGGAAGCTCAGGCGAGCTTGAAGTCCGAGGCGTTCAGCTCGCGCGTGCCCTCGATCGTGATGGTGAAGTCGGCGACCTTGTCGCCGTCCGCGTCGCCCATCACGAGCGTGAGGTCGTCCTCGTGCTTGACGATCACCTCCGCGGTGCCGGTGAACGAGGTCCCGCCGAGCGCGTAAGCTTGGCGGCCGGCGGTCGCCGGATCGGCGTCCATCCCTGAGAGGTCGATGCGGTCACCCGGCTGGAAGTCCCAGATCCGGTCGCCGTCGGCCGCCGCGGCCGAGCGGAAGACGAAGGTGTCGGAGCCGCCGCCGCCGTCCATCCCGTTCGCCGCGCCGCTCGCCACGATGACGTCGTCGCCCGAGCCGCCCACGACGTTCTCGATGCCGTAGAAGACGTCGCCGTCGGCGGGCGCCCCCGCGATCGTCACCGAGCCCTTGCCGAGCATGCCGTTGCCCAGATCGACCTTCAGCGCCGCCGACAGGTGGGAATAATCGAGGGTATCCATGCCCTCGTCACCCCAGTAGGTGTCGGCGCCGTCGCCGGCCGAGGCGACGAACCGGTCGTTTCCGGCCCCGCCATAGGCCCGGTCCTTGCCGGTTCCGGCATCGATCAGGTCGTTGCCCGCTCCGCCCTGGACGAGATCGTCGCCGGCATGGGCCTCGATCAGGTCGTCGCCGTCCTCGCCGAAGAGGTCGTCGCCGCCGTCCTTGCCGAGGATCGTGTCGCGGCCCGAGCCCCCGAGGATGAAGTCCGCGCCGCCGTCGCCGCGCAGCACGTCGTCGCCGCCGTTGCCGGCGATCACGTCGTCCCCGTCGAGGCCGACGACCACGTCGCCCCCGGCACCGCCCTTCAGGACGTCTGCGCCCGCCGTTCCGACATTCGGCCCGGCCGCGATCGGCGGCTGCTGCGGCGTACCCGTGCCGTCGCCGTCGCCATCGCCATCGCCCTCGTCCCCGCCGTCGTCGTCCTCGCCGTCGTCGTCCTCCTCGCCGTCGCCGGAGCCGGAGTCGCCGTCGTCCTCGTCCTCATCGTCGTCCCCGTCGCCGGAGCCGTCGTTTCCGCCATCGGAGTCGCCGTCATCCTCGTCGCCCGAGCCCTCGCCGTCATCCTCGCCGTCGTCGTCGTCATCGTCCGGGTTCTCCCCGGTCGGCGTGTCGCCGTCGTTGTCGTCGTCGTCATCGGGCTGGTCGACGCCGTCATCCTCGTCGTCGACCTCGAAGATGTGCTCGGGAAGGTTCGTCATCCCCGTGTTGCGGGCCACGATATCGGCGAAGTTCTGCCCGTCGATGAAGTTCTCGTAGAGGTCGAAGTTGTCGAAGCGCTCCGTGTAGTAGAAGCGGTCCGCCTCCTGCAGGCGGTCGAACTGCTCGTGCAGGACGACCCAGAACGTCTGCCCGACCATGCCGCCGTTGATGTGCTTCTCGGCGAGGCCGCCGACCCAGAGGTCGACGCGGTCGATGCCCTTGACCACCTTCGTGCCGTCCGGCCCGTCCGCCATGGCGATGTCCGGATTGACCTCGGCGAAGGCCGCGATGTCCGCGCCGGACAGGACGAGGTCCGGATAAGCCTCGCGGAACTGCGCGATCACCGCGTCCGACAGCCCGTTGCGTTCCTGGAAGTCCTCCCAGGAGGCGTAGGCCGAAAGGTCGCCGGCATAGCTCACCGCCTCGGCGACGAAGCGGTTCTGCGAGGCCGCGAGGTCGGCGCGCACCTGGTTGAGCGTGCCGAGCCCGACGTCCCATCCCCGCGCCACGTTGAAGGCGAAGAGATCGGCCGAGATCCGGACGAGGTCGTTGCGCACGGCGTCGACGATGTTGAAGTCCACCGCCTCCGCCGGCTGGCGCACGATGCCGCCGAGGATGGAGTTGACGCCGAGCTGCTCGTAGCCGGGCGCCGGCACGTATCCCGGAGGCAGCGGGCCGGTGAAGACGTCGGCGTCGTTCGACGGGTTGAGGAAGGCGTCGAACAGCGGCACCGACTTCGGCTGGCCGTTTTCGTCGAGGATCGTGATGGTCTGCCCGATCAGCGAGTGCCCGACGCGGTAGACCGCGGCGGCAAACTCGTGGCTGATGCCGGCATCGGCGTTCGGATCATAGGCCTCGAAGCCGTGGTCGCCGACCCCGCGCATCCCGCCGATCAGGGCGTCGGCGAACTCGGTGAACACGACGCGCTGATATTCCGCCTCGTTCACCATCTTGGCGGCCTGGAAGATGTCCTCGGCCGTGCCCTCGAAGCCCGCCTCGATCAGCTTCTCGACGTGGAAGTTGTGGTTGCGCGCCCAGATCGTGTGCATCGAGGTGAGCGTGACGTTCTCGTTCGCCCGCCCGTCGCCGGCGATGTAGTGGTCGAGCAGCGAGATGAACGGGTTGCTGTCGAGGACGAGGGCGTGGCCCGAGCCCATGAAGTTCGCGGCCAGCTTCGACAAAACGTCCGGATCGAAGGCGCCCTGCTCGTTCAGGAGGTCTCCCGTGACCCCGTCCGAGATGGGATAGGCGGAGTAGTAGGTCCGGAAGCTGATCTCGCCGCCGTTCGGCAGCTTGAACATCGTGTCGTTGGCCCAGTGGTGCTGGATCAGCTCGCGCAGGGTCGGCAGGAGGTTGAAGTCAGGGTTGGACGGGTCCGCCTCGCCGGCGAGCAGCTTCGAGCCGAGGCCGCCCTGCCCGTCGCCTTCCCGCAGGAACTGCCCGACCAGCGCATGCGAGCCGTAGGCCTGGTTCTGGTCGACGAAGGGCGAGGTCTTGTTGAGGTGCTGCGGAACGCCGTCCGCGTCGTAGCCGTGGACGGTGCCGCGGGTGAGGTCGGCCGGATTGCCCGTGCCCGCCCGGCCCCCGCCGCCCGGGGCGCCGATCTGGATCGTCCCGTTGCCGCCCTTGGGCAGGAAGTCGAGGCCGTGGTCGAAGTACTGGCCAAAGGCCATGAAGAAGATATTGCCTTTGTTGTCTGCCTTTGGAAGTTCGGCCTCCTGAGATCCGAGGATGTCGGAGATCGTCCGCGCGTCGAGGCCGGCGAAAATCGGGTTGATCGCCCGGTTGTTGTTCGCGTCGGGCTCGCCGTAGCGGGCCTCGGTCAGCCGGATAAAGGGCTGGTCGGCATTGCCCCAGGTCGGGTGGTCGACGTTGTTGCCGTAGCCGGACAGCTCGCGAACGCCGCTCGGCACCGCGTCGTCCCCGCCGCCGGGCGTGCGGCCGTCGAGGAGGTCGCGCAGGCCGGCAACGTCGCGGGCGGTGTAGCCGAAGGCGCCGGTCACGTCCTCGCCGCCGTCTCCATCGCCGTCGCCGTCGCCGTCGCCGTCCTCGCCGCCACTGCCGTTGCCGTCATCCTCGTCTTCGTCTTCATCGTCCTCCTGCTCGCCGCGCTTGAAGGTGACGGTGTGCGAGCCCTTCTTGATCGTGGTGACGCCAGCATCGTCGGTGGTCGCCGCGTAGTCGGCCTCGTTCTCGCCCTCGATCACGTCCTGCGGGCGCAGGTTGCCGAGAACCGTGTCGGCGCCGCCCGCCGAGCGGAACACGATGCGATGGGCCGACTGGAGCGCGGAGATGTCGACCGTGTCGTCGCCCCCGCTGCCCTCGATGGTGATGGTGTTCGGCCGCAGGCTCGTGGCCGAGAAGTCGCCGATGATCTGGAAGGTGTCGCCGCCGGCCGCGCCGGTGGCTCCCGCCGGGTCGGCGCCGTTGATGCGGATCTCCTCGATCTCCGAGAGCGTCGCCACGATCGAGTTGGCATTGGTGCCGTTGCGGGTGACGACGATCTCGGTTCCCGCCGGGAAGAACGAGAAGCCGTTGCCGGGAACCGCCCGGAAGGCGGCGACCGTGTAGATGCGGAAGACCTCCGCCGAAGCGTTGCCGTTGATCACGAAGGTGTCGCCGGCCGTCCCTTCCAGGCCGCCGTTGATCGTGTCGCGGCCGTCGGTCGGCCCGGTGGCGTTGGCGTTCCAGACGATCGTGTCGTCGCCGTCGCCGCCGTTCGCCGCGTCGTTGTCGAGGCCGCCCGCCAGCGTGTCGTCGCCCGCCCCGCCGTTCAGCGTGTCGCTGCCGGCCCCGCCGACGAGCGTGTCGTTGCCGCCCAGTCCGTTCAGCGTGTCGTTGCCGCCCAGCCCGTCGATGAGGTCGGCGTTGTTGGTGCCGTTGAGGGTGTTCGGACCGTTCGTCGCACCGCCGACCGGCGTGCCCGTCCCCGCCCGGAGAACGAAGTCCTGGGCGGTCAGGACCGTCGGGCCGAGGCCGACGAGCCGGATCGTGCCGAGCGATGTCGCGCCGTCGACGTCGCGGACATCGATGACCCGGTCGGCGCCCGAGACGCTCTGGACGACGCGCTGAGCGAAGGTCGCGGCGGTGATGCCGAGCCCCGACAGGTCGATCAGGTCCTGCCCGCCGGTGGCATCGGCGTCGAAGCCGAGGACGAGGTCGTTGCCGAAGCCGACGGCATCGTAGCGCAGGATGTCGTTGCCGCGCGTGATCGCCGCCTGGCCGAAGCCGGTGTTGCCGACGTTGATCGTGTCGTTGCCCGCCCCGCCGATCAGCGTGTCGGTGTCGTTGCCGGTGCCGCCGTCGAGCGTGTCGTCGCCGGTGCCGCCGTCAATGACGTCCGCCCCGTCGCCGCCGTTGAGACCGTCCGCGCCGCCGCCGCCGAGAAGCGTGTTGGCCGCCGCGTTGCCGACGAGGATGTTGGCCTCGGCGTTGCCGGTGCCGTTGACGGCCACTGTCCCCGTGAGGGTCAGGTTCTCGAGATTGGCGCCGAGCACGTACGACCCGGCCGACTCGATCGTGTCGGTGCCACCGTTCGCGGCCTCCACCACGACGTCGCCCACCGTGACGACGTAGGTGTCGTTACCCGCGAGGCCCGTCAGCCGGTCGACGCCCGCCCCGCCGACGATCCTGTTGTTGAGGGCATTGCCGGTGCCGTCGAAGGTGGCGGCGCCGGTATAGGTGAGGTTCTCGACGTTGGCGTCGAGGCTGTAGGCGTCGAGGTCGGTCCGCACCTCGTCGGTGCCCTCGCCCGCCGCTTCCACGACGCGGTCGCCCAAGGCCTCGGCATCGGCCGGGTCCGCGATCTCGTCGACGGCGTAGACGTCGTCGCCCGCGCCGCCGACCATCATGTCGGCACCGAGGCCGCCGTCGAGCGTGTCGTTGCCGGTTCCGCCGACCAGAAGGTCGTCGCCGTCGCCGCCGTTCAGCGCGTCGTTGCCCCCGGCGCCGAAGAGGAGGTCGCCGACGTCGCCGCCGCTGATGGTGTCGCCACCGCCCTCGCCGGCGACGAGGTTGCCGACCAGCGATCCCGTGAGATCGATGGTGCGGAAGATGCCGTCCGATCGACTGACGAGGTAGTCGTCGGGCCCGAGCAGGAAGCCGTTGTAAGTGGCGCCGGAGAAGTTGATCCGCTCAACGCCGGTCTGCGCGTTGGTGCCGTCGAAATGGTTGGCGACGGTGATCGTCTGCGTCGGGCCGCCCGAAAGGGCATAGGACAGGACGAGGTCGCCGTTCTGGAAGCCGGCATCGTTGTCGGCCGCGTCGAGCGCGGTCAGCTCCGGCAGCAGCGTCACCGGATCGAGAGTCGTCGGCCGGATCACGATCCGGTCGGCATTGCCGCCGTTGGCCAGCTCGTTGACGACGTCGTTGCCGTCGCCTTCCGAGACCAGGTAGGTGTCGTTGCCCGTGCCCCCGTTCAGCGTGTCGACGCCGGGATTGCCGGTCCGCCGCCCGGCGCCGCCGACGAGGAGGTCGTCGCCCGTGCCCCCGTTCAGCGTGTCGGCGCCCGTGCCGCCGAGCAGCACGTCGTCGCCGCCATTGCCGTTGAGGACGTCGTCGCCGCCCTTGCCGTTGATGAGGTCGGCCAGGTTGTCGTTCGGCGCGGTGATCGTTTCGCCGCTCGCGGTGCCCTCGCGCACCCGCAGCGTGCCGCCGTCGAATTCGATGCGCTCGATGTTGCGCAGCGTGTCGCGACCATCGGGGCCGCGCTCCGGCTCCTCGACCTCCGCTTCCACCGGCGGCTCGGGAACGGGGTCGGGCGCCTCGCTCACCGTCACCTGCTCGACGACGAGGCTCTCGTCGGCGTCGTTGGTGTCGAAGATGTAGGAGGACCGCACGTCGCGGTAGACGGCGGTGTCGATGTCGCCGCTCGCCCCGCCGTCGACGATCTCGCGGACGATGGCGAGCTGCCCCGGATTGATGCCGCGCTCGAAGACGAGGGCCGAAAGCGTCTTGCCGTTGAAGAGCGGCGTCGCACCGGCCCGCGGCGCTCCGTTGACGTAGTCGGCCGGCGCGAAGACTTGGCCGGTCATGCCGTCGGTGGTGCCGACGACCGGGCCGCTGCCGTCCTTGTTGGCGTGGATGGCGATGCGGATGTTCATCCAGCGGTCGCCGTCAATGACGTCGTTGCCGGCCATGCCCTTGATGCGGTCCGAGCCGCCGCCGCCGAGCAGGATGTCGGAGGCGTCGGCCGTTTCCATGCGGATCATGATCGGCGTGCCGTCCTCGTAGGTGAGCGGCTTGGTCGCCCCGTTCACGATAACCGGCGTGCCATCGGCGTTCAGCTCGACCGCCTGGTAGGCCTCGAGGTGCCCGACGACGGACTCGACGTTGCCGATCAGCTCGAGGTTCTTTTCGAGGAGCGCGTTGGACCAGGATTCGAAGCTCGAGTTCGGCCCGGGAATGGCGGCCGTGCCGGTCAGCTCGGCCCGCGCGCCGAGCGGTTCCTCGCGGCCCGTCAGCGTGTCGTTCATCTTCCAGCCGGACAGGCCTTCGACGAGGTCGTTGCGGTCGCGCAGGATGAAGGCTTCCTGCGTGGCGAAGGCCGAGATGCCGAGGTCGGAATTGGCCGCGAAGGCGTCGCCCTTGTGGATGGCCCAGTCGAAGCCGGCCATGCCGTTGTTGCGCTGGATGCCCTCGCCCTGGACCATGACGTCGTCACCCGACTCGCCGTCGTAGTCGGTGTCGCTGCCGTTCCCGTTCATGACGTCGTGGCCGATGATGTTCGAGTTGAACATCAGCTCCGAGTTCTCGCCGGCGATCACGTCGAAGCGCGGGCCGCCCTCGATCCAGTCGTCGCCCTCGTTGCCGAGCAGCGTGTCGCCGCCGTCGCCGCCCAGGATGAAATCGTCGCCGGTGCCGCCGAAGATCTCCTTGCCGTCCGGGCCGGTGACGAGGAAGTCCTTGCCGTCGTTTCCGAAGATCAGCGCCAGGCCCGAGCCGCCGTGGATGGCGTCGTTGCCCTCGTTGCCGTGCAGGAAGTCGGTCTCGCCGATGTCCGTGCCGGAATTGGTGATGATGTCGTCGCCTTCGCCGCCGAATACCTTGTCGACGCCGTAGCCGGCCTCCAGCCTGTCGTCGCCGCCCTTGCCCCAGACCGCGTCGTCGCCGCCGCCGGCGATGATCGTGTCGTCGCCCTCCGTGCCGCCGATGGTGAAGTGCTCGAGGCTGTTGACCTTGATGTAGTCGTCGCGGCCGTCGCCATCCGTGTCCTTGCGCACCACGAGCGGTTCGAGGGCCTGCTGGATCGGGTCGTCGTGGGTCGGGTCGGCGCCGATCTGCTTGGACAGGTCCAGTTCCAGCGTCGGCATCTCGAAGGCCGAGAACAGGTTGCCGGGCAGCACCGTGGAGCCCTCGGAGCCGAGGTCGGTGTTGCGCATCACCAGTTCGGCGAAGGTGTTGTTCTCCAGCTCGTTGAGGAGGTTCAGTCCTTGCGTGCGCGACAGGTAGTAGAACCGGTCGGCGTCCTGCAGGTTTTCCATCGTCATCTCGAAGACGAAGGAGAAGGTCGAGCCGAGCATGCCGCCGAAGGCCATCTTCTTCTCGGCGAGGCCGCCGATCCAGAAGTCCACCGTGTCGAGGCCGCCGCGCCCGGCGGCGTAGGGGCCGGTGCCGGACAGGAAGGCGGACCGGTCGGCCGGGGCGCCCTCGCCGCCGAGCACGAGAAGGGTCGCGGCCGCGCGCTTCTCGTCCACGGTCTGCGCCGACACGACGCTCTCATGCGTGCCGTAGGCCGCGATGAAGTTGATGACGGAAACCGGGTTCTTCAGGTTCTGCGCGAAATCGGTCCAGCTCTCGTAGGGCTTGAGCTGGGTGTCCTGCGTCGCCGTGAAGAACTTCTCGCGCGCGGCATTGAGGGAAGGCGTGCCCACGTCGCGGCCGCGGGCGAGGTTGATGGCCGCGAGGTCGAGCGGCAGGCCGAGGAGGTTGTTGCGCAGCGCGTCGGTGACGAACTCGTCGATCTCGTTGCCGACCTGGCGCGTCATGCCACGGATGATCGCACCCGCCGCCTGGTCGGCGTCGCCCGCGCTCGCGAAGGCGACCGGGTTCAGGAAGCCCTCGATCAGCCCCATGTCGTTCTCGACCGGGCTGCCGTCCGGCCCCATGTCGATCCGCGCGATGTCCTCGCGCAGCATGGAGTGGCCGAAGCGGTAGACGACGTGGGCGAACTCGGCGACGATGTTCGGGTTGATGTCGGCGGAGGGCTCGAACACGAAGAGGTCGATGTCGGGCTGCATCATGCGCCCGAACTCCTCGAAGACGAGGTGCTGGTACTGCATCTCGGTCGCGAAGCGGCCCGCCTGGAACAAGCGCTCGCCGTGCCAGACGAGACCGGCGAGATCCGCCTCGCTCGGCATCTCCGTCACGGGAACGAGCAGCCACTCGTTGAGGAAGTCGAGATCGCCGGATGCGAGCACCACCTCCTTGGTGTGCTCGATCAGGCGGTTGTGCTCGGAATGGAAGACGTGGTGGACGGCGGTGAGCGCGATGTTCTCGTTCGCCCGGCCGTCGCCCGCGACGTAGTGGGCGTCGAGGAGCTCGTCGTCGTAGGTGACGGCGACGCCGAACTGGTTGAGCGGGATCGCGTTGCCCGCGACATCGTCCGCGTCGGCCACGACCTCCACCCGCGGCGTCGCCGGGTTGCGGTCGTGATCCACGAAGCCGGTCGGCACCGCGTTGTGGGCGATGTCGTCGAGGAAGGCGTGGCCGGTGAGCACGGCCGTGGAGGGAATCGCGACGCCCGCGCCGTCGTTGGCGGCCGGATCGCCCTCAAGAAGCTGGTCGTCGGCCGTGCCGAGCATGCCGTCCGCCCCGAGGCCGACGACGAGCTGCGGATAGCCGTTCGGGCCCGGAATGAAGTTGCCGTAGGGGTCGGAGGCGATCAGCGGCACGTTGCCGACATGCGCGTCGGTGAGGTCGATGCCGAGGCGATCGCGCGCCTGCGCCTTTATGTCGGCCCAGGTGGCGAGCCCGCCGCCGGCGCCTTCGAGCAGCTTGCCGGTCGCGATGGGAATTCCGGCTTCCAGGCCCTCGTAGCCCTGCGGCGCGGCAACGTATTCGCGCATGAAGATCTGCTTCGACGCGGTCGAGGCGTATGTCTGGTTCTGGTCGATCCAGGGCGTCGTCAGGTTCTTGGGACCTTGCGTCGGATCGTCGGCGGTGCCGTGCCGCCCGTCGGGCCCGGCATCGACGTCGACGCGGGTCAGAGCCATGAAGTTGGTGCGCCCGCCCTCGACATAGAGCGGATCGTCCGGCTGGAGCGGCACGTAGACCGTTCCGCGCGCCCCGTTCTTGGCGACGAGATCGAGACCATGGTCGAAGAACTGGCCGAAGATCGTCATCCACCCGTTGAAGGGCGAGGACAGGCCCTCGTCGGGCGACACGTTCGGGATGACGATGTTGGCGCCTTCCATCTCGACGCCGAAACCCGACAGGACGCCGTGCAGGGTGTCGAGCGCCTCGGCCTTCTCGGCGGGGGTCGTGGCCGCATTCGCCGCCGCCTCGTAGGCCGTCCAGGCGCTCGTCACGGTCGCGACGGAGCTCAGGAGCTCGCTCGGCTTGACGCCCGCATGCTGGAGCGCGGCGTAGATCGCGGCCGGGTTGCCGGGGGTCTGGTCGGCGATGAGGTTGGAGATGATGCGCGGATCGGCGTCCGCGACGTTGCCGGTGCGGCCGTAGTCGGTGTTCGTGATCACGGTGTTCGGGCCGAGGGCGATCTGGTCGCCGTCGGCGTCGTTCTTGTAGTTCGTGCCGAGCGATTCGGGGAAAGGCTGGTCGGCCGCGCCCCACATCTGCCGCCCCGGCAGGAGGTTGTTGTAGCTGCCGTCGATCGTGCGCAGGCCGTAGGGAAGAAGGTGCGCCTGGGCGTTGCCGGCCGCGGCCGCCGCGCCCCCGACGAGTTCTGCGAGATCGCCGCCATCCGCGTGATCTTCCGCGATCTTGATCTGCGCCAGGATGAAGTCGAGATCGTTCTTGACCAGCTTAACCATGATCCCCTCCCCAGGGCGGGCGGCGCGATGCCGCTTTCCAATCGGTTCCGTCCGCCCCTTCTTGCGTCGAGCGAACCCGAGAACGCCGCGAACAACGACATTCCTCCAAGTAAATTGCGCACGCCTTCCGCAGGGACACCATTCGGGCGATCGGCCTAATGGCTTTCGCCCCGCCGACTAGGCCGAACGCATTAATCCGTCGGATAAAGCGCCCTTGGCCTGCATTCTCCGGCGTCGACGGGGCGTGCGGTCGGCTCCGCCGCCCCGGGCGAATCCCGGTAAATAATTGCGCCAGACATTAATCCAGATTTACTTCCGCAGTAACGTCCTGCATTATGAATTACCTCGGGAGATCGAACCAGCTGATATACTTAGCAGCGGAAAGGGAAAGGCGATGATGGGGGCATCAGCGAGCGCTTTCGGGTTTTCGCGCATGGATGAGCCGAGAAACGGCGACCTGCCCCTTGCGTCGATTGCAGCAAAGCCGACGGCCACCGGCAGGCTCGCCGAAAGCGAAGACGCCCTTCCCTCGTCGGCCATCCCGGCCGAGCTTCTCGGCGCCGGGGATCGCGCGGGTCTGCGGGCGGACGATGCGCGCCTGGCGCGGCTGGAAGAATCCGTCGCCGACATCGCCACCGCCACCGACTCCGTGCTTCAGACCGTTCACGGCTTCGAAGCGCTGATGTCCGTCGGGCTCTTGGCGCGCCTCGACGCGCTGGCCGACGAGAAGCTGACGGTGGTCGCCCGCTCCCGGCGCGACGTCGAGCGGGCGCACGCCCACACCCGCCGGCTCTTCGCGGCGGCCGTTCTCAGCCTCGTCGGCCTCGGCCTCGAAGTGCGGTCTGACGCCGTCTCGCAGGGCATCGTTCGCGCATGGCAGGCCGTATCGGTGCGCTTGGCCGATGCTGGCGACTGGATCGAGGCCGTCGCGGCGAACGCGATGGTGAGCTGATCCGCCGACGTCGAGGTCGGGCAGAACGTGCCGGGGGCGCTTCATATGGCCGAGAACGATCAAACAGGCCGCCGAACGCCCGGCTGCTCCCTGCGCTTCTACATGGGGGCGCTGGCGGTCCTGACGATCGTTCCGCTCCTGGCGCTCGGGATCTACACGACGGCGCGCTACGCTGCCGCCGAACGCTTGCGGGTCGAGCGGTTCGTCGAGATGTCGATGGATGCCGCCGCCCTGGCCGTCGATGCCCGCATCGAGGTCGTTCAGGTCGCGCTGCGCGTCATGGCTGATCGTGCCGACGTCGCCTCGGTCAGCGAAGCGGCACTTCTCCAAGGCGTCCGGCACCTTCTGCCGGACGCACCCGTCGAGAAACTGCACGTGCTCGAGGCGTCCGAGCCGCCCGCCCAGGCGGGGTTCGTCCTGCGCGCGCCCATCGGGGGATCCGGCGGAAACGTCCTGGAAGCGATCCTCTCGCCTTCGTTGGTGAGCGATCATCTCGAAAGCATGGGCTTTGGGGGACCTTATGATTTCTTCGTGTTCGACGAGGCCGGGCTGCCCGTCACCGGCAGCGCTTCCGGAACCCGTTCGCCCGCCGTCGTCCGGACCGGCAGCGGCGCCGCCAATGCGGTGGACGTCGGGCCCTCGGCGACCGGCGGAACCCGGCTGGCCTTTTTCCGCCCGCTGCCGCGCTCGGACCACCAGCTGATGGTCACCATCGAGGACACGATCCTCACCGAGCCGCTGGCCCAGTCCATCGCCTCCTTCGGCCTCGCCGGCTTGCAGCTCATCTTCCTGGGCGCGGCGGCGGCGACCTATCTCGCCCGCATCTTCACCGCCTCGCACCATCGCCTCCTGGAGGCCGCCGCCGACCTCGGGCGGGGGCGGCGGGTCGAGCCCATCCGCACGCGGCTGCGCGAGATCAACATCGTCGGAGAAGCGCTGGCGTCCGCCTCAGTCAAGCTGGCAGACCGGAGCGAGGAGCTGCGCCGGTCCAACCTGTGGCTGGAGCGGCGCGTGGCGGCGCGCACCCGAGAGCTCAACGAGAGCGGCGAGCTCCTGCGCGCGACGCTCGACGGCCTTCCCAAAGGGATCGTGCGCTTCGATGCGGGCGGCGCCGTACTTCTGGTCAACCGCCTCGCCGCCCGGATGTTTGAAGGACCGCTCGCGGGCAAGCTGTGCGCCGACGACCTGCGGACCGCCGTTTCCGGCGCCGCGCCGCGGCGCTCCCTCGACACGGCCTGCGAGTCCGTGGAGCGCGAGCTGTGCGACGGGACCATCCTCGAAATCCGTGCGGTGCCCCTGCCGGACGGCTCGACCGTTTGCAGCTTCGTCGACGTGACCGAGCGCTTCCGCACGGCCGAGGAACTGCGGCGGGCCAAGGCGCAGGCGGAGGAGGCCGCGCGGGCCAAGGACGATTTTCTCGCCAATATGAGCCACGAGCTGAGGACGCCGCTCAACGCCGTGCTCGGCTATGCCGACCTCCTGATGCTCGACACTTCGCTCGGCGAGCGCAACCAGGAGCGCGTGCGCCGGATGCGGGGCGCCGGCTGGGCGCTGCTGACGGTCCTCAACGACATCCTCGATTATGCCCGCACGACGTCGGCCGAGCCGCGCATCGAACCCGTCTGGTTCGATCTCGCCGAGGTCGTCGAGGACGCCCTCTCGATCGTACGGCCCGCCTGCGTCCAGAAGGGTCTCGCCCTCGACCTCCACATCGAGGAGGGCACGGCACGGCAGCTTCGCGGCGATCCGAACCGGATTCGCCAGATCCTCATCAACCTTCTCAACAACGCCGCGAAGTTCACCCTTGTCGGCTTCGTCCGGCTCACGATCTGCGGCCGCGACCTGGAGAACGGTCGGGACGCCGCCCTCACCTTCTCCGTCCAGGACAGCGGGATCGGCATTCCCGACGACCAGCAGGGGGCGATCTTCGAGCGGTTCCACCAGGTGCACAACCCCGCGTCTCCGCTTGGGGGAACCGGACTCGGCCTCGCCATCTGCCGCCAGCTCGTCCAGTCGATGGGCGGCTCGATCTGGCTGCGCAGCTCGCTCGACATCGGCACCACGATCGCTTTCTCGCTCGTCCTGCCGGCCGGTTCCCGGACGGATGCCGCGAGCGCCGCCGGAGCCGCGGGGCTCGCGCGCATCCTTCTCGCCGACGACGACGAGATGGGGCGCGAGGTCGCGACCGAACTCTTCAAGGCTGCAGGACTGCGGGTCGAATGCGTCTCGAACGGCGCGGAGGCCGTCGAGGCGGCGACCGGACGCGCATTCGACCTGATCGTCATGGACATGAAGATGCCGGTGATGGACGGCTTCGAGGCGGCACGGCGCATCCGTGCCGCGAACGCATCCGTCCGGCCCGCCATCGTTGCCTGCAGCGCATCCGCCGTGCCGGACGAGATTCTCGGCTCCGATGACCGCCTCTTTGATGCCTATGTTCCAAAGCCCCTCAACATGCCGGCCATCGAGCGGATGCTCGCGGCGACCGTGGAGGCGGGCCTGCTGCCGGAATGCCGCGCCGCCGGCCTGTCCAAGGCGCAGCTCGCCGAGGCGGCGCAGGGGCTGGCAGCCATGATCGGGGAGGACCGCATCCAGGCCGGGCTCGACCGCCTCCTTGCCGTGCTCCAGGACATCCTGTCGATGGCGGGGGACCGGAGCTTCGAGGCGGGAAAGGTCCGCGACCTGTCCCACTACGCTCTGACGTCTGCCCGGCTGTTCGAGATGGAGGGCCTCGCCGAAATCCTCAAGCGGCTCGAGGGCGAGAAAAACGACCATGCACTCTACGAGCAGCTCGTGGCGTGCAGAATGAAGATGAGGATGGCCGAATGCGCCGTCGCGGCTCTGCGCGCGGAGCGCTTCGGCGGCGCACCGGCCGACAGGGCGCAGCCCGGCGCGCGCCTGGCTGCGGGAGGTGCTGCATGACCGGGAAGAAAGCCGCCCTGATCGCCGACGACCACGAACTGTTCGCCTGGGCGCTCCAGGCCCTTCTGCTTCGGGATCTCGACTTCGAGGTCGTTCACGTCACCTCCTCGTTCGAGGGAGCGGCAGCCAAGCTCGCGGCCGACCCCTCGATCGGCCTTCTTTGTCTTGATCTTTCCATGCCGGGCATGAAAGGCTTCGACAGCGTCGACGCCCTGCGCGCCGCTGGCGGGCCCGACCTCATCGTCGCCATCGTGACGGCTTCCACATCCCGTGAGGACGCGGCCGAGTCGGTTCGCGTCGGTGTCCAGGGCTTCATCTCGAAGAGCATGCGCACGCCCGAGATCGCCAAGGCTCTGAAGGCCGTCCTCGACGGCGACGCTTTCGTTCCTCCGCCGCAAGCCATGGCGGCTCCATCCGCACCATCGACGACCCCGGCCGCCGTCCAGGCACCCCGGGAGCCGACGGAGCCGGCACCGCTCCGGCGATGGCCGGAACTCTCCGGCCGCCAGAGAAGCGTTGGAGAGCTGATTATCCAAGGCAAGTCGAACAAGGAGATCGCATACGCCCTCGACGTTGCCGAGGGCACGGTGAAGGTGCACGTCGCCGCCTTGTTCAGAGCGCTTGAAGTCCGCAACCGGGCGGAAGCCGTGTCAGTCCTTCTCGTGATGCTCCAAGGCGACCCGGGCTCGAAGCGGCACGTGCTGCTCAGCTGACGCGATGAGCGAGGCGGCCGCCCGCAGCGGCAGGGCTCGTACGCTCCGGCGCTCCGGCCCGGAGCACGCCTTCTGCCCGCGCAGCCGGGTTGCCGGCGCCGGCTCTGTCGGTTCGTGACCGATCTTTTCCTGCGGAGGCCGCAATGGCACGAGCCTGACGGAAGGATCTTCGACGGCCTGCTCTGGCAGTTGTGGATCGGCACCGCTTGTTAAGCTCGCCGATGCCAGCCACTTCAACAGCTTAACACGCCGATCGGCGTCGAAGCTCGGCGCCGGTCCACAACCGTGCGCATCGTTGGCGAGACCGCCACGCTCGAACAGGCGATTGCCGGACATGCAGGCAACACGGCGGATGCGCCCGAGGGCACGTTCGGCGTTCGCAGATCTGTTCAGGAAGTGGCGCACCCATCAGGATTCGAACCTGAGACCTCACCCTTCGGAGGGGTGCACTCTATCCAGCTGAGCTATGGGTGCCTAGCCTTCTCCCTAACCCGAACGCCGGGCAGCGGTCAACTGGCCGGTGACGCGCGCTCCTCTTGTCGCTGCTCGAGGGTGGCCCAGTGCCGGTGGGCGAGAGGAATGCGAAGCGTGGCCTCCAGGGCAGCCCGCCGCGCCTGGCCGCTGGTCACGACGGCGCCGCCGCGAAGACGCCGATCCGGCCCGGTCGCGCCCTCCCACGCCAGGGCTTCGTGCCGCCGGCCTGCGATGGGGAATGGTTCCACTCCCCAAAAGCATGTCGGACTTGTTCCGCTTGTTTGCCGAGGCCGTTGGTTCGGACTTGCATCCCTGGGGTAGGACCCCATATAACATCCAAGTGGATGTCTTGAAGAGGGTAAGAGGCATGCCGAGGAAGGCGGAAGGGCAGGACAAGACGGGCGAGACCGAGAAGGTGACCCTGAACCTCGGCTACGTCGATCTCGGCCGCATCGACCTTCTCGTGCGGGAGGGCTTCTATTCCAACCGGAGCGACGTCATCCGGACCGCCATCCGCAAGCACCTCGACGCCCACGAAGCGACGCTGCGCCAGTCCTCCGAGCGGTTGACGCTCGAACTCGGCCTGCGCCGGTTCTCCCGAGCCGATCTCGAAGAAGTACGAGCCGCCGGCCGCCTCCTCCACGTCCGCGTCCTCGGTCTCGCGGCCTTCGACGACGACGTTTCGCCGGATCTGGCCCGAGAAACGATCGGCTCGATCACCGTTCTCGGCGCCCTTCAGGCCAGCGCCGCGGTGAAAGCCGCGCTGGCCGACCGCATCCGCTGACGGGCCCGGCGGCCCGCCCGTCCCGTAACCTCGTCCGGCAAGGAGCCGCTCCGTGGATCTTCCCCTTCCCTTCATCGCCGAGGCGCAGCGCCTCGTCCTGTCGCAGCGCCTGTCGCAGGCGACCGCCCTCATCCAGGAGCGGCTCGGGGCGCGCCCGGCTTCCGGCGCTTCCGCGGCCGGGTTCGACGGCCTGACCATCGAGCTGTCGGCCGGACCGGCCGCCGGCACGCAGCCGGCCCCGCCTCCGCCCGGCGCCGGCCTGCGCAGCCGGCCGCGCTTCGCCTTCGCGCAAGGCGCGGCGACACCGCTGCGCCCGGTCGCGGCCGAAGTCGACATTCCGGCGGGCGCCCAGCTCCTTCGCCTCGAACATGACGGCCCCTTCGGCCGCCGCAGCTTCCGCCTCTACGTCCCCGCCGCTGTCGGCGAGGGACCGCGGCCCCTCGTCGTGATGCTGCACGGCTGCACGCAGAGCCCGGAGGATTTCGCCGCCGGCACGCGGATGAACGCGCTGGCGGAGGAGTTCGGCTTCCTCGTCGCCTATCCCGAGCAGCCGCGCGCGGCCAATCCGTCCCTGTGCTGGAACTGGTTCGATCCGGCCCACCAGCGCGGCGGCGCCGGCGAGCCGGCGATCCTCGCGGGAATCGTCGCCGACATCGCCCGCGACCACCCCGTGGACCCCGACCGGATCTTCGCCGCCGGCCTGTCGGCCGGGGGCGCGATGGCCGCCGTTCTCGGCTCGACCCGAGCCGACCTCTTCGCTGCGGTCGGCATCCATTCGGGCCTGCCGCGCGGCAGCGCCGACAGCGTGGCCGCGGCGCTCTCCGTCATGCGCAGCGGGCGCTCCGCGCGGGGGGAGGCCGGAGCGCCGGAGGTGCCCGCCATCATCTTCCACGGCACCCGCGACACCACCGTCCATCCGGCCAATGGCGACCGGCTCGCGGGGCTCGGCACGATCGGGCGGCACGCCAACGATAGGGTGATCCAGGGCAGCGCCAACGGCCGTGCCTTCGTCAGAAGCGTGCGGGCGGCGGACGGAACCGCGCCGGCGCGCGAGCTCTGGCGCGTCGAGGGCCTCGGCCATGCCTGGTCAGGGGGCGACGCCCAGGGGTCCTACGCCGATCCCGCCGGCCCCGACGCGTCGCGCGAGATGCTGCGCTTCTTCCTGGAGCATCCCCGCCGCTCGGAGCCGGGCGCGCCGAGCGTCAGTCCCGCATCGCCTGCGCCATGAGGGCGCGGGCGCGCGTTTCGCCGGACTGCAGCAGCCGGTAGACCGCGTGCTTGGCGTCGTGGAAGCGGGCCGTGCGGCCGCCGGCCGGCTCGACCACCTCCTGCGTGCGGCACATGCGGGCGGCCGCGCTGGCAAGGTTCGGCTGCGCGCCCGAGGCGAGGAGGCCGAGCATGGCGCTGCCCAGAAGCACGGGCTCGGCGGTTTCCGGCAGAGCGACCGGCATCCGCGTGGAGTCGGCGAGGATGCGCCGCAGGAGCGCCGAGCGCGCCGCGCCGCCCGAGACGACGATGCGCTCCAGCGACACGCCCTGCCCCCGCATCGCCTCGACGATGTCGCGCGTCCCGTAGCAAAGGCCGCAAAGGCTCGCGACGAAGAGGCGCACGAGGTCGTCGGGACCGCTGTCGAGCGTCAGGCCGCAGACGACGGCGGTGGCCTGCGGGTCGGCACGCGGCGAGCGGTTGCCCAGATGGTCGGGCACGACGTGGAGGTCGGCGGCAAGCTCGGCAGCCGCCTCGGTCGAGCCGGCGAGCGCGATCGCGCGGGCTTCCAAGTGGTCGAGGACACCGCGTCCCTCGCCGTCCGCCTCGGCCTTGATCGCGGCAAAAGCCGGGTGGGAGGCGACGATGTGGTCGAGCGCCGCGCCATAGGCGGACTGGCCGCCTTCCAGGAGCCAGGCGCCCGGCAGCATGGCGCCGAAATACGGCCCCCAGACGCCCTCGACGAAGCGCGCCCGCGGCGTCGTCGCCATGGCGCAGGCCGAGGTTCCCATGATGAGAGCGAGGTCGCCCCCCGCCGCGGCGACGGTGCCGACGCCGCCGGCATGGGCGTCGATCAGCGCGGCGCCGACGGGCGTGCCGGGACGAAGGCCGAGCTCGGTCGCGGCCGCCGGCGTCAGGCCTTCGCCGACCGGCTCGCCGATGTCGAGCACTTCCCGGCCGATCCGCGCGAAAGCCTCGTCGGCGAGGACGCCGAGGCCGACCTCGCGGAAGTAGCTCTCGTCCCAGCGCTTCTCGTGGGCGAGATAGGTCCACTTGCAGGTCAGCGTGCAGGCCGAGCGCTGGAGGCTGCCGGTGGCGCGCCAGGACAGGTAGTCGGCAAGATCGAAGAAGTGGCCGGCGCGATCGAAGGTCTGCGGCCGGTTCTCCTTCAGCCACAGGAGCTTCGGGGTCTCCATCTCCGGCGAGATGCGCCCGCCGACATAGGCGAGGACGGGATGGCCGGCGGCGTTGATGCGGCCCGCTTGGTCGATCGCCCGGTGATCCATCCAGACGACGACGTTGCGGGCCGGGTCCTCGGACGGACCGACGGCGAGCGGCTCGCCGTTCCTGCCCACGACCACGAGCGAGCAGGTCGCGTCGAAGCCGACGCCCTTGACGCGGGCGGGATCGCCGCCGGCGAGCGCCAGCGCCTCGCGGGCGCTCTCGCAGACCGCGGCCCAGATGTCGTCGGAGGACTGCTCGACGATCTCGCCGGCCTCGCGCCAGATGCGGATCGGGCGCTTGGCGCTCGATACGAGCCGGCCGTCCGCGTCGAAGAGCCCGGCCCGCGCGCTGCCGGTGCCGACGTCGATGCCGAGATAAAGGTCGCTCATCGCGCTTCGCCCTTCGTCAGAGATCGACGCCCTGGGGCAGGATCACGAGGTCGCGGACCACGACGCCGGGGGGTCGCGTCAACATGAAGAGAACGGCGTCGGCGACGTCCTGGGCGTCCATCAGGCTGT
This sequence comes from Aurantimonadaceae bacterium, assembly GCA_947474855.1. Lineage (GTDB taxonomy): Bacteria > Pseudomonadota > Alphaproteobacteria > Rhizobiales > Rhizobiaceae > Antarcticirhabdus. The sequence continues at coordinate 864 of CANJKV010000019.1, read as the reverse complement.
TGGAAGCGCGGGCCTCCTCGAGCTTGGCCGCCGGCCAGTCGTCGATCAGCGGCGTGACGACGGGTCCCGGCGCCACCGCGCCGACGCGGATGCCGTCCTTGATCACCTGGCGGCGCAGGGTGTGGACGAAGGCCTGGATGGCGAACTTCGAGGCCGTGTAGACCGGCTCCCAGACCACCGGCACGAAGCCCGCGACCGAACTCGTCACCACGACGTCGCCGGAGCCGCGCTCGGCCATGTGCGGCAGCACCGCGCGGATCGAGCGGAAGGCGGCGTTGACGTTGAGGTTCAGCATGCGGTCCCATTGATCGGGATCGCCCTCGATCACCGGCCCGCCGACATAGGCGCCGGCATTGGCGTGGAAGATGTCGAGCCGGCCGGCGGTCTCCAGGATGCGCGGCATCATCGTGTCGACGCTCGCGCCGTCCGTGAGGTCGACGCGGAGCGGGTGGGCCTTGGGGCCGAGTTCGGCGCACAGGGCGGCGAGGCGGTCCTCGGCTCGGTCGACCAGAAAGACGGTCGCGCCGGCGCCGAGCATCGCGCGGGCGCATTCGAGGCCGATGCCGGAGGCGGCGCCGGTGACGGCGGCGACCTTGCCGGAAAGATCCTGGCTCATGGAGGCGGTTCCCAATTGGATCGAAGGAAAGGTCCCGCCGCGCGCCTTCCGCGCGGCGGAACGGAGGCGCGGTCAGCCCCGGCCGTGCGAGGCGCGCGAGCGGCGGGCGAGCGAGTCGACGATGACCGCCAGGGCGAGGACGCCGCCGAGGATCATGTAGCGAAGGCTCGACGAGAGGTTCAGGAGCGTCAGCCCGTTCGAGATCGCCTGGATCACGATGATGCCGAGCAGCGCCGAATAGGCCGAGC
>CANJKV010000018.1 GCA_947474855.1 Aurantimonadaceae bacterium | reverse complement strand
GGCGTTGAACGCCTTGCAGAACTCCATGATGTTGATGCCGCGCTGACCCAGCGCCGGACCGATCGGGGGCGACGGGGTCGCCGAACCGGCCGAGACCTGGAGCTTCAGCTGCCCCATGACTTTCTTAGCCATATGTTCCTGCCTTTGTTTTGAGCCGGCGGACCGGCGTCGCGATCCCTTCCGGATCGCTCTGCAGTTGGCGCGGTGCGGCTCGACCGGCCGGCTTCAGCCGGGTCGCCTTCCGCGCGCGGGACGGGCCGAAAGGCCCGCTTCGGGTCAGACCTTCTCGACCTGACCGAATTCGAGATCCACGGGCGTCGCGCGACCGAAGATCGAAACCTCGACCTTGAGGCGCGCCCGCTCGCCGTCGACCTCGTGAACGACGCCGTTGAACGAGGCGAAGGGGCCGTCCGACACGCGGACCTGCTCGCCGACCTCGAAGGAGATCGTGGGCTTGGGCCGCTCGACGCCGTCCTGCACCTGGTTCAGGATGCGATTGGCCTCGGCTTCGGAGATCGGAACCGGCCGGTTGTCGGGACCGAGAAAACCGGCCACCTTCGGCGTGTTCTTGATCATGGAGAAGACCTGATCGGTCAGATCGGCCTTCACCAGGACGTAGCCGGGGAAGAACTTGCGCTCCGAGTCGACCTTCCGGCCGCGGCGCACCTCGACGACCTTCTCGGTCGGCACCAGGATCTTCTCGAACTTCTCGGACAGGCCCTTCTGCCGGGCCTGCTCCTCGATCGATTCGGCGACCTTCTTCTCGAAGTTCGAATAAGCGTGGACGATGTACCAGCGGGCTGCCATGCGATGTTCGATCCTTAGCTTCAGCGCCCGAGGGTCATGACGGCGCCGACCCCATAGGCCAGCGCCATGTCGACCACGAAGAAGAAGGCGGAGGCGAAGGCCACCATCAGGAACACCATCAGCGTCGAGATCGTCGTCTCGCGGCGCGAGGGCCAGGAGACCTTGGCGGTCTCGGCGCGCACCTGCTGCAGGAAGGTAAAAGGATTCGTCCGGGCCATGCACCGCTCACGGCTAAAAGCGCGTCGAAGGTCCCTTAGCGACCTCACGCGCCATCTGTGTGTTAAGAGTTACATAAACGGGCTCGAAGTGATTCACAAGGCCCGAAAAAATCAAGAGGGCTCGTCGCGATTGGCAGGGGCAGAGGGGCTCGAACCCCCGACCTGCGGTTTTGGAGACCGCCGCTCTACCAGCTGAGCTATACCCCTTCGCCCTCGAGCGAACGGCCCTTCGAATAAGCCGAAGCCCGCCGTCGTTCAAGAAGATTCTGCTCGTCTCCTCCGTTCCCAGCCCTCGAGCCCCGCGCCGAGGCTTGCCACGGCTCCTGGGAGGTCGCATGACGGGCCCATGAGCAACGATGACACCGCCGGCACCCCCAAGGATAGCCATTACGCGCGCCTGCGCCGCGCCCACCGCGATCGCGTCCGGGAGGATGACCGCACCGCCGGGCGGGGCTCGGGCGACGAGGACCTCGTGCGCCTCTACGGCCTCCACACTGTCGCCGCCGCGCTCGCCAACCCGAAGCGCAAGCTCCTGCGCCTCCAGGTCACGCGCAATGCCCTGCAGCGCATGGAGATCGACCCGGCCTCGCTGAAGGTGCCGCACGAGATCGTCGAGCCGCGCGTGCTCGACCGCCTCGTCGGGGACGATGCCGTCCACCAGGGTGCGGTTCTCGAAGCCCGGCCGCTGGCGACGAAGAAGCTCGGGGCGCTCACCAATTCGGATCTCATCCTCGTCCTCGACCAGGTGACCGATCCGCACAATGTCGGGGCGATCCTGCGCTCGGCCGTCGCCTTCAAGGCCGGCGCGCTGGTCACGACCTCGCGCCATTCGCCTCAGGAGTCCGGCGTCCTCGCCAAGGCGGCATCGGGCGCACTCGAACTCATCCCCTATATCCAGGTGACCAACCTCGCCGACGCTCTCGGCGAGATCGCCTCGCTCGGCTACCGGACGATCGGGCTCGACTCGGACGGCGAGAACGAGGTCGAGGCTCATCTCGACGCGCCGAAGCTCGCGCTGGTTCTCGGCGCCGAAGGCAAGGGCTTGCGCCAGAAGACGCGCGACACGGTGGACGTCCTCGCCCGGCTCGACATGCCCGGCGCGATCCGTTCGCTGAACGTCTCTAACGCAGCCGCCATCTCGCTCTACGCGGCGCGGCGCCGCCTCGGCTGAAGGCGATCTCAGATGCCGCGGGCGAAGAGGCCCGTCAGAAGAACCTCGATGGCCGAGCGCTCCCGCTCGACCCGGCCTTCGAACCAGACGGAGGCGACGAGCGCGGGAATCGCGACCGCGATGCCCGTCGCCGTGGTCAGCAAAGCCGTCCAGATGCCGCCCGCGAGCTGCGCGGGGCTCGCCGCCTCGCCCGAGGCCTGCAACACCTGGAACGCTTCGATCATGCCGATCACGGTGCCGAGGAGCCCGAGAAGCGGCGCGATCTGCGCGACGATGTCCAGGAAGCGCAGCCCGGCACCCAAGCGCAGGAGCTCGTCCGTCGCGAAGGCCACCGCCTCCTCGCGCACCCGCTCCTCCGCCCGATCCTCCGGCGCCTCGCGCCCGGCCGTCTCGCGGATGGAGCGCATCTCCCCCACGGCGAAGGCGAGCACCGAGCGGCACAGCGAGCCTTTGCCGGACAGGAGCTGAGCGGCTCGGACCCGGTCGCCGCTCCGCCAGAGGATCACGGCGCGGCGCGCGTCTCGGTGCCGCCCGACGCCGAGGCGCCGGAACTGCAGGAGCTTCGAGATGATCAGTGCGAGTGTGAAGACGGAGATCGCCAGGAGCAGGATGACGATCGGTCCTCCCAGCTCGACGATCGACAGGACGGCGTCCATCGGTTCAGGGCTCCGCGATGCCGGGCCGGGGCCCGGTCACGCTCAATAAGCGAGCTGGATGTCGGTGAGGTTGTCGAGCTTCACGCGCTCGGCACAGGTCGGCGTCGCGCCCTCCTCGATGCCGCAGTTCACGACGTCGTTGACGAGAAGCTGCGAAACATCGCTGCAGGACCGCTCGGCCAAGTCGAATTGCGAGACCTTGGTCTTCCTGGCCGCCAGACGGGTGAATTCGAGGACGAGGAACTGGTCCACCTGCCGCTGCGCGTCGAAGACGACGAGCTCGACACCGAGGCGCTCGATCGGCGTGTCGCGATTGTTCGTCGCCAGGAACGTGAAGCGGCAACCCGACGGCTGGATCGGCTGCAGGTTGTTGAGCTGAAGCACGATCTCCGGGCCCGCCTTCTCGTCCGCGTCCTGGGGCGACGCTCCTGCGGCAGGCTCCGCCGCCGCAGGCGGAGGAGCGGGAGGCGGCACCTGGGCGGCCGGCGGCTCCTGCGCAAATGCCGGCACAGCGACCATCCAGGCGCTGAGAGCGAGCCCGGCGGCCCGCCGCGGCGCGAAGCGGGGGCGCCGGGACATCTCCTCGGTCGTCACAGCCATGGCCCGCCCTCGCCTCATCCCGCTTCTCCAAATCGCCTGTCTGCTTTACGAATCGGCGTCACCATGCCGGGCGTGCGGCGCGAAGGCAACGGTGTGACGGCAACGCTCCGGCGTCATCCGCGCCGACCGGCCGCGTCCGCCTTCACGGGACCGCCTCCAACGTCGTATCGAACGATGAACGGGATCTGGCATGCCGCCGATTCGCAGGGGAGCCGCGCTGTGATGCCGCCGAGCGACGCGACGTCGAGAGCGAGATCCCCATGATCCGCCTTCCCGCCACGCGGCGGCGCCGCATCATGCTGACGCCGCTCATCGACGTCGTGTTCCTCCTGGTGATGTTCTTCATGCTGTCCTCGTCCTTCGTGCCGCTCCGGCGGCTCGACGTCGGCATCGCGTCGGGCAGCGCTCCCTCGGCGACCGCGCCGGAGCCGGACAAGCGCACGCTTTTCCTGACCGTGGGCGCTGCGCCGGGCACGGACGGCGTCGCAGCCACGCTGGACGGCACGGCCGTTCCGCCAGGTGGCCTGGAAGCGGCCTTGCGCGCACGGGCGGGGTCCGACGACGTCCAGGTGCTCCTCCAGATGCGCGGCGGAACCGACGTGCAGGATCTCGTCACCGCGCTGGAAGCGGTCCGCGCCGCCCGCATCGGGGCAGTCCGCGTCCTGACCCGCTGACCGGTCAGGGGGAGCGAACCGTCAGGGCGGAGATCGCGAAGCGCCCGCCCATCGCGTCCAGCGCCGGTGCCAGATCGCCGAGCGGCGTCGCCGCGAAGGTTGCAGGAAGGCGCGTCGCATCGGCCGCGGGTATCGCGACGATCAACGTGCGCATCGCGGATGTTCCGCGCGGCAACGTCAGCGGGATGTCGTAGCTCCAACCGGCGGCGTCGCGCGTCAGGAAGGCGCGGGCATCGTGGATGCGCCCGCGGGCGTCGAGAATGAACAGCAGCGGCGGAGCGGAAGCCGCGTCGCCGCCAATCCGGCCGCGCGCGGCCTCGCCCGCCCGGATGTCGGTCCGCTCGGCGCTGAGGAGGCGCGCCGACCCGGCCTCCGGACCCGAACTCAGAACCGGGCATGTCCCGCCGCCGCCGCCGAGCGCCGCAAACGACGCTCCGGCCGGCAGGTCGCGCTCGCGGCCGTCCGCGCGTGCCAGAGCCCAGCCGAAGCAATCGTCCCCGGCGCCGCTGCCCTGTCCTCCTCCCGCCCGTGCAGCAAGCTCGATCGGCGCGCGCGACGCGGCGACGGGCGCGATCGGAGCAGCAGCGATTGCCGGCGTGTCGCCGGCTGCCGCGACCGGCATGCTCGCGGCTGTCGCAGCGACGCTCGGTGCCGGCGCGGGCGGCGCGACAGGCACCGGGTCCGATGCCGTCGCGGCCCGCGCCGGAGAAACGGACGACCGAACGGTTGCTGCGCCGTTCGACACGGCGGTCTGGGCCGCTGGCGCCGCGCCGACGATGGGGGCCGCGGGAACCGGCCCGGGCGCTGTCGCTACGGCCGCGGCTCCAGCCGGCGCGGCGGTGATCACGGTGCCCGGTGCTGACGGCCGCGCCGCCCGCGCCGAAGGACGCTGAACTGGTGTCGCAGCCGGAACCGGACGCGCGCTCGTCGGCGTCGCAGTCGGCGCCGCCGGCGCCGCCGGTGCCTCGGCCGCTGCGACGTCGGCGAGCGGCGCAGCCCGCCGCGGCGCAACGACCGGCGCCGGCTCGGAAACGGACGGCGGGACGGGAGCTGCCGTCATGGGCGCCGCTCGGGCGGCAGTCTCGGGTCCTGGTGCCGGGGCCGCCAAGTCGGGTGCTGGAGCGGGTGCAACAGGAGCCGCCGGCTCCGGCATCGCGGTCCGAGCAACCGGTGCGGTCCGGCCGCCTTGGTCGAAGAGGGCGTCCGACGACAGCACCGACACCTCGACTCCCGGCGTCGGCGCCGGCAGTTCCAGCTCAGTCTGCGGCGAGGAGCCGGCGACGTAAACGATCGACGTATGGAGAGCGACCGAGCACAAGGCAGCGAGAGCGACGACGCGCATCGGGATCGTTCGCCGCGGCAGGAGCCAGGCGGCGTTGGCCGTTCCCGCGACAGCGCTCACGGTCGCCCGCCGGGCGTCGGTGCCGTGACCAGGGAGATCGAAGCGATCCCGTCGTCCGACAAGCGGCGCATCACCGCGAGAAAGGCGTCGGCCGGCATGCCGCCGTCGGCAATCACGGTCAGCGGCTCCCGCGCCCCTCGCCCGGCGCTCCGCACGGCAGCGGCGAGATCGCTCGCCGCGATCGGCACGCCGCGATAGGTGAAGCCGCCATCGGGCTTGATGATGAGGGCGTTCGCGACGACGGCCGGGTCGCTCGCGGCCGTGCTGCGCGCCAGCGTCAGGCCCCCCGGCAGCGGGGTTCCGAGCGTCCCCGACATCATCAGGAAGATGAGGAGCAGGAACACGATGTTGATGAGCGGCAGCAGCGCGTCGACATGGGTGCGCCGCTCCGCCCGCGGCAGGCGGATGATGGGGCGCATGGGCTCGCGCGGCGAAGGGCGCGCGGCTCCGACCTCGCCGAAAAAGGCTCCGAAGCCCTTGTCATCGTTGACTTGCCTTGGTGGCCTCATGTCATCTGCCGCCCGAAGCCGCGAGCCGCGGCCACCGATTCATCCTTCGAGATCCAAGCCATAGCGTGACCGGTCGAATTCATCCAAGCCCCGTCCTCGCCTGCGTGCTCGCGGCCGCCCTCGCCTGGCCGATGCCAATCCTCGCGCAACAGGGTGACTATTCCGCGCAGGACGTCATCCGCTTCTTCGAGCGAGGCGCGGCGGACGCGCCTTCGAGCGCGCCACCGACATCGATCTGCCTTGGCACGGCGGACGAATGCGACGATCCCGGCCCTGCGGGCGGCACGGCCCGCCGGGCGCCGACCGTGCTGCCGGAAATCGAGGCCGAGCGTGAACGACTGCTCGACCGGGCGCCGACCTTCGATCTTCTGGTGACCTTCGAGCTGAACTCCGCGCGGTTGACGCCGAGCGCCCGCGAGCGGCTCGCGCGCTTCGCAGAGGCGATCAATTCGCCCGGTCTCGCGCGCCTTCGCTTCCGGATCGAGGGGCATACCGATGCCCTCGGCGAGGACGCCGCAAACCTCGACCTCTCGGAGCGGCGCGCAGCCTCCGTTGTCGCCTTCCTGTCGCAGAGCGGCGTCGATCGCTCCCGCCTGTCGGCGATCGGCTTCGGCGAAACGCGGCCGCGCGAGGGCGACCCCTACGATCCGCGCAACCGCCGCGTCGAAGGCCGCCTGCTGACCGGAAGCGAGGACGGGGATGCGGCCGCGCGCGACGCCGGATGACGGACCGACGATCCCGCTTAGCCCTTTGAAAACGTTCGTCCTTGTGCCACAGAAGGATCGACAGGGAGACGTAGGATGGCTGAAACGGCCACGGCTTGGCAGCTCATCATCGGCGGCGATCCGACGCTCTTCGCGATCCTTCGGCTGTCGCTGGTCGTCAGCCTTTCGGCAGTCGCCGTCGCGGCCCTTGTCGGCATGCCGTTCGGCGCTCTCCTCGCGCTCACCAGCTTCCGCGGCCGCGGCGCCGTCGTTGTGGTCCTCAACGGTCTCATGGGTCTGCCGCCCGTCGTCGTCGGTCTGGGCGTTTACCTCCTTCTGTCGCGCTCCGGCCCTCTGGGCGATCTCGGCCTCCTCTATACGCCCTCCGCCATGATCATCGCGCAGGCCGTCCTCGTCCTGCCGATCATCGCGGCGCTCGCGCGTCAGACCATCGAGGACCTGTGGCGTGACTATCGAGACGAGTTCGTGGCGATGGGCGTCGGCCCGGCCGAGCGCGTCGCGGCGCTCGTCTGGGACGGGCGCTACAGCCTTCTCACCGCGCTTCTCGCGGGCTTCGGCCGAGCGGCGGCGGAGGTGGGCACGGTGATGATCGTCGGCGGAAACATCGACGGCTTCACCCGCACCATGACCACCGCCATCGCGCTGGAAACTTCCAAGGGCGACCTGCCGCTGGCCCTCGGCCTCGGTATCCTACTCGTCGCCGTCATCCTCGTCGTCAACGCCGCCGCCTGGACGCTGCGCAGCGTCGGCGAGGCGGGCCGGACCGCATGAGGCACCAGGTCTTCCACGAGCTGCCCCTCGTCCTTGACGCCGTCTCCCTTCGCGCTGGATCGGTCGCGATCCTCGACCGCGTCGATCTCTCGATCGAGGCGGGCGCGCCGATCCTGGTGATCGGGCCGAACGGTTCGGGCAAGACTTCGCTCCTCCGCGTCGCCATGGGGCTGACGGTGCCGACGGACGGACGCGTCCTGTGGGGTGGCCGGCTGGCTGCGCCGCCGGTGCGGCGAGCCTTCGTGTTCCAACGGCCGGTGATGCTGCGCCGCTCGGTGCTCGCCAACGTCACCTTCTCGCTCGCCCGGGCAGGCTGCCCCTGGGCTCAGCGCCGGTCCCGCGCGGAAGCGCTTCTCGAGCGCGTCGGCCTCGCCGACCTTGCCGGGCGCGCGGCGCCTGCCCTGTCCGGCGGCGAGAAACAGCGGCTGGCGCTGGCGCGGGCGCTCGCCCGCGAGCCGGAGCTCCTGCTCCTCGACGAGCCGACCGCCAACCTCGATCCCGCCGCGGCACGCCGCGTCGAGGCGATCGTCGGCGAGGCCGCGACCGCCGGCGTTAAGATCGTCCTCGCGACGCACGACCTCGGGCAGGCTCGGCGCCTCGCCGGCGAGATCGTGTTCATGACGCACGGTCGGGTGCGCGAGCGGGGCGCGGCGCCGGCCTTCTTCGCCGCCCCCTCGACGCCGGAAGCCCGCGCCTTCCTCGCCGGCGACATCGTCCTTTGAGACCCGGGAACCAGGAGACCGGAGCCATGATCCATCGCAGGCGCGTCCTCGCCGCCCTCCTCGCGGCCATGCTGCCGGCCTTCGCCGGACTGGCCGCGCCCGCCGCGGCGCAGAACAAGACGATCACCGTGGCGTCCACCACCTCGACCGAGGATTCCGGCCTCTTCGGCCACATCCTCCCGGTCTTCGAGAAGGAGACTGGCATTGCCGTGAAGGTCGTGGCGCAGGGCACCGGCCAGGCGCTGGAGACCGCTCGCCGGGGCGACGCCGACGTCGTCTTCGTCCACGCCAAGGCGCAGGAAGAGGCCTTCGTTTCGGAAGGGTTCGGCATCGAGCGCTTCGACGTGATGTACAACGACTTCGTGATCATCGGCCCGGCGGGCGACCCTGCCGGCATCGCCGGCACGGCGGACGCGACGGCGGCCCTCAAGCGGATCGACGAGGCCGAGGCGCCCTTCGTGTCGCGCGGCGACAAGTCCGGCACCCACACGGCCGAGCTGCGCCTGTGGAAGGAGGCCGGCCTCGACCCGGCCGCGGAAGGCGGCGATTGGTATCGCTCGATCGGACAGGGGATGGGCGCGGCGCTCAACACCGCCAGCGCGATGAACGCGTACGTCCTCGCCGATCGCGCAACCTGGCTCTCCTTCAAGAATCGCGGCGATCTGAAGGTTCTCGTCGAAGGCGACAAGCGCCTGTTCAACCAGTACGGCGTCATCCTGGTCAACCCGCAGAAGCACCCACACGTGAAGGCCGATCTCGGCCAGAGCTTCGTCGACTGGCTGATCTCGCCCGAGGGGCAGGCGACCATCGCCGGCTACCGCATCGACGGTCAGCAGCTCTTCTTCCCAAACGCGCCGGAGAAGCGGACCTGACAGCACAGCTCGACCGCGCCCCCTCCCTCGTTCCAGTCGAGGCGGCGCTGGACATCCTTCTCGGCGGCCTGGAGCCGGTGGCGCCGGCCGACGCGCCCCTCGACGCCGCGATGGGCGCCGTCCTGGCCCTCGGCTCGACTGCCGGTTCGCCCATTCCGGCGGACGACCGCGCGGCGATCGACGGCTTCGCCCTGCGCTCGGGCGACCTGTCCGGCGCGTCGCCCTACGCCCCGCTCGCGCTCGCCGTGACGCCGCACTTCGTTTCGGTCGGCGATCGCCTCCCGGACGGCTGCGACTGCGTCGTCGAGGCCGGGCTGGTGGAGCAGGCCGGCCCCCTGGCGCTGGTCATCGGCGAGGCGAGACCCGGCGAGGGCGTCCGGCGGCGCGGCGCGGACATGGGCGCGGGCGAGCCCATGCTCCGGCCCGGCACGCGACTCGGTCCGCTCGACGCGCTCCTCGCCCGCAGCGCCGGCCTGCACCGCCTGCTCGTGCGCCGCCCGCGCCTGCGTCTCGTCGAGATGAACGGCGCGGCGGGCGGCTCGACGCTGTCCCTCGTCACGGCACTCGCCTCGCAAGTCGGTGTCATCCTCGATCGCCGCCCGGTCGCCGACCCAGACGCTCTTGCGCCGGACGGCTGCGACGTTCTCCTCACGATCGGCGGGACTGGCACGGGATCGGCCGACGCCACGGCCTCGCGCCTCGCCGAAGCGGGCTGGACGCTCCGCCACGGCGTCGCACTTCGGCCCGGACGCACGAGCGCGGTCGGTCGCCAGGGCGCCGCGGCGCTCGTCGCCCTGCCCGGCTCGACCGACGCCGCGCTCGCGGCATGGCTCGTGCTCGTCGAGCCCCTTCTCCGGCACCTGTCGTCCGCTTGGCCGTCGGCGACGCAGCGGGCGAGCCTGTCGCGAAAGATCGCCTCCGATGCCGGCCATGCCGAGCTCGCGCTTCTCGCCCTAACGGCAGAGGGAAGCTACGATCCGCTGACCGTCGGCGCCCTGCCTCTTCACGCGCTCCGCGACGCGTCGGCCTGGACGCTCGTGCCGGCCGGCAGCGAAGGCCGCCCCGCCGGCGCGACCATCCCCATTCATCCCCTGCCTGGCAGACCATGACCGACAAGCCGCAGCCGCCCTCTTCCCGCCCGTCCGGGCAGGAGCAGTTCCTCTCGATTCTGTCGCGCGAGGATGCCCTCGCACGCTTCGCGGCGGCGCTCTTCCCCCGACCGCTCGCAGTCGAGGAGCGCACGATCCTGGGCGCGCTCGGCCTTCCGCTCGCGGCAGACGTCGCCGCGCCGCTCGACATACCGCCCTTCGACCGATCCGCGGTCGACGGATACGCCGTTCGATCCGCCGACATCGCGGGCGCCGCGGAAGGACGACCGGTCCCTCTCGTTCTTGCCGGCGCGACGATCCACTGCGGCACCGCGCCCACCCGGTCTCTCAGGCCCGGCGAAGTCATCGGCATCGCGACCGGCGCGCCCCTGCCGCGCGGCGCGGACGCCGTGGTCATGGTCGAGCACACGGACGAGATGGACGGGCGGGTGCTCGTGCGCCGCAGCGCCGCGGCGGGACAATTCGTCGCCTATGCCGGCTCCGACATCGCGCGAGGCGAAACGCTGCTGCGCGCCGGGACGCTCGTCGGCTCGCGCGAGGTCGGCATGCTGGCCGCCTGCGGCATCGCGCGGGTGCCGGTCGTGCAGCCGCCGCGGGTTGCCGTCCTGTCCACGGGCGACGAGCTCGTCGCGCCGGGCGAGGCCCTTGGTTCAGCCGGGATCTACGATTCGAACGGCCCGATCGTCGCCGCGATGATCGAAGAAAACGGCGGCGAGCCGTGCCTTCTCGGCATCGTGCCGGACGACGCCGAAAGGCTGGAGACGGCGATGCGGGACGCCCTCGGCAGCTACGACATGCTGATCCTCTCCGGCGGCACGTCGAAGGGTGCGGGCGATCTCAGCCATCGCATCGTGTCGCGCCTGGGCGCACCGGGGATCATCGCGCACGGCATCGCGCTGAAGCCCGGCAAGCCGCTCTGCCTCGCCGTCTGCCAGAACAAGCCGCTTGTGATCCTGCCGGGCTTCCCGACATCGGCGATGTTCACCTTTCACGACATGATCGTGCCGATCCTGCGCAGCATAGCCGGCCTCCCGGCCCGGACCGATACGCGCGTCGAGGCGCGGGTGCCGCTGCGCCTGCCCTCGGAACTCGGACGCACCGAGTTCGCCATGGTCTCGCTCGTCGAAGGCGACGACGGCCTCGTCGCCTTTCCCGGCACCAAGGGCTCGGGCGCCGTCACCGCCTTCGGACAAGCCGACGGCTTCGTCACGATCGAGGCGCTGGCGGACCACCTGCCCGCCGGCGCCCTCGTGCCCGTGACGCTCCTGACGCCGAACCTCCGCCTGCCGGATCTCGTGATCGTCGGCAGCCACTGCGTGGGGCTCGACCGGGTGACGGCGCCGCTGGCGCAACAGGGACTGAGCGTGCGCACGGTGGCAGTGGGCAGCCTGGGCGGCCTTGCCGCCGCACGCCGGGGCGAGTGCGATCTCGCGCCCATCCACCTCCTCGACGAGGCGACGGAAAGCTACAACGCGCCCTTCCTGGCGGAGGGGCTCGAACTCGTGCCCGGCTGGCGGCGCATGCAGGGCATCGCCTTCCGGGCCGGCGACGCGCGCTTCGAGGGGCGGAGCGTCGAAGAAGCGGCCGCCGCGGCGCTTGCCGATCCCGCCTGCATCCTCGTCAACCGCAACGCGGGCTCCGGCACCCGCATCCTCGTGGACCGGCTGCTGCACGGCGCGCGGCCGGACGGCTATGCCAACCAGCCACGCTCGCACAACGCGGTCGCCGCGAGTATCGCGCAGGCTCGCGCCGACTGGGGCGTGACGATCGAGCCCGCCGCCCGCGCAGCCGGTCTCGGCTTCATCCCGCTCGCGGAGGAGCACTACGATTTCGCCCTCGTTTCCGCACGCCGGGACCGCGGCGCCGTCCAGGCCTTCCTGGCATCGCTGCACTCGCCGGAAAGCCGGGCGGCGCTGGAGGAGATCGGCTTCTTCCGGCCGGCGGACTGAAGACCCGCCTCACCCTGTCTCGCCGCCGTCCGCGGGCACGCGGTCGAAGATCATGCGCTCGGCGCCGGATACGACCACGAAGCGCTTGCCACGTGCCCGTGCCACCATCAGGAGCCCCGCCCGCCGCCCGAGATCGAGGCCGCTCGTCGTGAAGCCGGAGCGCGACACGGCGACGGGCACGCCCATGCGCAGCACCTTCAGGACCATCTCGGCCGTCAGCCGGCCGGTCGTATAGAGGATCGCCTCCGCCGCGGGAAGATCGGTCCGCGCCATCCAGCCGGCCACCTTGTCGATGGCGTTGTGCCGGCCGACGTCCTCCATGTAGCAGAGCATCTCCGGCCCGCGCGCCAGGACGCAGCCGTGGATCGAGCCCGCCGCGAGGTAGAGCGAGGGTGCCGTATTCACCCGGCGCAGGATCTCGTGCAGCCAGGATGTCCGCAGCGGCGCGGCCGGCACCGATCGGACGGGAACGTCACCGCCGGCCAATCCGACTGACGTACCCTGTCCGCAGCCGGCTCGCACGAGGCGCCCCGCCAATCGCTCGTCTCGGTCGACCGGATGATCGGTCGCCACGGCGATGCGCCCCGCCGCCGTGTCGACGTCGATCGACAGCACGGTCTCGCCGGGGTCGAGCAGGCCCTGGTTCAGGAGGTAGCCGATCGCGAGGTCACGCGGATGGTCGCCGACCGTCATCAGCGTGACGATCTCCTGTCCGTCGAGGAGGATCGTCGCGGTGCGCTCCGCCGGCACGCGCACCAGCACCGCCGCGCCGGTCTGGTCGATGCCGGAATAGGCCTCGGACAGGTCGGGATCGTCCGGCTTCGGCCACGGCCCGAGCGGGAACTGGGTGGGCGTCGTCTCAGGCATGCGGTCTCGATCAAGCAGGCGGCTACCCGCTGGGGCGGCCGCTTCGTGTTGCGCCGGCGGGTCAGGCTACCTAAACCGGCGGAACGGGACACGACAGCTAGCGGAGCGCTCGAGCGAAGCCATGGCGCAACTCTCCGACGACTGCTTCGCCTTCGGCGGTCCCATGCGGACGGTGGAAGAAACGGTGGCGCTCCTGGTGTCACGCCTTTCGCCGGTCGACGGGATCGAGACGGTGCCTCTGGCCGGAGCCGACGGACGCGTCCTTGCCGCCGACCTGTGCGCGCCGTTGTCGCTGCCGCCCTTCACGAACTCGGCCGTGGACGGCTACGCGATCCGCGGCGAAGACTTGCCGCGCGATGCACCGCGAGCCTTCGCCATCGCGGACAGGGTGCAGGCCGGCGCCAGCGCCGACCATGACGTCAGACCTGGAACCTGCGTGCGCATCTTCACCGGCGCGCCCATGCCCGCGGGCACCGACACCGTGTTCATGCAGGAGGACGTGACGCTCGACGATGCCGGCGCGGCGGTTCTGCCGCCGGGCCTGCGCCGCGGCGCCAACGTTCGGCCGGCCGGCGAGGACGTCGCCTTCGGTGCGCCGGCACTCGCTGCCGGGCGGCGCCTGCGCCCGCAGGACGTCGCGCTCCTCGCCGCGCTCGGCATACCGGCGGTCGCGGTCCGCCGACGCCTTCGCGTCGCGGTTCTCTCGACCGGCAACGAGATCGTCGAACCGGGGCAAGCCCGCGGACCCGCGCAGCTGAACGATTCCAACCGCTTCATGCTGGCCGCCATGCTCCGCCGCCTCGGCTGCAGCGTGACCGACCTCGGCATCCTCGGCGACGACCTCGACGCGATCGGCCGCGCCCTCACCGGTGCCGCGGCGGGGCACGACATCATCCTGACGTCCGGCGGCGTGTCGACCGGCGAGGCGGACTTCGTGCGCACCGCCATCGAGCGGACCGGCACGCTCGTCTTCTGGCGCGTCGCGATCAAGCCGGGGCGTCCTGTCGCCATGGGCGTCCTGCGCGGCGTGCCCTTCATCGGCCTGCCCGGCAATCCGGTGGCGAGCTTCGTCACCTTCGCGACGATCGCGCGGCCGGCCATTCTTGCTCTGTCGGGCGCAGGGCAGGAGGTCGCGCCCGCCATGCCGGTACGGGCGGCCTTCACCTACCGGAAGAAAGCCGGGCGCCGCGAGTTCGTCCGCGTCGTGCTCCGCTCGACGCTGGACGGCTCGTTCGAGGCCGAGAAGTTCCCGCGCGAGGGCGCCGGCCTCCTGTCCTCGCTCGTCGATACGGACGGGCTCGCGGAGCTGCCGGAGGAGTCGGCCGGCGTGTCGCCCGGCGACGTCATCGCCTTCAGGCCCTTCAACAGCCTGTTCTGAGCCGCCTCACTCGCGCTTGCGCTTGGTGAAGACGCGCTCGACGTGGTGCTCGCGCACGAAGGCCGCGAGAGCCTCGGCCATTTCGGGCGGCATCGGCGCGACCTCGACGAGAAGCTCGCCAGCCTCCGTCATCGACTCGCCCTCGGCCGGATCGGCCGTCACCGCCACGAGGCGGATGCCGGGCTCGTCGTCCACGGGCTCCAGCGTCACCCAGAGCGAGGGCCGGCCGGCGACGAGGTTGTCGCGGTAGTTCGCCGTCTCGACCCGGTGGAACTCCACCTCGCCGGTGCCGGCATAGATCATCGTCTCGGCGCCCTCCTTGCCGAGCACCTCGCCGGCCCCGAGCGACGGCACCTCAGGCACGATGGCGGCGACCCGCCAGGAATGCTGCGTCCAACGGCTCGGGCTCGGGCGGCGGGCAACCACGACGCCGACCCGGAAGGTCTGGTGGGTCATCGGTTCAGCTCCGCGCGGCGGGATCGGGGATCGGCAGCGACGCGACGAGGTTCTGCGGCTTCATCCGGATGACCCCGTCCGGGCCGACCGCCAGGAACAGCCATACCGGCCGCGCACCGACCGCGGGCAGCGCTTCGTCCGGCCGGAGGAAGCGCAGGGCGAAGAGCCCGATGATGCGCGAAAGATCGTCCTTCTCGACACCCTGTCCCTTCCAAAGCGCATTGCCGATGCGCGTCGCCTCCGCGTCCAGCCCGACGAACCAGGCCCAGTCCGCGTCTTCGATGCGCGCCAGCGGCTCCACCGCGACCTCGATGCCGAGGAGATGGCGCACCCAGAGCTCGATCGCCCGCGCGATGCCGGAGCGCGCGGTGACGCCGCCGGCAAGGCTCAGCACCGTATCGAAAGCCTCGTTGCGCTCGAAGTAGCTTTCCGCGTTGTCCGGCGTCAGCACGTCGAGCGATCCGATCGCCGGTCCGCCGAACATGGCGAGAAGCGGCGCGCGGCTCTGCGCCGCCTCGGCATGGTCGATCGTCTCGGCGTCGGCGAGGAGCAGGGCGCCCTCGTGGAGGCTCGCGCGCTGCGGGCGGAAGAACAGTTCGGCGGCACGAAGCACGAGCGGGTCGTCGACGCCGTCGAGCGCGTTGCGCAGGATGACCTGCGCCAGCTGGTTCAGGAAGAGCGGCGGCGTGCGCCCCGTGCCCCCGCGCACGAGGGAGAGGTAGGCTGCCTCGACCGTCGGCGCGGCGACGAGGCGGTCGCGGAAGGCCAGCATCACCGCCCAGTTCTCCCGCGAGTCCGCATCGGCCAGCGCCTCGATCTCGTGCGCTCCGACCCGGCGACGGGGATCGGCGAGAAGCGAGGCGTGGAGCGCCCGCTCCGCTGCGCAGGCATCCTCTGGCGGAACCAGCTCGGGCCGAGCGAAATAGGCCTTCAGAAAGGCATCGGTCAGCTGGAGATGGCCATCGGCATTGCGGTCGAGGAGCTGGTGCCCGGACGAGACCCAGAAATCGCGCATGCTCATGAGCCGGTTCGCCCGAGGGTGCGGATGTCGAAATCCTCGGCCGGCTTTTCTTCCTCCACGGGCACGAAGGCGAAGGCGCGTGCCGGATCGAGCCGCGCCCCCGCCCGCCGATGAAGGGTGCGGAAGCGCTCGCGGATTTCGCCATCCTCGATCGTGCGCTCGACGGCGAGGATGGTACCGACGGGGTGGTCGCAGAGCGAGGCCGCGAAGGCGATCTCGCCCTCGGCGGCCGGGCGCGCTCCGGCTTCGCTCGGCGCGCCCATGTGCCGCACCAGCTGTTGCGCGAGCAGCGTCACCGCCGCCTCGCGATCGGCAGACGTCGCCTCGCTCACCGTCGCCAGCGTCGACCAGCCGAAGCTCGAAAGGCCGAGGAAGCCGGAGCGGAAGGCTTGGCGTGGCTTGCCCGAAAGATCGGCCGGATCGGCGCCCCAGAAGCGGAAGGCGCCGGGCACGACCCATTCGCCCGGCTCGGCGACGGGGTCGAAGATGAAGGCGTCGGACGGGTCCAGCCGGATCGCGCGCGGGAGCCTCACGCCGGCCTCGCGAGACGGGGATGAAGGCGGACGGGAAAAATCATCGATCGCGACACCGAACTCTTTGCTTGCGCCAGTTTACAATCGTTCTACCCTTGGCGCCAACCGCGCGAAACCGAGCGCGCACAAGGACTTGTAAATCGATCGTGCTTGATGACCGAGACGTGAGCGACCTGTCGGCGCGCGAATATGCGCTGGCGGCACTAGCGACGAAACCCCTTCCCCAACCCGACTACATCTCCGTCGACAGCGACGGCGTCGTGCTCGTTCTGGGTCGCGACGGCGCGGCGATCGAGGCCGCGCTTCGCCTCACCGAGACGCTCGACGTCACCGTCCTGATCGAGCCGGGTGTGGGGGTCGACGTGCCGGCGGGCCTGCCCTTCCCCGTGGCGCGCGGCCGCGCGGCCTCCGCCAGCGGCCGCTTCGGCGCCTATGCCGTGACGGTCGACGGCTACGTCGCGCCGGGCGCGACAGCTATCCGCGACCGTGTGGTGTCGCGCTGCGACCTCGTGCTCGACCTGTCCGGCGCAGCGCCGCTCTTTCCTGCCCACGAGGCGCGCGACGGCTATCTCAAGGCCGATCCCGCCGATCCGGTCGCCATGGATGCGGCGACCCGGATCGCCGCCGAGCTCGTCGGCAGCTTCGACAAGCCGCTCTACGTCGCCTTTCGCGATCATCTCTGCGCCCACTCGCGCTCCAACATCACCGGCTGCACGCGCTGCCTCGACGCCTGCGCGATGGAAGCCATCACGCCCGCCGGCAACCACGTCTCCATCGATCCTTACGTTTGCGCCGGCTGCGGCAACTGCGCGGCCGTCTGCCCGACGGGCGCGGCCTCCTATGCCCTGCCGAGCGTCGACGTGACGCTCGACCGCCTACGCGACCTCGTGCTCGCCTATCGCGAGGCGGGCGGGCGGGATGCCGTGGTGCTCTTCCACGACAACTATGTCGGCGCACCGCTCGTGTCGGCCGCCGGCGCGCGCCTGCCCGGCAACGTGCTTCCCTTTTCCGTCAACGAGATCAAGCAGCTCGGCCTCGAAAGCCTCGCCGCGCCCCTCGCCTTCGGCGCGGCGGGCGTGCGCATCCTCGCACGGCGCGCGCCGAAAAACGGCATCGCCACGCTGAAGGGCACCTCGGACTTGGCGCAGACGATCGCCGGAGCGCTCGGCTACGGCGACGGCGCCTGCGCGATCGTTCACGCCGATACGGCAGAGGATCTCCTCGCGGGCCTCAACGCCGTGCCGATCGGACGGCCGAGCGCCAACCCGTCGCGCTTCGCGCCGATGGGTGCCAAGCGCGGGCTTCTGGAATTCGCGCTGACGACGCTCCACGAGGTCGCGCCCGCTCCGGTGCCGCGCGTGGACCTGCCGTCCGGCGCGCCCTTCGGCACGCTGGCGGTGGACGTGTCCGGCTGCACGCTCTGCCATTCCTGCGTCACCGCCTGCCCGACCGGCGCGTTGTCGGCGGGCGAGGACCGTCCGCTCCTCGCCTTTTCGGAAAGCGCCTGCGTCCAGTGCGGACTTTGCGCCGCGACCTGTCCCGAGGAGGTCATCGCCCTCCAGCCGCGAATCGACTTCGAGGCCTGGCGCGCCCCGCGCCGGGTGATCAAGGAGGAGGAGCCCTTCCCCTGCATCCGCTGCGCCAAGCCCTTCGGCACGCGCTCCACGATCGAGCGCGTCGTCGCCAAGCTGGAAGGCAGCCACTGGATGTTCTCCGGCGAAAACCGCCGGCGGCTCGACGCGATCCGCATGTGCGAGACCTGCCGCGTGGAAGCCGCGCTGAACGAGGGGTTCGATCCCTATGCCGGCGCCCCGCGGCCGGAGCCCCGCACCGCCGCGGCCTACCGCGCGCCGGGCGAGGGCTGAGGCTTGAGCGAGGATTTCCTGTCCCGCTGGTCGCGGCTGAAGCGCGGCGCGGGCGAGACACCCGTCGAGGCGCCGGACCAAGCGTTGGATCTCCCTTCCGAACCCGGTTCTATCGCTCCCGAACCGGAGGAGGCGCTCACGCCGGACGAGATCGCTGCCCTGCCCGCGCCTCAATCACTGCTGCCCGGCGCCGACCTCGCGCCTTTCCTGCGGCGCGGCGTGCCGGCGGCGCTGCGCAACGCGGCGCTGCGGCGCATGTGGGCGGTAGACCCGGAAATCCGCGACTTCGTCGGCGAGGCGCGCGACTATGCCTGGGATTGGAACGTGCCCGGCGGTGTCCCGGTTTCCGGCCCCTTGCCGGAAGGCTTCGACGTCGAAGGCATGGTGCGGCGCATCTTCGGCGAAGGTCAGCCTCCCCAAGACACCGATGCGCTCGACGAGACGCCGCCTTCCGCCGTCGCGCAGGAGCCGGCTTCCGTCGCGGCCCTTCCCGATGATCCGCCCCAGTTTCTTGTCACGGAAGCGGACGGTGATCCGGAGCCCGAGGCGGTTTCCGATTCGCCGTCATCGTCGTTCAGCGGGCCTTCGGCCTCCCCTCCGCAGCCGCGGCGTCGTCGGCACGGCAGCGCCCTGCCGTCATGATCTCGGGACGCGACGGCATCCAGCTTAGACCGACAATCAAGTGATTGGACATTTCGCCGATTGGCCGTTGCAGATTATCACGGCCGCCTTAGGATCATTCCAAAAAGGATGGCCGCCGCCGGCCGCGCATTGGTTATGACGACTCTCGAGACGGATCTTCCAGACACAGCCGCGGCGCCGCCTGCGCCCACGGACGAGCTCGACCTGTTTCGCGCTCGGCATTACGGACTGCTCGCCGTTGTCCTTCGCGCCGCGCCCACGCGCGAAACCCTTGATCTTGCAAGCCGGCTTACCGGGAGCGGCTCGGCACTCGGCTGTGCCCATGCGGCGCTCGCCGAAGCGGCGCGCCGGGCCGACCCGAAAGCCGTCGAGCGCGAATATTTCCGCCTCTTCATCGGGGTCGGGCGCGGCGAGATCGTGCCCTACGGCTCGTTCTACCAGACGGGCCTCCTGCAGGAGAAGCCGCTGGCGCGGCTGCGCGGCGACCTAGCGGCGCTCGGCATCGAGCGCGCGCCGGACACCGTCGACCTCGAGGATCATGTCGGCATGCTCTGCGAGACCATGGCCGGATTGATCGACGGGCGCTTCGACGCGCCTCCCGGTTCGGACCGCGCCTTCTTCGACGCCCACCTCGCCCCCTTCGTCGAGCGCTTCTTCGCCGACGTCGAGCGGGCGGAAGCCGCGAACTTCTACCGCCATGTCGGCGCTCTCGGACGAGCCTTCGTCGAGATCGAAGCCGACCTGATGGCGCTCGCCGCATGAGCGGCCGGGCGCGAACCGAGCAAGGAGACGAGGCGATGACCTTCGACAAGCGACAAGGCCTCGATCGGCGCAGCTTCCTGCGTTCAGCCGGCGGTGTCGCGGGCGTCGCCGCGGCGGCGGTCGCGATCTCGCCGACGATGACGGTCGAAGCCGAAGCCTACGATCCCGGCGAGGACGAGACGCGCTCGAAGTACCAGCCGGAAGCGCCGGACGTGCAGGCCTTCTACCGCACGAACGGCTACGAAGCTTTGTTGAAGGGTTGACGCGGCCATGCTGATCAAGCGGCAGAATGCTCCCGCTCCCCGCGCCGGATCTCCAGCGGCGATCGCCCCGACGGGCCTTGATCGTCGCGACTTCCTGAAGCGCGTCGGCGTCGGCGCCGCCGGCCTCGCCGCCTTCGGCGCAGTTGCGCCCGGCAGCGTACGCAAGGCCGAGGCCATGATCGGCCCCCAGGCAGGCGTGCCGGTGACGATGAAGAAGAACATCTGCACCCACTGCTCGGTCGGCTGCACGGTGACGGCCGAGGTGCAGAACGGCGTCTGGACCGGCCAGGAGCCGAGTTGGAACAGCCCGATCAACCGCGGCACGCACTGCGCCAAGGGCGCGGCGATCCGCGAGCTGGTGCATGGGCCGCGCCGCCTGAAATATCCGCTCAAGCTCGTCGACGGCGAATGGCAGCGCCTGTCCTGGGAACAGGCGATCGATGAGATCGGCGACAAGATGCTGGAGATCCGCGAAAAGGCGGGCGCCGACTCCATGTACATCCTGGGATCGGCGAAGTTCACTAACGAGGGTGCCTATCTCCTGCGCAAGTTCGGCGCCTTCTGGGGCACCAACTCCGTCGACCACCAGGCTCGCATCTGCCACTCGACAACCGTCGCCGGCGTCGCCAACACCTGGGGCTACGGCGCCCAGACCAACAGCTACAACGACATCCGCAACGCCAAGACCATGATCATCATGGGCGGCAACCCGGCTGAAGCCCATCCGATCTCCATGCAGCACGTCCTGGCGGGCAAGGAGGTGAATCGGGCGAACCTCATCGTCGTGGACCCGCGCTTCACCCGCACGGCGGCGCACGCCACCGAATACGTGCGCCTGCGCGCCGGGACCGACATACCCGTCATCTGGGGCATGCTCTGGCATATCTTCCAGAACGGCTGGGAGGACAAGGAATTCATCCGCACCCGCGTCTACGGCATGGACGAGGTGCGCAAGGAGGTCGAGAAGTGGACGCCCGAGGAGGTCGAGCGCGTCTCGGGCGTGCCCGGCGAGCAGCTGAAGCGCGTCGCCTATCTCTTCTCTCACGAGAAGCCCTCGACCCTGATCTGGTGCATGGGCGCGACGCAGCACACGGTGGGCACTGCGAACGTCCGCGCCTACTGCACGCTGGTTCTCGCCACCGGCAACATCGGCAAGCCCGGCACCGGTGCCAACATCTTCCGCGGCCACACCAACGTGCAGGGCGCGACCGACCTCGGCTTGGACGTGACCTCCCTGCCCCTTTACTACGGCCTGACCGAGGGTGGCTGGAAGCATTGGAGCCGCGTCTGGGAGGTCGAATACGAGTGGCTCCAGGGCCGCTTCGACGAAGTGCCGGCGATCGCCGGCCGCAAGGCTCGAAGCCGCAAGGAGAACATGGAAACGCCGGGGATCACCTCGACCCGTTGGTTCGACGCGGTGAACCTGCCGGCCGACGAGGTCGACCAGACGGCGCCCTTGCGCGGCATGCTGGTCATGGGCCACGGCGGCAACACGGTCACGCGCATTCCCGAGATGCTGAAGGCCGTTGAGAAGCTGGAGCTCCTCGTCGTCGCCGACCCGCACGCCACGACGTTCGGCGCGCTGAAGAACCGGCGCAACGGCACCTACCTCCTGCCGATCGCGACCTCGCTGGAATGCGACGGCTCGCGCACGGCCTCGAACCGCTCGCTGCAGTGGGGCGAGAAGATCGTCGAGCCGGCCTTCGAGTCGCGCAACGACTACGACGTGATCTACGACTTCGCCGCCAAGCTCGGCTTCGCCGACCAGATGTTCAAGAACATCGGCCGCGAGAACGGCCACGTCCTCGCCGAGGACGTTCTGCGCGAGATCAACCGCGGCGGCTTCTCGACAGGCTATTGCGGCCAGTCGCCGGAGCGGCTGAAGGCGCACATGCGCAACCAGCACAAGTTCGACCTCGTGACGCTGCGCGCCCCGAAGGACGATCCGGAAGTCGGCGGCGACTATTACGGCCTGCCCTGGCCGTGCTGGGGCACGCCGGAGATGAAGCACCCGGGCTCGGCCATCCTCTACCGCACCGATATTCCGGTGTGGGAAGGCGGCGGCACCTTCCGGGCGCGCTTCGGCGTCGAGCGCAACGGCCAAACGCTGCTCGCCGAGGATTCCTACAACGTCGATTCCGATCTGACCGACGGCTATCCCGAGATGACCTTCGGCATCCTGAAGAAGCTCGGCTGGGACCGGGATCTCAAGCCGGAGGAACTCGCCACGATCCTGCGCGTCGGCGGCGACAAGCCGGATTCCGTGAGCTGGGCGACGGATCTGTCGGGCGGCATCCAGCGCGTCTGCATGGACCACGGCGTCATGTTCTACGGCAACGCCAAGGCCCGCGCCGTCGCCTGGAACCTGCCCGACCCCGTGCCCGTCCACCGCGAGCCGATCTACACCTCGCGTCCCGATCTCGTGGCGCAGTATCCGACCCGTCCCGACGAGCGGCAGTTCCGCATGCCCAACGTCGGCTTCTCCGTGCAGAAGGCGGCGGTCGAGAAGGGCGTCGCCAAGACCTTCCCGATCATCCTCACCTCCGGCCGCCTCGTCGAATACGAGGGCGGCGGCGAGGAGACGCGCTCCAACAAGTGGCTCGCCGAACTGCAGCAGGACATGTTCGTCGAGATCAACCCGGAGGACGCGGGCGCACGCGGTATCGCGGACGGGCAGTTCGTCTGGGTGAAGGGCGCGGAGAACGAGTCGCGCGCCAAGGTGAAGGCGCTCGTCACCGAGCGCGTCGCGCCGGGCGTCGCCTTCATGCCCTTCCACTTCTCCGGCCACTTTGCCGGCGAGGACTGGCGGGAGTTCTATCCGCCGGGCACCGACCCGGTGGTGCTCGGCGAATCGGTGAACATGGTGACGACCTACGGCTTCGACCCTGTAACGGGCATGCAGGAGACCAAGGTCGTCCTCTGCCAGATCGAAGCGGCCTGAAGGGATGAGCGCGACATGGCGCGAATGAAGTTTCTCTGCGACTCCGATCGCTGCATCGAGTGCAACGCCTGCGTCACGGCCTGCAAGAACGAGCACGACGTGCCCTGGGGCATCAACCGCCGGCGCGTGGTGACGCTGAACGACGGCAAGCCGGGCGAGCGCTCGGTCTCGATGGCCTGCATGCACTGCACCGACGCGCCTTGCGCGGCGGTCTGCCCGGTGGACTGCTTCTTCACCACGGCAGACGGCGTCGTCCTGCACTCCAAGGACCTGTGCATCGGCTGCGGCTACTGCTTCTACGCCTGCCCGTTCGGCGCCCCGCAGTATCCGCGGGTCGGCAACTTCGGCTCGCGCGGCAAGATGGACAAGTGCACCTACTGCGCCGGAGGTCCGGAGGCCGACAGCTCGGAGGCCGAATACGTCAAGTACGGTCGCAACCGCCTCGCCGAGGGCAAGCTGCCGCTCTGCGCCGAGATGTGCTCGACCAAGGCGCTCCTCGCCGGCGACGGCGAGATCATCGCCACCATCTACAAGGAGCGCGTGGCCACGCGCGGCTACGGCACGGGCGCCTGGGGCTGGCAGACGGCCTATCGCGAAACGGTGCAGGTGTGAGAGGGGAGACCGGCATGCGGCGGATCAAGGCCATCCTCGCGGCGGGCGCCCTCGCGACGACGCTGGCGCTCTCGGTCCCGCCGGCACTCGCCCAGCAGGGGGAGGCCAACGTTCCGCCGGGCGTCGAATCGATCGCTCCCCCCGACACCGTCAACGCGCCGGCGGGCGCGAATCCGAGCGGGCAGAACCCGACCGCCGCGGCTCCCACCGAAGCCGAGCTCTTCCAGGCGCTGCAGAACGGGCGGATCGACGGGCGGGTCTCGATTCCCGACTCCAAGGCCGCCGTTCTCCAGCAGCCGCAGGGGCGCGAGTACCGGGCCTTCCACGAGGGCTGGCTTCCCTGGATCGGCGCGATCGCGATCCTCGGCATGGTGCTGGCGCTCGGCGTCTTCTACTTCTCGCGCGGCCGGATCATGCTCGAGGACAGCCCGATGTCCGGCATCAAGATCCTGCGCTTCACCTTCCTGGAGCGCTTCAACCACTGGATGACCGCGACGGCCTTCATCCTCCTCGCGATCACCGGCCTCAACTACATCTTCGGCAAGCGGCTCCTGTTCCCGATCATCGGGCCGGACGCCTTCGCGGCCTTCAGCCAGTGGGCGAAGTACGTGCACAACTACGTCGCCTGGGCCTTCATGCTCGGCCTCGTCTTCATGATCCTCGTCTGGATCAAGGACAACATTCCGGACAGGACGGACGTCAACTGGATCAGGCAGTTCGGCGGCTTCGTGGGCAAGAAGCACCCGCCGGCCAAGCGCTTCAACGCGGGCCAGAAGATGATCTTCTGGTCGGTGGCGCTCGGCGGCCTCGCGCTCTCGGCCTCGGGGATCATGATGCTGTTCCCCTTCACGCTCCTCGACATCAACGGGATGCAGCTCGCCTTCGTCGTGCATTCGGTCGTCGGCATCGGCCTCATCGCGATCATCATCGCCCACATCTATATCGGCACGCTCGGCATGGAGGGCGCCTACGACGCCATGGGCAGCGGCGAGGTCGACCTCGCCTGGGCGAAGGCCCATCACAGCCTCTGGGTCGAGGAGGAGCAGGCCAAGACCGCGGAGGGCGCCCAGCTTCCGCCCGGCAACCCGGCCCCCGCGGAGTGAGCCCGATGCCCATCCCCTTGTCGCGCCGCCCCATCCATCTCGCCGTCCTCGCCGCCTCCATGGCGACGAACGCCCTCGCCCAGACTGCGCCGGCTGCTCCGCCGGCTCCGCCCGCAGTGGCGGCGCCGGCTCCGGCCGCCCCCGCTCCGCCCGCTGCCGCCGCCCAGGCTGCTGCGGCTCCGCAACCGGCCGGCGGCCCCGCCAACATCTGTGCTGAGCTCGTCGCATTCCTGACCAATCCGGCCCCGCCGCCGCCGGCCGCTGCCCCGGGCGTGCCCCCGGCTCAGGCTGCCCCCGCGGCGACCACCGGCGGTCAGGCGCCCGCGCAGGCCCAGGCGGAGGGCGGCTCGGCGCAGCAGGTGACGAACCAATCAGCGCCGGCCGTGGAGGCACCGAAGGAAACCGGCGCGGCACCCGCCGCCGGCTCCGGCCAGAACGCGCCTCAGTCCTCCGGCATCAGCGCGCCGACGCCGACCGCCGGCGACGTGATCAAGAAGCCGCCGACCATGACGCTCGCCGAGGGTCAGGCGCTCGCGAGCGCCAACGACATTTCCGGCTGCCAGGCCGCGACCCGTTCCATGCGCCGGGCCGGCGTCGACATGCCGCCCGCTCTGATGACGCTCGCCGCCCTCGACCTGCGCTTCCTCGAACAGTCGTCGGCGCCCCCGCCGCCCGCGACGCCCAGCGGAGCTACGCCGTGACCGCGATCCTTTCCGGCATCCTCGTCGCCGTTCTCGTCGCCATCGCCGCGTCCTTCGGGCTCGCGGAGATCCAGGAACCCGCCTACGAGCGCTTCGCGACCTCCGGCGCGCGCGTCGGCGATCCCGGCGAGAACCTCGTGGGTCTGCGATGGGACGGATTGAACGATCCGGCTCAAGCCCAGGCGGAGGAGTGAGAACGGCGAGGGCTCCGCGAACGGCAGGCCCCGCTCTTCGAGACCGCCGAACGTTTGCGAACGCCGATCACGTGGGCGGCGCACCGGCCGCGGCGATCTCCGCCATGGTCCGTCCGCTCGCCACGCTGGTCGGATAGCGGATGGTCAGGTCGTCTGGCACGCGCGCCTCGGCGTCGTCGAGCTTGTGCAGGAGCCAGTTGTCGCCCTTGTCCTTCGTGCGCATGCGCAGCAGCATCCAGCCGCCGCGCATGCGTTCGCCGAAGAGTTCGAAGCGCAGGCGACCGACGGCGAGCGACGCTTCGGCTGCGGCGCCGCCTTCCGGCCTCCACCAACCACGATCCCACAGCATGACCGCTCCGGCGCCGTAGCCGCCGGCGATCGTGCCCTCGAATGGCCCATATTCGAGCGCGTGATCGTCGACTTTCACCGCCAAGCGCTTGTCGTCCGGATCGAGGCTCGGGCCGCGCGGAACGGCCCAACTGGCCAGCGCGCCGCCGAGTTCCAGCCGGAAGTCGAAGTGCAGACGTCGCGCGGCGTGCTTCTGGACGAAGAAGGCCCGGCGCGGCTCGTCGTCCACTGCCATGCTCCGCGACCGTCAGCGCGGCCGGACGGCGAGGAGCGCCACGGCGAGCGCGAGCGCGTCCTCGACGAGGCCCGTCGACGCCTGGCCGTGACGTTGCATCGTCCGCATCCGCGCGGAGAAGGACACGTAGGCGAAGCCCACGGCAGCGGCCGCCCCCAGCAGCGCGCCGGCGCTCTGCCGGTCGCTGGGCGCGACCGCCGCGCCGACGAGCGCGCCGGTCGCGAGGCGCGCCGCAAGGCCAGGCGCGACGATGCGGTCCGGCGCAGAATGCAGCTTGTCGCCGGCGATCTCGCCGGCAGCGAGAAGCAATGCGGCCGGTCGGGCACGGGCGCGCGCGAGCAGTGCGCCGGCCGAGCCCGTGACCGGCAACTGCCCGCGGCGCACCGCCTCGCCGACGACCGCGACCGGCGTCATCGAGCGCATGCCGGCCGACAGGCCGAGAAGAATGGATCGGATCACGTGAACCTCCGCCAAGTGGATGGCTCCGCAACGCTCAGCACCGTGCAGCGATCCAGCCGGCTGCAACTGACTAGAACCGAAGTCGGAACCGAAGGATCGAGTGTCGCCGAAACTCTTCCGGTCTGTTGATCGCGGGCCGCGGGCCTCCAACTCCTGACTGCGGCACCCGATCGCGCGGTGCGGGCACGGACTGTCTCGGGAGGACGGCGTCATGATCGAAGCGGTCAGGCGTATCATCGCCTATGCGGCGGCTCTTCAGATCGAGAAGCGGCAGCCGGTTGAAGTCTACAGCCACGACAGGCGCCTCGCCTCCAAGCTGAGGCCGGACTTCGACAACGACACCAGCGCGCACGTCACCGGCATGGAAGGAAGCGCCATCTTCTTCCACGAAACCAATGCCCGGATCGACTTCATCGTCGAGGGCAACATGTTTCACGGCCGCGACCACGCCTCGGGCCACGCGTTCAGCGGGGCGATCGAGGACGGCGAGGTGAGGATCCGCGACGAGGACGATCGGGCGGAGTACCGCTACAGGGTGTGAGAGCCGCGCCGCTTCATGTCCAGTACAGGATCCGCGCCTGCGGCAGCCGCGCGGCGATGGTCGTCTGGAAGAAGGTCCGCATCGCCTTCATCGTGGCTGCGTCGTAGACGTGCTTCACGGCGCCGAAGCGCGTGCGCTTCTCGGTCCGGCGCGCATCCGTCATGTCGAGATCGGAACCGGGATACCAGCTTTGGAGAACCGTCCTCGACGTGGGCGTGAACCGATGGGTGATGAGTTCCACGGTCAGATCCGCCTGCGGCGGCGCGCCGGCCAGGCTCTCCGCCACCGCGTCGACGAGGCCGCCATACGCCTCCTCCCATCCTTCGGCCGCGATGATCGGGGCGATCGTCAGTCCGATGCGGTAACCCGCATCGGCCATGCGCCGCAAGGCGACGAGCCGATCGGCCACGGAGCTGGTGCCGCCTTCGAAGCGCGCGAATGCGGCCGGGTTGAGCGATGCCCGCATCCGGGTGCGCCCGCGATGATCGAGTCCGAGCAGCGGCTCCACCGCCGCGAATTTCGTCGTGAACCGCAGCTGCACGTCGGCGTCCCATCGGCCGAAGTGGGCGATGAGCGCCGACAGCGATCCGGTGAGGTGCTCGATCGCGAGGGGATCGGTGTAGCAGGATGCCTCGAAGGTCGTGCCTTCTCCCGCGCGGTCGGCGCTTCGCGAGGTGACGGTGCCCTGGCCGAGATGGGCCGGCAGCGCGGCCAGTATGTCCGGGATGTTGGCGAAGGCTCGCGTGATCGGCGGGCCTTTCAAGGAGCCGGCGAGATAGCAATAGCTGCAATGGGCCGGGCATCCTTCAGCGAGATCGACGCGCCAGTCGGCGCTCGGCGCGATCGGCTGGAACTTCAGCTTGCCCGGCGGCGCGACCACGACGGCGAGCGTCGATTTGGCTTGCGCATAGGCGCGGCGCGGGTCGGCAGGCTGATCCAACAACAATCGGTCGGAGGCTCGGCACTCTACCGATAAGCCGAGCGCACGGGCGCGCTCGGCGATCGCTCGTCCATGGTCCAGGGCAGCCGCCGAACGGGTCATCACGACCCGCTTCGGCCGCCACAGGCGCGCGCTTCGATCGACGGACTCAGTTCGTGGAGCATCCAGCATCCTCGGTAACGCCGCCGGTTTCCACGACGTTCATCGGCTGCGGCATGCTGTCGATCCGGCTGTCGTCGCCGCGACAGATTGCCCGCCTTCCACGATACCGCCCCACGCGGTCGCCACGAACGGCGCCGAAGCGCGTTGAGGCGGATGAACGTGAGGAGAAGCCGATGACCGATGATGTCGCCGTGAAGGCTCGCCGCCGCGAGATCGCCACTGAGCACGTGCTGTTCAAGCTGATCGAATACGTCGAGGCACGGCACCCCGGTCTTCTCGACCACATCGAAGGCAGCCTCGACCATCTCGGCGATCCCGCGCGCGACGACACCAAAGACGACGAAGCGGTCCGCGAGATCGCGCGACGCATGATCGTCGGCGCGCGCCGGGAAGGCACCGGCTAACCGGCTGCGAAGCTCGAACAGTGGACCGGCTACCCTCGCGCTCCCCGCATCGAAGTCGCAGAACCGTTCCGCCGTACGAAGCGAGTCCAGCGTATCGGCGTGGGAGTACCGACCTGATGGAGTCGATTGGTGCCGGATGAGGGGATCGAACCCCCGACCTTCGGTTTACAAAACCGCTGCACTACCGCTGTGCTAATCCGGCCGACGGGGATCGCCCTTAGCATGGATCGTCGACGATTGCAGCCGCAATCTGCGGGTGGCGGCGGCCTTGTGGAGCGGGACGCTTTCGCCTTCGCCGCTTCATCAAGCTATGCTAGCCCTTGCCGGCGAAGGGGAGGCCATGGCGCGATACTTCAACAAGCTGGCCTTTCTGCCGGCCGACACCGATCAAGCCCGACAGGCGGCTGAAGCGCTGGCGGCGCTCTACGGCGATCATCCGGCCGACGAAGCGGAGGCCGTGATCGCTCTGGGCGGCGACGGGCACATGCTGCACGTCCTCCACCGCTTCATGTCCACCGGCGTGCCGATCTACGGCATGAACCGCGGAACGGTCGGCTTCCTGATGAACCATTATCGGGAAAAGGGCCTCCACGAGCGCATCGCCGCGGCGGTCGAGAACGTCGTGCGACCGCTCTCCATGACGGCGATCGACGAGGATGGACGCTCCCACATGGCTCTCGCCATCAACGAGGTGTCGATCTTCCGCCAATCCTACCAGGCGGCGCGGCTGCGGATTTCGATCGACGGACGCGTGCGGCTGGAGGAACTCGTCTGCGACGGCGTGATGGTCGCGACGCCCACGGGCTCGACGGCCTACAACCTGTCGGCACAGGGCCCGATCATCCCGATGGATGCCCCTCTTCTCGCCTTGACGCCGGTCAGCCCGTTCCGGCCGCGACGCTGGCGCGGCGCGCTCCTGCCGAACCGGCAGACGGTGGAGATCGAAGCGATCGAACCCGGCAAGCGGCCGGTGAACGCGGTCGCCGACGCGCACGAGGTGAAGTCGGTGCGGCGGATCACCATCCGCGAAAGCCTGACCGAAAGCGGCGTCATCCTCTTCGATCGGGATCACTCCTGGGACGAGCGGATCCTCACCGAGCAGTTCCGCTACTAGACGGGCAGCCGGGGATCAAGCGGCGGCGGCGCGGCGGCGGGCGGGCCGCGCCTCGTCGCGAACGGCTTCCGCAGCGAGCCGGCCGAGCAGGGCGACGAGGTCGCGCAGCGCCGGCTTCGGTGCCGCCGAGGCCGCGACGCGCAACGCCTCGGACACGACGCCCACGCGGGTGCCGCGCCGCCCCTCCTGCGCCGCCTCGCGCCAGGCGACGAGGGCCGAGCGCACCACCGGCAATCCCGATCTGTCGAGCCCGGCGGCCGTCAGCAACGAGCCGAGCGGGCGCTCGCGCGCCTCGACCAGAACGGCGCGCACGCGCTTGTCCGAATAGCCGCTGAGCGCGGCGAGCGCGGCGGCGAAGAGGTCGACGTTGCCGTCGAAGAGGCTGCGGAACAAGAAGGCCTCGGTCAGCTGGCCGCTCGCGCGCATGTGCTCGACGAAGTCCGCCGACTGACCGGCGGACGCGGCATCGCGGCCGATCGCGACCGCCGCCTTGTCGGCGGCGCCGCGGACGATGTCGTGGGCGCGCGTCGGCCCGAGAAGGCCGCGGACGACGTCGCAGTCCTCAAGCGCGGCAGCGTGCGCTTCCACGAGCGACTGGCGTGCGGCGGCCGGAAGGCGCGGCGATCGAAGCAGCGCGACCCGGACAGTGCCGTCCGCCGCGAAGCGGCCGGCCATCAGCGCGAGGCTCTCGGGCGCCGGCCGGGTGGACTGGTTGGCGAGGAGCGCCAGACAAGCCTCGCGGCTGGCGTGCTCCGCGATGTGGCGCACCACGCCCCCCGGCAGGAATGGCCGACCGGCGACCGCGGCCTGGACGGGGGGCGGGCGAACGTCGACGATGTGGCAAAGCTGACGCTCGCTCAGAGCCGGCGCGCTCGAGGCCGTCAGAAGAGCGATCGGCTCGATGTCCTCGCACAGGCCGAGGAGAACGCCCAGCGGTGCGTCGGCATGCGGGGCGACGATCTCGGCCAGCACGCCGCGGACCCGGTCGGACGGGTCGTCGAGAAAGAGCAGAAAGGCCTCCTCGGCCGCTACCCGCTCGGTCGGCGCCAGCGCACCCTCCGCCCAGGCCTGGGCAAGGATCGAGAGGCCGCGTCGGCGTGCCTCGACGCCGGCCGTTTCGCACCAGCGGATGAACTGATCAACGACCATGACGCGCGCTCGACTCCCGTTCCTCGGGCTTGAGTCTGCCGAACATGCGTTGAGAATTCGTTCAGCATGATCGGAACGATCGGTCAGATGTCCGTCGCGTCGGGGCGCTTCGGACGCGGCATGGCGAAGGTTTCACGGGTTTCGGCATAATCGAGGTAGCCGAGGCGCGAGAGCGGGCGCGCGAGGTCCGAGGCGATCATGCCGTCGCGCAGCACCGCCTCGTCGAGGTGGATGGCGACAACCTGCCCGATCACCAGCACCGTTTCGGAGCGCGAACCGTCGATCGCCTCGGGATGGAACCACTGCGTCACGCGGCACTCCAGCGCGGCCGGCGCCTCAGCCACGCGGGGCGCCTTGACCAGCCGGCAGGGCGCCTCGGTCAGTCCCGCGAGGTCGAACTCGCTGACGCCTCGCGGCGCCGGCGCGGAGGTCTTCACGACGGCTCGCGCGAGCGGGCCGGTCGCGAAATTGGCGACGAACTCGCCGCTGGCGATCGCGGCCGTCGCGGCGTCCTTGAAGCCCGAGGAGGCGAACATCACCAGCTTGGGATGGTCGGAGATCGCCGAGAAGAAGCTGTAGGGCGCGAGATTCGTCGCGCCCTCCGCCGTCCGGGTCGAGATCCAGCCGATCGGACGCGGCGCGACGATCGCCTTGAAGGGATCGTGCGGCAGGCCGTGCCGGTTCTCGTCCGTGGTCCAGAACAGCATAGCGCTCAGTACCCGTCCGGCGCGGCGGCTTCCGACACGATATCAGCGAGCGCCGGGCGCGGACGCTCGGTCGGCGGCTCGGTGGGAGTGCCGATATGGATGAAGCCGACGACCTTCTCGGTCGGCGCGATGCCGAGCACGGCTTTCGCCTCCTCGTCGTAGGCGACCCATTCGGTCACCCAGTTGGCGGCGTAGCCGTGCGCGTGGGCCGCATGGATGAGGTTCATCGCGGCAGCGCCCGCCGAAAGGACCTGCTCCCATTCCGGGATCTTCACGTGCGGGGCTGCCTTGGACACGACGCCGACGACGAGGGGCGCGCGCGTGAAGCGCCCGGTCTCCACCGCGCGCCGCGTGTCGGTCTGGTTCTCGCCGTCCCGGCGGCGGACGATGGCGAAGAGTGCTTCGCCGATCCTGCGCGCGGCATCGCCGCGATACAGGATGAAGCGCCAGGGCGCGAGCTTGCCGTGGTCCGGGACGCGGGCGGAAATCTCCAGGATGGCGGCGAGCTCCGCCTCGTTCGGTCCCGGCTCCTTGAGCATGGGGATGGGAATCGAGCGGCGGGTCTTCAGGTGGGTCGCGGCGTCAACCATCGCGGAACGGGCCTTTCCTGTCGGTCGTGACGCCGAGCTAATCGTCCATCGCCGCGATGGGAAGGGCGACACATCCGCAACAGTCGGGAATCTTCACGCATCACGGCGCAATTCGCCACGAAATGGTCCATGATCGCGCGCCAACCCTCCGCTCCGTTCTTCGTCCACGAGCATCCGCAGAATCCATCCCGGTGAAATCCTTGGCATCGTCGAAACGGTTGGTCCTATGCGCGACGCTGCTGGCTCTTTCGGGGGCGGCGCCGGCGTTCGCGCAAGGTGCCCCCGCGGGCGGGCCGGAGGACGGCGGAAGCTTTCTGGGAAACCTCTTCGGCGCGCAGCCCCGAGCGCCGGGCGCCTATGTCTCGCCGTCCGCGCGCGAGCTCGTTCCGGAGGACTCCGAAGTCGGCGTCCCCGCCAACCGGCGCCTCCAGCGCCTCGATCCCATTCCCCTGCCCGCTCCGCTCCAGCAGGGCAGCGCCGCGCTTCCCGACCTGCCGGCCCTCCCCGCCTTCGCGCCGCAGCCGCTGCCCAGCCTCGACATCCTGAAGCCGCGACCCGCGCTCAAGCTCGACGCCAAGCTGTCGGCCGAGGGCGCGAGCGTGCCGGACGGCCTTGAATGGCGGCTCTTCTCCGCCGTCCCGGCGCTCGACGGCCAGTTGCCGCTGGTCGCCTCGGCCACGGGCGGCGAGGCGGTCTTCGACGTGCCGGAGGGCGACTACGTCGTCCATCTCGCCTTCGGTCGCGCCGGCCTGACGAAGCGCATACGGTTCACCGGCCTGTCGGCCAAGGAAACGCTGCTCCTGGACGCCGGCGGCCTGTCGCTGCACGCCATGGCCGGCCCCGGCGCGCCGATCGAATCGCCGGAGCTCGATTTCGACATCTACACGCTTGCCGAGGGGGAAACGGAGGGTGACCTCGTTGCGAGCGACGTGCCCGCCGATGCCGTGGTGCGGCTGAATGCCGGCACCTATCACGTCGTCTCGCATTACGGCGCCATCAATGCGGTCGTGCGCGCGAACATCCACGTCGATGCCGGGAAGATCACCGAAGCCACGCTGCAGCACCACGCGGCCAAGCTGACGCTCAAGCTCGTGCGGGAAGCCGGCGGCGAGGCGATGGCGGATACGGCCTGGACGATCTCGTCCTCGTCCGGCGACGTGGTGCGGGAAAGCGTCGGCGCCTACGCCTCGCTGATCCTCGCGGCTGGCGACTACGAGATCGTCGCGAACAACCGCGACCGCGTTTATCAGCGGGTGATCACCGTGGAAGGCGGAAAGGATCAGGAAATCGAGGTCACGGCCTCCGACCTCGTCTCCGACGAATCCGGGACCGGCGGCAGCGGCGACAATGGCGGGTCGGGCGACTGACGCAGCCCGACCCGTGATCGATGTAACGACTTCGGCGGTCTACTCGGCCGCGACGGCCGGCGCCTCGCCGCCGCGCATCTCGCGGCGACGCTTCAGGTCCGGCGCCTCGGCCTCGGCTGTGAGCATCGCCACCGCCTCGTCGAAGCTTGCCGAGGTCTGGTCCCGCTGGCCGAGGCGACGCACGTTCACCGTCCGCTCCTCCGCCTCGCGCTTGCCGCAGACGAGGATCACCGGCACCTTGGCGACCGAGTGTTCGCGGATCTTGTAGTTGATCTTCTCGTTGCGAAGATCGGTCTCGACCCGCATCCCCTGGCGCCGCAGCGCCGCCGCGACGTCGCGGGCATAGTCGTCGGCTTCGGAGGTGATCGTCGCGACCACGACCTGCTGGGGCGCCAGCCAGAGCGGGAAGTGCCCGGCGAAGTTCTCGATCAGGATGCCGAGGAAGCGCTCCATCGAGCCGCAGATCGCGCGGTGGATCATCACCGGCACGGTCTTCTCGGAATTGGC
>CANJKV010000017.1 GCA_947474855.1 Aurantimonadaceae bacterium | reverse complement strand
CTCGCGCTGGCCGCGGCCGATCGGGATCAGCGCGTCGATGGCCTTGAGACCCGTCGACATCGGCTCGTGCACCGACTTGCGCGGGATGATGCCCGGGGCCTTGACGTCGACGCGGCGACGCTCTGCGCCCTCGATCGGGCCCTTGCCGTCGATCGGGTTGCCGAGACCGTCGACGACGCGGCCGAGGAGGCCCTTGCCGACCGGCACTTCCACGATGGCGCCGGTGCGCTTGACCGTGTCGCCTTCCTTGATGTCGCGGTCGGCGCCGAAGATCACGACGCCGACATTGTCGGACTCGAGGTTCAGCGCCATGCCCCGGATGCCGCCGGGGAACTCGACCATCTCGCCGGCCTGGACGTTGTCGAGGCCGTAGACGCGCGCGATGCCGTCGCCGACGGAAAGGACCTGGCCGATCTCCGAGACTTCCGCTTCCGAGCCGAAGTTCTTGATCTGGTTCTTAAGGATGGCGGAAATTTCCGCGGCGCGGATATCCATCAGCCGACCTCTTTCAGTGCGATCTTGAGGGAGGAGAGTTTGGTGCGGAGCGAGGTGTCGATCTGCCGCGAGCCGATCTTGACGACGAGGCCGCCGAGAATGGCGGGATCGACGCGCTCGCGCATGTTGACGGTCTTGCCCGTATAGGAGCCAAGCGCGGCCTTCAGTTCGGCGCGCTGGGAATCGGTGAGCGCCTGCGCGCTCGTCACCTCGGCTTCCGCCTCGCCGCGGAAGGCGCTGGCGAGCTGGCGGAAGCGGACGATCATCGAGGGCAGCACGAAGAGGCGGCGGTTGGCCGCGACGACGCGCAGGAAGTTGCCGGTGAGCGGGCCGGGATTGGTGGCCTTCACGACCGCGTCGATAGCGCGCAGCTGATCGTCGGAGGAGAAGGCAGGGCTTTCCACCAGGCGCCGGAAGTCGGCGTTCTCCTCGATCAGCCGGCCGAAGGCGTCAAGTTCGCCCTCGACGGCGTCGACCGATCCCTCGTCGCGCGCAAGCTCGAAGAGCGACTGGGCGTAGCGGTCTGCGACTCCGGAGACCGGAGAGGATGTTTGTGCCACGAAACGACCGTTTCTTTTCGCGTTCCGTTCAAGCTCGACTGTCGCGATTCCCGTGTGGAGGAAGCCGCCCCAAGAGCTTGAAGCCGTTGAGAATTCACGGAAGGAAGGCGACCGTGCCGCCGAGGCCCTTCCAAGGGCAGGCTTCGTCTAGCATAGGGTTTTGCCCGCGACAACGCCGCTTGACGCCCGAATTCCGGGTAAAACCGCGCTCTTTTCGGGGGATCGCCGCCTCAGGCGGGCGGCAGGCCGAAGACGGGCGCGAGCGCGCAGTAGGCAAGGCATAGGGCGGCGAGGAGAAGGAGCCAGTCGTAGGCGCCGGCCATGCTGTCGGTGAGAATCGAGACGAGCCGGCCCAGCGCGGCGAAGGCGAAGCTCGCGCCGAGGGCCAGTTGCACGAAGGGCTGGTTGAAGAGGAGAAGGCCGACGACGCCGATGCCGAGCCCGAAGCCGGCAATGAGCGAGCGCGCCTCGGCCACCGCCCGCGCCTCGCGCTCTGCGGGCTTCAGTCGGAGGACGAGGCGCGGCGCGAGAAGCGCGAGGAGGCCGAGAAGGGCGGCGACCGCGGCCGCCGCGAAGGGCAGCCATTCGGCGTTGGTTGTGGGAAGGGTGAGTTCCATGGCGGGCGTCCCATGCTGTCGCGGCGATGCGCGAGCGATGGGCGCCTCCGTCGGGCCAATCCGGCCCGGCGTCAAGCGGCGGGGGCGGTCGGCCCCGCGCCTTGGCTCAGCGGAAAAGGCCGAGGATCGCCTCGGCCCGGGCCGACGACTGGGGAAGGGCCGGCAACTGCGCCATGACGCGCAGGACGGCGTCGATCTCCGAAGCGGAGGGTGCGGCATCGTTCGCGGCGACGCGCGGGCGGACGGAGGCGGTGTCGGCGCTGCCGGTGGCGGGACTGGCGTTGGTGGCGGTCATGGTTCCTGAACCGTTGACGATCCGGCCGGTGAAGGCCGGGTTCCCTTGTTGATGGCGCGGGCGGCTTTGTCGCCGCCTCTGTTCGGGCCGTCTTTGCCGGCCTTCGATAAAGCCACTATCGGGCCCAAGCTCTGAACGAAGCCATGACAGATGTGCCTAACGCATCCTCTCCGGACATGATGGTAAAGACGAAGCATCCCTTCCAAAGGCCCATCAGGACTTCGGAAGGGATGCTTGGCTGGTCAGGAATGAAAGGGCCCTCCGGCACGGGGAGCACCGGAGGGCCAGGGTAAGCCGCGGACGAGACCGTCACGACGGGGAAGACGCTTGGGCCGTTCGAGGCCCGTCGGCTTACTGGAAGAGGCGGAGGACGTTCAGCTGCGATTGGTTGATGATCTGGAGGGCCGTGGTGGCGAGCTGCTGCTTGACCTGGAGAGCGGAAAGCTTCGCGGCCTCCTCGTCGAGGTCGGCGTTCACCAACTCACCAAGCTGGCCCGAGAGAATGTCGTTGACGTTGGACATGAACTCCAGGCGGCTGTCGATCGAATTCTGCGCCGCCGCGAAGTTCGTCTGAGCAAGGCCTACGGCATCGATCGCGGCGTTGAGCTTGATCTGGAGATTGGCAAAATCGGTATTCATTGCGCCAGTGCCGAATTCCAGCAGGCTCTGATTGTTGGTGCCGATTACGGCGCTTGCCACCGAGTCCGCTTCAAGCAAGCCGGTCGTTCCGGAGAGATGCTTACCCGTTTCCACATCAATGTTGATCGACATGTTTTGACCGGAAACGATCTTGAAATCACCCGTCTCTTCGAGCCAGTTCTTGCCGTTGTATTTGGCGGTCTTAACAGCTTCGCTGATATCTTTCTGAAGATTGGAGATCTCGCTGGCGATAGCTGTCTTGCGATCTGTAGTCGTCGCCGTGTTGAGGTATTCCTCAACCTTGGTACGAATCTCGCGCAGGTTCTTGTCGACTTGGCCCAAAGCGTTGGTGGTCAGCTTGGTCTGAGCCGATGCCGTCGACAGGTTCGTCTTGAAGGTGTCGTTGGCCTTGATTGAACTGCGCAGCTGAGTGGCAATGCTCCAGACGACAGGATCGTCGGACGCCTGATTCACCTTCAGGCCCGTCGCGATACGGCTTTGAGCGGTAGCCATTTCTTTCGAAGTGGCCTGGAGAGCGCGGAGGGCGGAGGTGGAGGCGTAGGAAGAGCCGAGAGCAACCATTGTATTTCCCCGTTGTCCGAAGCAGTTGTTGGTTTGTTGCTTGCTTCAAGGGAGTGAATACAGCGGCAGCTCGGAACAACTCCGAACCGGAAAGCGTCGAATTGTATGTAATCGATTGATCGGCGCCGCTCACCGATAGTATAGTTTCCGGCCAGCTGCGGTGGTCGGATCAATTCGCGGGCGTGGCGATACGCGCCGTCAACCATCCGCCCGCGGGCGCGGGGCGTGAGAAACCCGCAAGCCTCTGATCCTACAGGAAGCTCTGCGGGTCGATGTCGATCTGGACGTGGACCGAGCCGCGCGCGGGGGGCGCGTTGGCGATGAGCTGGCGCAGGTAGTCCTGCATGGGGGCGCGGCGGGGGGCCTGGAAGAGGAGGCGGAAGCGGTGGCGGCCGCGCAGGACCGCGAGGGGCGCTTCGGCGGGGCCGAGGACCTCGACGTCGCCGTCGTCGGGGGCGGCGATGCGCAGGGCACGCGCGTGCGTTTCGGCGTCGATGCGCGTGTCGGCGGAGACGATGAGGGCGGCGAGGCGGCCGAAGGGGGGCAGGCCGGCGTGGCGGCGCTGCTCGATCTCGCGGTCGTAGAAGCGCGCGACGTCGCCGCTCGCGATCGCCTGCATCACGGGATGCTCGGGCGAATAGGTCTGGATCAGGCCGCGGCTCGGCAGGCCCGTGCGGCCGGCGCGGCCCGTCACCTGATGGAGCAGCTGGAAGGTGCGCTCGGCGGCGCGCGGGTCGCCGTTGCCGAGGCCGAGGTCCGCGTCGATGGCGCCGACCAGCGTCATCTTGGGGAAGTGGTGGCCCTTGGCGACGAGCTGCGTGCCGATGACGATGTCCGCCCGCCCGTCCGCCACGGCGTCGAGCTCGTGGCGCAGGCGCCGCGCGCCGCCGACGAGGTCCGAGGAGAGGAGAATCGTGCGCGCGTCGGGAAAGACGGACAGCGTTTCCTCCGCGATGCGCTCGACGCCGGGGCCGCAGGGCACGAGGTGGTCGAGCGCGCCGCATTCAAGGCACGCCTCCGGCCGGCGGATCGAGAAGCCGCAATGGTGGCATTGCAGCGAGCCGCGCAGGCGGTGGTCGACCAGCCAGGTCGAGCAGTTGGCGCACTGGAAGCGGTGGCCGCAGACGCGGCAGAGCGTGAGCGGCGCGTAGCCGCGGCGGTTGAGGAAGAGGAGCGCCTGCTCGCCCTTTTCGATCGTCTCGGCAATCGCCGCCTGGAGGACGGGGGAGATGAAGCGCCCTCGGGCCGGCGGGTTCTGGCGCATGTCGACGAGCGTCAGGTCCGGCATCGGCGCTTCGCGGAAGCGGGCGTCGAGGCGGACATGCTCGTAACGCCCGTGCGCGGCATTGACGCGGCTTTCGACGGAGGGCGTCGCGGAGGCGAGGATCGCGGCGCAGCCGGCGATCTGGGCGCGCACGACCGCCATGTCGCGGGCGTGGTAGAAGGCGCGGTCCTCCTGCTTAAAGGCGGGATCGTGCTCCTCGTCGACGACCACGAGGCCGAGTTCGCGAAAGGGCAGGAACAGCGCCGAGCGCGCGCCCGCCACCACCCGCACGCGCCCCTCCATCACCTGCCGCCAGATCGCCTCGCGCCGCTTGGGGGAGATGTCGGAGTGCCACTCGGCCGGCGGCGCGCCGAAGCGGGCCTGGAAGCGGTCGATGAAGCTCTGGGTGAGCGCGATCTCGGGAAGGAGGATCAGCACCTGCCGGTTCTTTTCCAGCGCCGCGGCGACGGCCTCGAAGTAGACCTCCGTCTTGCCCGAGCCGGTGACGCCTTCGAGAAGCGTCGCCGAGAAGCTCAAGTCCCGCACGCGCGCCGCGAGCGCTTGCGCCGCCTCCATCTGCGCGTCCGAGAGCGAGGCGCGGGCGTGGCCGTGGTCGGGCGCGGGCACGATCGGCTGCGGCGGCAGGCGCACGGCCTCGAAGACGCCCTGCGCGACCAGCCCGTCGACCACCGAGACCGAGACACCGGCGGCGCGAGCGAGGCCGTTGCGTGTCCAGTCGGGGAAGCGCGCGGCCGTCTCGATGACCTTTGTGCGCGTCGGTGTCAGCCGGGCGGGACGGGTCTCGGTCAGGCGGATGCCGTCGACGAAGGGTTCGGGATCGAAGGCGGTGGGCGCGCGCAGCGCCATGCGCGCGACGAGACCGGGGGGCGTCAGCGTGTAGTCCGCGACCCAGTCGACGAAGCGCCGCATGGAGGAGTCGAGCGGCGGGCAGTCGAAGACGCCGCTGATGGGCCGCAGCTTCTTCGGGTTCACCGGGCCGCCCGAGCCGTCCCACACCACGCCGGCGACCTCGCGCGGGCCGACCGGGACGCGCACGATCGAGCCCGGCTCGACGCGCATGCCCTCGGGGACGGCGTAGGAATAGGAGGTGTCGACGGGCAGCGGCACGAGAACGGGCACTGTCGCCGCATCCTTCAAGCCCGCGCGCGCTTCCGGCACGGCGAGCGCGGGCGCGTCTCCGAACAGGTTGCCGATGACGCTGTCCGCCTGTTTCGGCATGCCGCCTGCCACGTTCCCGCCCCTCTCTCCCGGCGCTCCGGTCTGTTGCGCCGGACCGAGCCTTTCGGGGTCAGATAAGGCCATCTCGCGGCGGGCGGTAGGCTGTTCCATTTTTGTTCTTTATCAGGCGGTCGCCTGCCGAACAAGCGAAAGGGGCGGCCCGTCGGCCGCCCCTCCCGATCGAGACCGTTGCCGGACCGCTCAGCGGCCGGTCTGGCCGGACACGTCGGGCAGCTGGAAATGGCTTTCCAGGAAGTAGAGCGACTCGTCGAGGCCGCGTCCGATCTGCGTGAACAGATCGGCGGTCAGCGGGTCGCCGGCCTCCTCCGACTCCTCGACGGCCTTCTCCACATGGCCGCCCATCTCCGAGAAGGAGTCCGCGAGCCGCTTCAGGTGGCCCTCGGAATGGACGAGGTCGAGCGGATAGGGCGTGAGGAGCGTGCCTTCGCTCGAGGCCTGGACCGTGCCGTGGGCCTGGCCGCCGAGAGCGGTGAGGCGCTCGGCGATGAGGTCGACATAGCCCTCCGTCTGCTCGTGCAGCTCGTCGAAGAGCTTGTGCACGGCGATGAAGTTCATGCCCTTCACGTTCCAGTGGGCCTGCTTGCACTGGTAGGACAGGTCGATGGCGCTCGCGAGGTGCTTCTGAAGCAGCTCAACCATGGCGCCGCGGATATTCTCCGAAAGCGGGTTCTTGGAGGGGTGCAACGGCACCTTGCCGTTCTTGGCCATACGGGTCTCCTTGGCGTTCCGAACCGGATTACGGGACCCGCGGGGACGATCACCATCCCTGCGGCCCGAGAAATCTGGTCGTGAAACAGCGACTCCGCGGCGCGGTTCCGAGCATTTCGCCCGCAGGTGTGGAAAACCGTCGGCTCGGCTCGGCTCGGCTCAGCTCATGGCATCCTTGATGCCGAGATAGGCGTCGTCGCCCCAAACCGCCTTGACCCGCTCGTTGCGGCCGCAGCCGTAGCGATAGTACTGATACTTGATCGGGTTCTTCTTGTAGTAGTCCTGGTGGTAGCCCTCCGCCTCGGTGAAGGGGCCGGCGCGCCGGATCGCCGTGGCGACCGGTTGGCCGAGGCTCTTGGCTACGTCCGCCTTGGAACGTTCCGCCTCCTTCAGCTCGGCATCGTCGTTCGCGAAGATGGCGGTGGTGTAGGCGTAGCCGCGGTCGCAGAACTGGCCGCCCGCATCCGTCGGGTCGACGGAGTGCCAGAAGACCTTCAGGAGCGTGTCGTAGCTGACCTTGGCGGGATCGTAGGTGACGCGCACCGCCTCGACATGGCCCTCGTGGTTCTCGTAGGTCGGATCGGGCAGCGTCCCGCCCGTATATCCGGAGGTCGTGTCTAGAACGCCGGGAAGGTGGTCGAAGTCGCTTTCCACGCACCAGAAGCAACCGCCCGCGAAGATCGCGGTCTTCGGCTCGTCGGCGGGCGCGAGGGAGGGCGCGAAGGAAACGAGGGCGGCGAGCGCCGCGGCGCTCGCCAGTCGCTGGATGGCCTGCATCGGTCTGGGTCCTTGCCTGTCGCGGATGGAAGGGCGGCGGTCGAGCGCGAGTGGGCGCCCGGCCATCGCCTTTCGCAAGAAGCTTCGGCGCGGCGTGATGTCCGGCTTCGCTGCGGCGCGATCAGTTTCGCGTGAAGCCGGACGCCTCAGCCCGTCTCGCCGTGAAGCCCGGCCGCCTGCGCGCCGGCGAGGGCGGAGATCTCGTCATTGTCCGAAGTGTCGCCGGTGACGCCGACCGCGCCGAGAACCACCCCGTCCTCGGATTTCAGGAGAACGCCGCCGGGCACCGGCACGAGTGAGCCGCCGGCCAGCGCATTCATTGACTGGATGAAGAAGGGCTGTTGCTCGGCCCGCTTC
This sequence comes from Aurantimonadaceae bacterium, assembly GCA_947474855.1. Lineage (GTDB taxonomy): Bacteria > Pseudomonadota > Alphaproteobacteria > Rhizobiales > Rhizobiaceae > Antarcticirhabdus. The sequence goes on along the minus strand of CANJKV010000017.1, from coordinate 28,689 downwards.
ATCAGTGCGCGCGAGCCGAGTCCCATCTGCACGGCGCCGTTGGCCTTGCCGACGGCGATGGCCGGCCGCATCGGACTCGATCCGTCCTCGCGCTCCAGAGCGACGAGCGCGCCGCCCGCATCGAGGACGGCGACCGTCAGCGGCTTGAAGTTGCGCGAGCGCGCCGCGAAGAGCGCGCCGGAGATGACCCGGCGGGCCGTGTCGAGGTCGAGGCGGGTGGCGGTCATGGTGGCGGCTTCTCCCTTTAACCATTCGAGCGTTAGTTGAACCGCCGGGCGGCGTCGAGGCCGAGACCCATGCCGACCGCGCCGAAGGCGTCGGCGGGCTCCACCCGGGCGTGGGGGAAACGGGCGGTGGCGGCGCGGCTTACGGCCGGCACCTGCGCGCCGCCGCCGGTGAGGATCACCGCGTCCACCGTATCCGCTCCGACGCCGGCGCCGGCGAGCACGGCGTCGATCGCGCCCTCGATGCGCGAAACGAGATCGCGCGTCGCTGCCTCGAATTCGAACCGGCTGGCCGGCGCTTCGACCGTCAGGCCCGGCTCGGCGAAGCGGATCGTCGTCGCTTCTTCGTCGGTCAGGCGGATCTTCGCGGCCTCCACCGCGCCGGCGAGCCGATGGCCGGAGCGGTTGAGGAGGAGGTGCTCGAAGCGGTCGAGCTTCCCCGGCTCGGCCGCCTCGCGCTTCAGGCCGCGAATGTCGGCGAGGACCTTGGGCGAATACAGGAAGTTGATCCGGTGCCAAGTCGCCATGTCGTTGAAGTACCAGACCGGCAGGCGGCGCTTGCCGTCCGCGGTCTCGCTGCCCAGGCCGAATTCCGGCTGCATGCGCGCGATGTTGAGGAGCCGGTCGAAGTCGGTGCCCCCGACGTGGACGCCGGAAAAAGCGAGGATGTCCTCGCGCCGGTCGCGCGCCCGCGCCCGCCCCGGCGAGACGCGCACCAGCGCGAAGTCGGACGTGCCGCCGCCGATATCGACGACGAGCGCCAGCTCCTCCGCGCTCACCCTCGTCTCGTGGAACAGCGCGGCGGCGACCGGCTCATACTGGAACTCGATGTGCCGGAAGCCGGCCTCGCGCGCGGCGCTCGCCAGCTGGTTCTCGGCATCGCGGTCGGCCGCATCGCTCTCGTCGACGAAGCGCACCGGGCGTCCCATGACGACGCTGTCAGCCGGCGTGCCTGTATCGCGCTCCAGCGTTTCGCGCAGGTGCGTGAGGAAGCGGCCGATCAGCACCTCGAAGGACACGCGCTCGCGCCCGACCAGCGTCTTCTCCTTCATCAGGCTCGTGCCGAGAATGCTCTTCAGCGCCCGCATGAAGCGCCCGTCCGCCCCGTCGACGTAGTCGGCGACGGCGGCGCGGCCGAAGCGCGTGATCCCGTCCTCCAGGTTGAAGAAGAGGGCCGACGGGATGGTCGGGGCTTCGCCCTCAAGGGCCAAGAGCCGCGGCGGCACGGGCGACGCGCCCTGCGGCACGGGCGTGCCGAGGGCGAGGGTCGAGTTGGTCGTGCCGAAGTCGAGCCCGGGGAAGCTCTTCATGGTCGCACTGTCCTTCGGAAAATGGCGCGGGTCGCTCGCCGGGCGCGGTCGTCTCGCGCCTGCGAAAGGGCGCGCTCTATAACGCGACCCCGCCGCGGGGCATAGCCCCGGACGCCGGCGCGGCGCGGACCGCGGGCGCGGCTTGCCGGTTAAAACTGTCGCGGCTCGTTGAGGTCGCCGAGGCGCGTCCTAGCTCCCGCTGCAATCGCCGCGCGTCGAGGAGGCCGTCGCCCCGTGTCCACCCTCTCGTCCACCGTCCGGACCGCTCCGTATTCGCAGGCCGCCCGGCAGGGCGGAGGCTGGTGGGGGATCGTCGCCGTGGCGCTCGTCTGCCTCGCCTTCGGCCTGCCGATCCTCGTCGGCGGGATCTATCTCGCCTGGCTCGGCGGCTCGCTCTACTACGCGCCGGCCGGCCTCGGGCTGGTTCTCACGGGCATCCTGCTCTTGCGCCTCTCGCTCAACGCGGTCTGGGTCTACCTCCTGACCTATGCCGGAACGGTTGTCTGGGCCTTCTGGGAGGCGGGCTTCGACTGGTGGGCGCAGGTGCCGCGGCTCGTCGCGCCCACCGTGGTTCTTCTTCTCGTGCTTCTCGTCCTGCCGGCCCTTCTCAACCGCGATCCCCGCTACCACTGAAGGCGGGCTCCGGCATCGCGCCGGTCTCGCCCGACCCGATCAGCCCGTCCCGCAGCGGCCACCCCCGAGGAAAGCTTCCATGACCCGCGTCGCTCGCCGCGCCCGCTTGTTCCTGTTCTCGGCCTTGTCCTCCGGGCTCGTGCTGCTGCCGGCCGCCGCGCAGCAGCCGGGGCCGGCGCCGGCCGAGCGGCCCGCGGGCGCGGTGCTGCCGGCGGGCGGCGATTGGCCCTATTGGGGCGGCGACGCGAAGGCCACGCGCTTCTCCAGCCTCGGCCAGATCACGCCGGAGAATGTCTCGCGGCTCGAGAAGGTCTGGGAGTACCATACCGGCGACCTGCCGACCGGGAACGCCGAAAACAAGTACGCGGCGGAAACGACGCCGATCAAGGTGGGCGACAGCCTCTACCTCTGCTCGGCCAAGAACATCCTCATCGCTCTCGACGCGGCCACCGGCGAGGAGCGCTGGCGCCACGATCCGCAGGTCTCGAACGACGCGATCCCCTACAGCGCCAGCTGCCGGGGCGTCTCCTACTTCGCCGTGCCGGACGCCGCGCCCGACGCCCCTTGCGCGACGCGCATCATCGAGGCCACGCTCGACGCGCGGCTGATCGCGGTGGACGCGCGGACCGGTCAGCTCTGCGCCGATTTCGGCGACAACGGCGAGGTGGACCTCTGGGCGGGCATCGGCGAGCGCGTGCCGGGCTGGTACGCCGTGACCGCCCCGCCGGCGATCGTGCGGGGCGTCGTCGTCACCGGCGCGCAGGTCAAGGACGGGCAGGCCGAGAACGCGCCCTCCGGCGTCATCCGCGGCTACGACGCGGTGACGGGCGCACTGGTCTGGGCCTGGGACCTCGCCGAGCCCTCGCGCAAAGGCGCGCCGCCGGAAGGCGAGACCTACACCCGCGGCACGCCGAACATGTGGACCACGGCGAGCTTCGACGAGGATCTCGGCCTCGTCTTCCTGCCGCTCGGCAACTCCTCGGTGGATTACTGGGGCGGCAACCGCTCGGAAGCCGAGAAGGCTTACTCGACCTCGCTCGTCGCCCTCGACGCCGCGACGGGGGAGGAGCGCTGGCGCTTCCAGACAGTTCACTACGACGTCTGGGACTACGATCTCGGCAGCCAGGCGACGCTGGTCGATCTTCCCCGCGCGGGCGGCGAGAGCGTGCCCGCGATCGTCCTGCCGAGCAAGCAGGGCGACATCTTCGTTCTCGACCGGCGCACGGGCGAGTCGCTCTTCCCCGTCGAGGAGGTGGAGGTGCCCGGCGGCGGAGTCGAGCCGGACCGCCTGTCGAAGACGCAGCCGGTGTCGCGCTATCACAGCCTCCTGTTCCCGCGCCTCACCGAGGCCGACATGTGGGGCATGACGCCGCTCGACCAGCTCTTCTGCCGCATCCAGTTCCGGCAGGCGAGCTATGACGGCCCCTACACGCCGCCGACCAGCGACCGGCACTTCATCCAGTATCCCGGCTACAACGGCGGCTCGGACTGGGGCTCGGTCGCGATCGACCCGCAGCGCGGCGTCATCGTCGCCAACTACAACGACATGCCCAACCACAACCGGCTGATCCCGCGCGAGGAGGCCGACGCGATGGGCCTGAAGCCGATCAACGAGGTGCCGCCGGGATCGCAGGGCGGGGCGAACGCCGAAGGCGCAGGCGACCCGCAGGCGGGCAGCCCCTACGCCATCGACGTGAATGCCGGCTGGCGCGTGCCCTTCACCGGGCTCCTGTGCAAGGAGCCGCCCTATGGCGGGATCCGCGCGATCGATCTCGCCACCGGCGAGACCCTATGGGACAAGCCGCTCGGCACCGCGCGCAAGAACGGGCCCTTCGGCATCCCCTCCTTCCTGCCGCTGACCATCGGCACGCCCAACAATGGCGGCTCGGTGGTGACGGCGGGCGGCCTCGTCTTCATCGCGGCGGCGACCGACGACCTCTTCCGCGCCATCGACGTCGAGACCGGCGAGGTCGTCTGGCAGGACGCGCTGCCGGCGGGGGGCCAAGCGAACCCCATCGCCTACGAAGCCGACGGCCGCGAGTTCGTCCTCATCGCGCCGGGCGGGCACCACTTCATGGAAACGCCGGTCGGCGACTCGATCATCGCCTACGCCCTGCCGAAGGACGAGGCCGGCGCGGGCCCGTGACGCCGGCCGAGCTCGACGAGTTCCTCGCAGCCTGCCCGGTCCTCTACCACATGGCGGAGGCCGGGGCCTTCGCATCGATCCGCGCGCGCGGCCTCCTGTCAGTGTCGGCGCTGCTCGACCTCTGCGCCGTGCCGGCGCCGGAGCGCCCCGCCATCGAAGCCGCGCGCCGCCCGGCGGGCGTGACGCTGACCGGCCCGGCGGGCGAGCGGATCGTGATCCGCGACAACGGGCCGATGAGCGACGCAAGCCTTCGCCGCTGCCTCGACGACGGCCTCGCGCCCGCCGACTGGTACCGCCTTCTCAACACCCGCACCTTCTTCTGGACGGACCGCCGCCGGCTCGACAAGCTCCTGACGGCGCGCGCCTATCGCGCCAGGGCTCACGACGTCCTCGCCCTTGATGCCCGCGCCCTGGTCGAAGCCTATGCCGACCGCATCACCCTCTCGCCCATCAACTCCGGCGCGACGAGCCGTTTCCCCGCCCGCCGCGGCCTCGATACCTTCCGCTCCATCTCCGACTGCCCGTGGCAAGAATGGCGTGCCAAGCGCGGCGCCAGGGGCGCCGTCGTCGAACTCGCCGTCTTCGGCGGCGTCCCGGACGTCCCCCGCTTCGTGATCGGCTTCACCCGCGAAGGCGGAGGCGCGCCCTTCTCTTGAGCACGGCCGCCGGTAGGAAGCCCGTCCTGCGGCGGCGCCTATTCGTACCGCGCGATCGGCGCGCGGAACACTTCGTCTCCAGCTTGGCGCGACGCTTCGGGACGGCCGGGCGGGCGCGGGGCGACGGTCTCGGCGGCGCGGTCGGCCGGCGTCACGAGTCCATCTTCAGCGCGGCGATGAAGGCTTCCTGGGGGATCTCGACCTTGCCGAACTGGCGCATGCGCTTCTTGCCCTCCTTCTGCTTGTCGAGGAGCTTGCGCTTGCGCGAGGCGTCGCCGCCGTAGCACTTGGCGGTAACGTCCTTGCGCAGTGCCGAGATGGTCTCGCGGGCGATGACCTTGCCGCCGATCGCCGCCTGGATCGGGATCTTGAAGAGGTGCTGAGGGATCAGCTCCTTCAGCTTCTCGCACATGGCGCGCCCGCGCCGCTCGGCCTGGGTGCGGTGGACGAGCATGGACAACGCGTCGACCGGCTCGGCATTGACGAGGATCGACATCTTCACGAGGTCGCCCTCGCGGTAGTCGGTCATCTGGTAGTCGAAGGAGGCGTAGCCCTTCGAGATCGACTTCAGGCGATCGTAGAAGTCGAAGACCACCTCGTTCAGCGGCAGCTCGTAGGTGACCATGGCGCGCTTGCCGACGTAGGACAGGTCGGTCTGGACGCCGCGCCGCTCCTGGCAGAGCTGGAGGATGTTGCCGAGATAATCGTCGGGCGTGAGGATCGTCGCCTTGATCCAGGGCTCGTCGATCGTCTCGATCTGCATCGTGTCCGGCATGTCGGCCGGGTTGTGGAGGTCGATCTCCGCGCCGTTGCGCATCTTGATCTTGTAGACGACGCTCGGCGCCGTCGCGATGAGGTCGAGGTCGAATTCGCGGCTGAGGCGCTCCTGGATAATCTCGAGGTGAAGGAGGCCGAGGAAGCCGCAGCGGAAGCCGAAGCCGAGCGCGGCGGAGCTTTCCATCTCGTAGGAAAACGACGCATCGTTGAGGCGGAGCTTGCCCATCGCCGCGCGCAGGTCGTCGAAGTCCGCGGCGTCGACGGGGAAGAGGCCGCAGAAGACGACCGGCTGGGCGGGCTTGAAGCCCGGCAGCATCTCGGCCGTCGGGCGCTTGTCCTCGGTGATCGTATCGCCGACGCGGGTGTCGGCGACCTCCTTGATCGAGGCCGTGATGAAGCCGATCTCGCCGGGACCGAGCGCCTCCATCGTCACCATCTTCGGCGTGAAGACGCCGACCCGGTCGACCGGGTACCTGGCGTCCGTGCCCATCATGCGGATGGTCTGGCCGCGCTTCAGCTCGCCGTCGATGACGCGCACCAGCACGACGACGCCGAGATAGGCGTCGTACCACGAGTCGACGAGCATGGCCTTCAAGGGCGCCGAGCGGTCGCCCATGGCGGGGGCGGGGAGGCGCGTGACGATCGCCTCGAGGACGTCCTCGATGCCGATGCCGGATTTCGCGGAGATCAGGACGGCCTCGCTCGCGTCGATGCCGATGACCTCCTCGATCTGCTCCTTGACGCGGTCCGGCTCGGCGGCGGGAAGGTCGATCTTGTTGAGGACGGGGACGATGTCGAGGTTGTTGTCGATCGCCAGATACACGTTGGCGAGCGTCTGGGCCTCGACGCCCTGCGCCGCGTCCACCACGAGGAGGGCGCCCTCGCAGGCCGAAAGCGAGCGCGAGACCTCGTAGGCGAAGTCGACGTGTCCGGGCGTGTCGATGAGGTTGAGGACGTAAGGGTTGCCGTCCCTGGCCGTGTAGTGGAGGCGCACGGTCTGCGCCTTGATCGTGATGCCGCGCTCGCGCTCGATGTCCATGTTGTCGAGCACCTGGCTCTGGCCCGCCATCTCGCGCGCGTCGAGGCCACCCGTCGTCTGGATCAGGCGGTCGGCGAGGGTCGACTTCCCGTGGTCGATATGGGCGACGATCGAGAAGTTGCGGATGCGGGAAAGGGGCGTCTGGCTCATGGGCGGCACATATACGATTGCCGCGAAAAAGCAGACAGTTTTTTGAGAATGGGAACAAACACGAAGAAGCCCCGCGGAGCGGGGCTCCGCGGGGCTCGGGATGCGAGCTTCGGGGGAGGGACGATCAATCGTCCTCGACGAAGACTTCCTTTCGCTTGTTGCGCATGGCGGGCAGCACCGCGACGATGACGCAGGCGAGGCCCATGGCAAGGAGCACCGCCGAGATCGGGCGCGTCAGGAACACCGTCGGGTCGCCGCGCGAGATGATCATGGCGCGGCGCAGGTTCTCCTCCAGCAAGGGGCCGAGCACGAAGCCGAGGAGCAGCGGCGCCGGCTCGCAGCCGAGGCGGATCAAGACGTAGCCGAGCACGCCGAAGACCGCGATGGCGTAGACGTCGAAGGGGTTGTTGTTGATCGAGTAGCAGCCGATCGAGGCGAAGATCACGATCGCCGGGAAGAGCACGCGGTAGGGGATGGTCAGCATCTTCACCCAGAGCCCGATGAGCGGCAGGTTGAGGATGACGAGCATCGCGTTGCCGATCCACATCGAGGCGATGATGCCCCAGAAGAGCGCGGGCTGGTCGTTGATGACGTTGGGTCCGGGCGTGATGCCCTGGAGGATGAAGGCGCCCACGATCAGCGCCATCACCGGATGCGCCGGGATGCCGAGGGTCAGGAGCGGGATGAAGGAGGTCTGGGCGGCGGCGTTGTTGGCCGACTCCGGCCCGGCGACGCCCTCGATCGCGCCGTGGCCGAACTCCTTCGGGTTCTTCGACAGGTTCTTCTCGGCCGAGTAGGAGGCGAAGGAGGCCAGCACGTGCCCGCCGCCGGGCAGGATGCCGAGCACAGAGCCGAGGCCTGTGCCGCGAAGCACCGGACCGATGATGCGGCGGAAATCCTCTTTCGTCAGCCAAAGGTTGGTGACGCGGCTGACGCCGATCTCGCGCGAGCGCTCGGTCTCCAGGTTGCGGAAGATCTCGGCGACGCCGAACATGCCGACGGCGAGCGAGACGAAGTTGATGCCGCCGTAGAGCTCCTGGAAGCCCATGGTGAAGCGCGGCGTGCCGGTGGTGACGTCCTGGCCGACGGTGCCGAGCACGAGGCCGAGGCAGATCATCGCGAGCGCCTTGAGGACCGAGCCGTGGGCGAGCGAGATCGAGACGAGGAGGCCGAGGACGAGGAGCGCGAAGTATTCGGCCGCGCCGAAGTTCAGGGCGACGCGGGCGAGCGGAGGCGCCGCGACCGCGAGGATGAGGGTGGCGACCGAGCCGGCGAAGAAGGAGCCGAGCGCAGCGGTCGCGAGCGCCGGGCCGGCTCTGCCCTTCCGGGCCATCTGGTAGCCGTCGATCGCCGTCACCGCCGAGGACGACTCGCCGGGAAGGTTGATCAGGATCGCCGTCGTCGAGCCGCCGTACTGGGCGCCGTAATAGATGCCCGACAGCATGATGAGGGCGGTAACGGGCGAGAAGGTGAAGGTGATCGGCAGGAGCATGGCGATCGTCGCCGTCGGGCCGATGCCCGGCAGGACGCCGACGAGGGTGCCGAGCAGCACGCCGACGAAGCACCAAAGGAGGTTGACCGGCGTGAAGGCCGTCTCGAAGCCGAGGGCGAGGTTGGACAGGAGTTCCATGGATCCGCCCTCAGAAGCGCTGGAAGGGGCCGAAGGCCGGCCCGATGGTGGGAAGCGACATGCCGAGGCCGAGCTTGAACACGACGTAGCACAGCACCGTCAGCGCGGCGGCGATGCCGAGGGCCGAGAGGATGGTGTTCTTCACCGAGGCGAGCGCCACGATGAAGACGCAGACGAAGACGACCGGCACGATGCCGAGCTGGCGGCCGTAGGCCCCGAAGATCACGAGCGAGATGCAGACGAGCGCGATGCCGCGCCAGGAGACCGGCCCGGTCTCGGCCGCCTCGTTCTTCTTGCGGAAGCCGGAGATGGCCACGGCGGCGCCGAAGATGCCGAGAAGAACCGCCAGGGTCAGCGGAATGAAGCCCGGCCCCATGCGGATCGTGCGACCCATGTCGTAATGCGTCGCTTCCCAGGCGAAGGCGAGTGCGATGACGAGGAAGATCAGCCCCGCCAACACGTCGCGTCCCATCCTGCTCTGCTTGTGCAGCGCTTGTTCGCTCATCGATCCCTCTTTCTCCCTATCTCCGGTGGACGACCACGTCCTGCGCGTCGAGGCGGGGCGCCGAGCGCCCCGCCTGCCATGATCGGATCGCTTCGCGATGCGGTCAGTCGGCGAACTGACCGGCCTTCTCGATGATCGGCTTCCAGAGCGCGATCTGCGACGTGAGCTCCTCGGTCAGCGAGGCGGGAGTGGCCTCTTCGGCTGTGACGGGCTTGGTGCCGAGCTCAGCGAAGCGCTCGCCGACCTTCGGATCGGCCAGAGCCTTCTGGAGCGCGCCTTCCAGCTTGGTGACGATCGCCGGGTCGAGGCCCTTGGGCCCGTAGAGGCCGTGCCAGACGCCGATCTCCAAGGTGGGCAGGCCGGCCTCCGCGGTGGTCGGCAGGTCGGGCAGCGACTGGAGGCGCTCGGGCGTGGTGACGGCGTAGGCCTTCACTTCGCCGGCCTTGATCTGGTTGGTGGTGTTGGTGGTCTGGTCGCAGAGGACGTCGACCTGGCCGCCGACGATGTCGGTCATGGCGGGAGCGGCGCCCTGGTAGGGCACGGTCACCATCTGCACGCCGACGGCTTCCTGGAGGAGCATGCCGCACAGGTGCGAGGCCGAGCCGATGCCGGCATGGGCGTAGGTCGTGTCGGCGCCGTTCTCCTTGAGATAGGCGACGAGCGAGGCGGCGTCGGCCGGCTCGAAGTCCTTGCGCGAGACGATCGTCATCGGCACCGAGGTGATCTGGCCGATCGGCGTGAAGTCCTCGGTCGGGTTGAACTCGAGCTGCCGGTAGAGCGTCGGGGCGGTGGACATGCCGATGTGGTGGATCAGCAGGGTGTAGCCGTTCGGCTCAGCCTTGGCGACCTGGCCGGCGCCCAGGGTGCCGCCGGCGCCGCCGACGTTCTGGATCAGCACCTGCTGGCCGAGGTCGCGGCTCATCGACTCCGCGACGAGGCGCGCCACCGTATCCGTCGGGCCGCCGGCCGAGAAGGGGACGATGATCGTGACCGGCTGGTTCGGATAGTTGGCAGCGCCCTGCGCGAAGGCGCTGGAGGACATCAGCGCCGCCGCGGCGGCGGCGAGAACGAAACGTTTCATCATCAAGGCTTCTCCCGAGGTGGCTCGAAGGCACGAGTTATGGCGTAGGCGCACGCGCGGAGGCGCGCGTCGCGCCGGCACGGGCCGGTGCGGCGACAGATCGGACGGCGCCAATGCAGACGGCGGACCGGACGATCCGGTGCCGGCTGCCAGCGTCAGCGGAAATCGGCGATGGCTTGGATCAGCATGACAAGGCCTCCCGAACCGATGTCGACCGCAGCGGTGAAGCGTCTCCCAACGCCCGGTGCGTGGATGTGAGTTGAGCGTCTGACAGGGCAGGATTGCAACAGGCGCATAACAGGATCTTGACGATTTCCTACTGCCGGCTCGCACTTCTGGGTGGATTTCCACCCATTGCCGCTCGATGCGTGTTACCGAATCCACCCGTTGGGCATGGAGGAGGCGAAACACGCAGAGCGCGAGAGGTTGCCGAGGGCAGCGCCTCGCGACTCAGGACGCCGTCGCCGGATCTGCCGCGGCCGCGTCCTCGGGGTCGTCGGCGCCGAAGCCGTAGTCGCGCTTGTCGAGCCCGTACTTCTGCATCTTCTCGTAGAGTGTCTTCCGGGAGATGCCAAGCTGCTCGTAGACGGATTTGAGACTGCCACCGGACAGAGCGAGCGCGCCCGCGATCAGCGAGCGTTCGTAATCGGCCACGCGGTCGGCGAGCCGCGCGCCGCCGGCGCTCTCGCCTTCGCCGCCGGTCAGCGGCGCGATGCCCAGGCCGAGCACGTAGCGTTCCGCGGCGTTGCGCAGTTCGCGCAGGTTGCCAGGCCAGGGCCGGCGCGCGATGTCCGCGACGACGGTCTGCGGCACGGCAGGCTCCTCGCGGCCGAGCCGCGCTGCGGCTTCCGACACGAGCTGGAGGAAGAGGAGCGGCACGTCCTCGCGGCGCTGCGAGAGCGGGGGCACGCGCAGCGTCGCCACGCCCAGGCGATAGAAGAGGTCGGCGCGCAGCCGTCCGGCCGCAACGTCGGCTTCCGGCTCGGTCTTGGACGTCGCGATGAAGCGCACGTCGATGGAGACGGGCGCGTGGGCGCCGATGCGCGTCACCGTCCGGTCCTGGATGACGCGCAGGAGCCGGGCCTGCAGGTCGAGGGGGAGCGAGGCGATCTCGTCGAGAAGCACGGTGCCGCCATGGGCCTGCTCGAACTTTCCGAAGCGTGCCCGGGCAGCGCCCGGAAACACGCCCGCCTCGTGGCCGAAGAGCTCGCTCTCGGCGAGGCTCGTCGGCAGCGCCGCGCAGTCGACCACGACGAAGGGGCGGCTCGCCCGGTCGCTGACGTCGTGGAGCGTTCGCGCGACGACCTCCTTCCCGGTGCCCGTGTCGCCGATGACGAGGACGTCGGCCGCCGCATTGGCGAGCGCCCGAATGCGGTAGCGCAGGTCCACCACGGTCGGCACGCGGCCCTGGAGGCGCGCCTCGATGCTGTCGCGCCGGCCGTCCGCCAGGGCGCGCAGGCGGCGGTTCTCCAGGACGAGACGGCGCCGGTCCATCGCCCGGACGACGACGTCGGCGAGATGCTGGGCCGAGCAGGGCTTCTCGATGAAGTCGTAGGCGCCCTCCCGCATCGCCGAAACGGCGAGCGGCGTGTCGGCGTGTCCCGTGACGAGAATCACGGGGATGTCGGGATCGATGGCGCGCACGCGGCCGAGCAGCGTCATGCCGTCCATGCCGGCCATGCGGATGTCGGACACGACGACGCCAGCGAAGCTGTGACCGACGAGGTCGAGCGCGCCCTCGGCGCTGGCGAACGCGCGAACCGCGAAGCCCGCCAGGTCGAGCGACTGCGCGTAGGAGAGGCGCACGTCCTTCTCGTCGTCGACGAGGATGACGAAGGCCGATCGATCGTCGCCGCCCCTCATGCCGCTCACTCCGCCGCCTGGGCTGCTTCCCGGACCGCCGAGGCGGCGGGCTCGGCCGCGTCGAGAAGCACGCAGAAGCGTGCTCCGCCGCCCTCGCGCCGCTCCACCGACAGGGCCCCGCCGAAGTCGCGCACGATGTTGTAGGAGATGGACAAGCCGAGGCCGAGCCCCTTGCCGACGCCCTTGGTGGTGAAGAAGGGGTCGAAGATGCGCTGGGCGATCGCCTCCGGCACGCCCGCTCCTCGGTCGGCGACGGTGATGCGCACCCGGTTCACTCCGTCCCGGCGGCCAGCGATCTCGATGCGGCGGTCCGGCAGCCCTTCCACCGCGTCGGCGGCGTTGGAGACGAGGTTGATCAGAACCTGCGAAAGGCGGATCGAGTCGCCGCGCACGAGAAGAGGGGCGGAATCGAGACCCACCTCGACCTCCGCGCCCGCGGCCTTGAGCCGCCAGCCGGCGATCTCGAGCGCGCTTTCCACGGCCGCGGCGAGGTCGACGGGCGCGAGCTTGTCCTCCGGCCGACGGGCGAAGGCGCGCAGGTGGCGCGAGATCGAGGACAGGCGCTCGACGAGAGCCGAGATGCGGAGCACGTTGTCGCGCGCTTCGGCCGGACGGTTTCGGTCGAGATAGGTCACCGCGTTGTCGGCATAGGCGCCGGCAGCGGCGAGCGGCTGGTTGAACTCGTGGCTGAGCGCGGCCGACATCTGGCCGAGGGCGGCGAGCTTGCCCGCCTCGACGAGGTCGGCCTGCGTCTTGCGCAGCGTTTCTTCCGCCGCGCGGCGCTCGCAGACTTCTTCTTCGAGGCGCCGGTTGGCCACCGCGAGAGCCGCCGTGCGCTCGCCCACGCGCCGCTCGAGCTCGACCTGCGCTTCCTCCTGGTGGCGCATCCGCTCGGCGAGGCGCAGGCGGCGCTGGCGCAGCGCCGTGAGGCCGAGGGCGGCGAGGCCGAGAAGCAGGAAGGCGGCAAGCCCGACGATCGCGGCCTGCGTGCGGGCGGGCGCGGTGTCGACGAAGACGCGCACGAACCAGCCCGCCTCCGGCATTTCTTCGGCCAAGACGAGATATTCGCGCCGCTCCCCGTTCAGCGCGACGCCGACGAGCGGGTTGCCGTCGAAGGTGCCGCGCGGGGCGAGGCCGAGCGGTGTCAGGGGGCGCTCGGCATAGCGGCGGGTCTCTTCGAGCCGCGCCCGCGCCGGTGCGTCCGGCGGCGCGTAGGCCCGGAAGCGCCAGCTCTCGCGGCCCGCCATGAAGACGATGCCTTCCGGATCCGTCACCACGATCTCCGGATCGCTCGGAACCCAGGAGGCCTCGATGGCGTCGAGCTCGACCTTGAAGACGGCGACGCCCGCGATGTCGTCGCCTTCGGGCACGGGAGCCGAAAAATAGTAGCCGCGCCGCCCCGAGGTCGTGCCGAGGCCGTAGAAGCGGCCGCGACGGCCCTCGGCGGCGTCCTGGAAGTAGGGTCGATAGCGGAAGTTCTCGCCGACGAAGCTCGTGCCCGAATCGTAGTTGCTGGCGGCGACCGTGCGCCCGTCCGTCAGCATGACGTAGATGTCGGAGGACTCGAGAAGGGCGTTGATGGATTTGAGGAACCGGTTGGCGGCTGCAACGGCCTGCGGATTGTCGGGCTCGCGCAGGACGCGGCGCACCGGGTCCTGCGTGGCGATGAACGCCGGCAGCGGCTCGTAGCGCTCGAGCTGTCCTTCGAGCGCGGCCGCCGCGAGGCGCAGCGTGCCGCGGCCGCTGGCGGCCGACTGGCCGAGGAAGCGGTCGAAGGCGATCTGGCCGGCGAGGAGCGCGAGGGCGAGCGCGAGAACCAGCGCGGCGAGCGGGGCCGCGAGGCGCTTGAGGCGCGAGGTGGCTTGCCGTGCCCGCATGTCCGACTTTTCTCCCACGGTGCCGACACATACAACACTCGCAGCAGGGCTCAAGCGATGGGAGGCGCGCGGCCGTGACGGTTCTCGACATGGCGATGCGGCTGGGGCTGGCGACGGCCGTCGGCCTGGCGCTGGGGCTCGACCGGGAGCTGCGCGGCGGGGCCGCCGGCATCCGCACCCACGCGCTGGTGTCGATGAGCTCGGCGGTGATCACCGTCTCCGCGCTGCTGCTCTTCGAGGAGATGAAGAACGTGCCCGGCGCCAGCATCGACCCCTTGCGGGTGGTGCAGGGCCTCGCCCAGGCGATCGGCTTCGTGGCGGCGGGCTCGATCTTCGTTTCGGGCGGCAACGTGCGCAACCTCACCTCCGCGGCCAACATCTGGCTGGCGGCGGCGCTCGGCATCGCCTGCGGCGCGGGACAGTTCGAACTCGTCTTCCTCGGCGCGGGTTTCGGGCTGGTGATCCTCACGCTGGTGCGGATCGGCGAGCGCTGGCTGCCGGGCAGCGTCAAGGCCGAGCGCCGGCGAGCCTGGGCGCAGGCCGCCAAGCAGGGCGCCATCTTGCATCGCGACCGCGGCAGCGCCAAACCTCCCGTGGACGACGACGACCCCAACGATTGAGCTGGCCCGAAGCGATGCCCTTCATCCGCGAGACCATCCTGACGACGCGCTCGCCCGAAGGCCGCGTCCACGTCGCGCCCCTCGGCATCATCCAGGAGGGCGAGAACTGGATCGTCGCGCCCTTCCGGCCCTCGACGACGCTCGACAACATCGCCGCCACGGGCGTCGCGATCGCCAACTACACGGACGATGCGCTGGTCTTCGCGGGGTGTCTGACCGGCCGGCGCGACTGGCCGCTGGCCGAAGTGGAGGGTTGTCACGTGCCGCGGCTGGCGGTGGCGCTGGCGCACGACGCCCTGGAGGTGGCGGAGGTGATGGAGGACCCGGTGCGCCCCCGCTTTCGCTGCCGGGTGGCGGCGTCGGGCGAGCACGGGCGCTTCACGGGCATGAACCGCGCCAAGGCGGCAGTGCTGGAAGCGGCGATCCTCGTCTCCCGCCTTTCCATGCTGCCGCCCGAGAAGATCGAGGACGAGATCGCCTATCTCCGCCTCGCCGTGGAGAAGACGGCGGGCCCCGACGAGCACAAGGCTTGGGGCTGGCTCCTCGAAAAGGTCATCGAGCACCTGGCGCGCATCGAGGCGGATCGGGCGGGCTGAGACGCCGGAGGGCCGCGAGCAGTCGGGCGAGGCGCGAGGCGGGTTCGGAGGCGCGTCGGCCAGCCGGCGCGGCGGCCGTCGGCGGTCGGTCGCGCAATGCTTCGGGCGGCAGGTCGGCGAGCAGCGCCAAGTCCATCCGGGAAAGCGCCGGATGGGTCAGGGGCGAGGCGTCGGCGTCGGGCGCGGGCGACCAGAAAAGCTTCAGCATGTCTCGGTTGCCTCCCGCTCGTGGAACAGGCGTATCCTAGCCCTTCTCGCGCTTCTGCGATCTCGACCTTGTCTGCTCCACCCTATAGAAAAACTGCATGAAGACGTTGAACCGCGTGCATCTCAACGGGCTGCGGGCGGCCGAGGCGGCGGCACGCCTCGGCTCGCTGCCGGCCGCGGCAGCCGAACTCGGCGTCACGGCCGGCGCGGTCAGCCAGCACATCCTGAAGCTGGAGCGGCAGTTGGGTCGCACGCTCTTCGAGCGCACCGCCCGCGGCCTTGCGCCGACGGTGGCCGGGGCACCGATCCTCGCCCAGATCGGACGCGGCCTCGCCGAGCTCGACAGCGCCGTCGCCAGGGCCTTCCGCGACGGGGGCTCGACGCTGAACCTGTCCGTCGCTCCGGTCTTCGCCGCCAAGTGGCTTGTGCCGCGGCTCGCCCGGTTCGGCCGGCTTCATCCCGAGGTGCGGGTGCGGCTCGAGGCCTCGACCGTCCTCGTCGATCCCGACCGCGACGATGTCGACCTCGCGATACGCGTTGGCCCCGGGGGCTGGCGCCGCGTCGCCGCGCGCTTCCTCCTGCCGCAGGAGGTGTTTCCCGTCGTTTCGCCCGCGCATGCGGCCGACTTGCGCGAACCGGCCGATCTCCTTCGCCTGCCGATCGTGCGCGACCTGCACTCGACCATTCCCTGGTCGATCTGGCTCGACCGCCACGCCATCGCCGAGGATGCGCTCGCGCAGGGACCGAGCTTCAACGATGCGTCCCTCTGCCTCGACGCGGTGATCGCGGGGCAGGGCGCGATGCTCGCATGGGACACGCTGGCCATGGACGCCCTTGCCGATGGACGGGTGGTCGCGCCCTTCCCGCACCGGGCCGCGACCGGCCTCGGCTACTGGCTCATCGCGTCCGAGAGCCGCCGGCCGAGCGCGGCCATGCGGCTGTTCTCGGACTGGATCGTCGCAGAACTGGCGCAGGGACCGGCGCGGCGCTGAGGCGCAAAGATCAGGACAGCAGTTCGCGCACCATCGGTGCCACGCGCCGTCCGTAGAGCTCGATGGCGTGCATCATGTGCTCGTGGGGCAGGGGGCCGGCGCTGTATTTCAGCTCGAAGCGCGATACGCCGAGCGCCCGGCAGGTCGAGGCGATCTTGGCGGCGACCGTTTCGGGCGAGCCGACGTAGAGGGAGCCGCGGCTGATCTCGCGCTCGAAGCCATCGCGCTCCAAGGGTGGCCAGCCGCGCTCGGAGCCGATCTGATCGTGCATGACCTTGTAGGCTGCAAAGAAGGTCTCGCGCGCCGCATCGTCCGTGTCCGCGACGAAGCCGGGCGAGTGGACGCCGATCGGCGGCACCGGACGGTCGAGCTGCGCGAAGGCGCGGTGGTAGAGATCGACATAGGGGCGGAAGCGTTTCGGATCGCCGCCGATGATGGCGAGGATCATCGGCATGTCGTAGCGCGCGGCGCGCACGACAGATTCAGGGCTGCCGCCCACCCCGATCGCGGCGCGCAGGCGACCGTGCTCGACCGGCGGGTAGACGCCCTGGTCCTTCAGCGGCGGGCGGGTCGAGCCCTCCCAGGTGACGGGCTCGCCCGGCAGCAGGGCGGCGAAGAGGTCGAGCTTGTCCTCGAACAGCTCCTCGTAGCGGTTCAGCGGAAAGCCGAACAGGGGGAAGGACTCGGTGAAGGACCCCCGGCCGAGGATCACCTCGGCACGCCCGTTCGAGATGGCGTCGATCGTCGAGAAGCGCTGGAAAACGCGGATCGGGTCGTCGGACGACAGAACGGTGACGGCGGAGGCCAGGCGGATGCGGCGCGTCTTCGCGGCGATGGCTGCGAGGATCGGCTCGGGAGCGGACACGGCGAAGTCGCGGCGGTGGTGCTCGCCCACGGCGAAGACGTCGACGCCGACCTCGTCGGCGAGGACCCCCTCGGCGACGACGTTGCGGATGACTGCGGCGTGCGACAGGAGCGCGCCGCCGGGGCCGGCGGTCACGTCGCCGAAGGTGCCGAGGCCGAGTTCGATCGTCTGCGCCATGGGTCGTCTCCCATCGAGGTTCGGGGGAGACGTAGATTCGTCGATCGGAGGATGCAACCGAGCGCGGACGGCGACGGTGCGTCGACCCTTTACGCCCCGGCTTCGGGGACCTCTTCGAGGAGGGCGTCCTCCTCGGCTTCCAGCGCGTCCTCCTGGGTCGGCTTCAGCCCGAAACGGGCGGCGACGTCGGGGGCGTAGCGCAGGATGTCGGGGCGAAGGCGGATGAGCGCGAGGTCCTTGGCCTTGGCCTCCAGCATCACGTCGAAGTCGAGGCCTTCGGCGGTGCGCATGAAGGTCGCGAATTCGAACGGGTTGCAGAAGTCGGCATGCCCCGTGAAGACCGGTGCGACGTTGACGGTCTTCTGCTTCTTCGTCGCGGGATCGCGGCGCTTGACCTCGCGTAGCTCGGTGCGGGGCGAGGAGAAGTGGATCTTCGGGATCTGGTTCTCGGGCCACGTCGCCAGGATGCGCGCGAGCGTGTCGCGAAGATCCGCCCGCTCGGGGTTGAGGCACCAGAAGTGCTGGTAGTCGAAGATGAGCCGCACGCCGGTGTGCTCGTGGATCCAGAGGACGTCCGCCGCGGAGAAGCGCAGATCGTCGTGCTCCAGGACGAGGCGGCGGCGCACGGGCTCGGGCAGGCGCTTCCAGGTCTCGGCCCATCGGGCGCGGGACGCCGGCACGTCGCCGTAGGTGCCTCCGACGTGGATGACGAGCACGGCTTCGGGGCCGAGCTCCATCAGGTCCAGCATCTCGGCCTGCGAGGCGAGGTCCCAGATGCTCTTGTCGACGAGTACCGGGTCCGGGCTGTTGAGCACGACGAACTGGGAGGGGTGGAAGGAGAGGCGCAGGTCCAGCTCCCTGGCGCGCTTGCCGAGCGCCCGAAGCTCGGCGGCGCTCTCCTTCACCATGCCGTGGAACTGCGGCATGTCGGGATGGGTCGCGTAGGGAGCGATGTCCGAGGACATGCGGTACATCGAGATGTCGTGGGCGACGAGATAGTCGAAGATCGCGTGGAGGTATTCGAGCGAGACCTTGAGGTGCGGATTGCTCTGGGAGCGGCGGGCATCGTTGCTCTTCAGATCCGGGTTGCCCATCACCTTGACGGGGAAGCCGAGGCGGGCGGTGCGGATGTTGGCGCGCATGTCCATGGGTCTCAGGCCTTTACGCTCGCGGCCGGCTCGAAGCCGATGTTCTTCAGGAAGAGCGGCCATTCCTCGGCCCGCAGCGCGCCGCCCGTCGCCTGGGCATGGCCGCCGCCATAGGCCTCGCCCGCGCCCGGCGGGGCGGCGTCCTTGAGGAAGCCCATGAGGTCGGCTCCGCTCGCGGTGCGCGCGGCGAAGTGGACCCAGCCGGGACGGTAGCCGCTGTTGGCGGCGATCACGATCTTGTCCTTGAGGCGCCCGCGCCAGGCCTGCGCGACGAGCGGGTGGACCTGCTGAGGCGCATCGAGCGCGATCAGCGCGACGTCGCCGCGGATTGACGGAGCCACGCGCCGCGCGCGCTCGAAGGCGGCCGAGGACTCCGCCTTGGCCGCGTCGAGCACGCCGGTCTCGGGATGGTCGCCGGACAGGGCGTCCTTCGGATCGGAAGCGGCGAGAAGGAGGCGGAGCGCCGGTTCGGCGTCGCCCGAGGCGGTGCGGCGGGGCGCGTTGACGAGGGCGGCGAGCGTCCGGAGCTTGGTGACGGGGTAGGCGGCTCGCGCCTCTGCCATCTCGGGAAAGCCGTCCTTCTCGGCCATGTCGCCGATGATGCCGAGCGCCGCGAGCCAGAGGAGGTCGTCGGCTTCTTCGCCGAGAAGGGCGCGGGCGCAGCGAAAGGCGAGGAGGCTGGTGGTCGGGGCGGGATCCTCGGCAAGGCCCGAAAGCACCCGCGCCGCGCCCGGGACGCCGCGGGGAACGTGGTGGTCGATCACGAGGGTCGGCACGCCGGGCAGGACGTCCCCGGCGCTCGTGCCGAGGTCGGCGACGACGAGGGTGCCGGGCGCCTGCCGCTGCAGCTCGGCCCGGATCGCGTCGTCCCAGGCGTTCTCGCCGCGCCCGAGGATGCGATGCCCGGCGGTGCGGCCGGCGCGTCGGAGCGCGTGGAGAAGGATCGCGCCGGCCGACAGGCCGTCGGCGTCATTATGGCAGAGAACGAGGATCGGGTCCGGCGCAGCGTCCAGGAAGGCCGGGAAGCCCGCGGCCGGCATGGCGTTCTCGAAGGTCGGGACGGGATCGGCCATGGCGGGCTTCCTTGCGGACGATGGGGCGTCGTCAGCGGCCAACGCGCGCTCGTGCGAAATCGATCCGGCGACGCGATGCCGCTTGCCGCGCGCGCCGGACCGGCAAGATTGCAGCGGAGACACGCGCGCGAAGGGAACGGCGGCCGGTGAAGATTTCCGAGATCATGAACGGCGACGTCGAGTTCGCCGCGCCCGGCGACAGCGTGCAGGCGCTCGCCGAGCTGATGGGCGACCTCGACGTCGGCGCGCTGCCGGTCGGCACGCCCGAGGCGCCGCTCGGCGTCGTGACCGATCGGGACGTTCTCTACCGCGTGGTGGCGCGCGGGCTCGATCCGACGACGACCACGGCCGGCCAGATCCTGTCGGCGCCGCTGATTTCGGCCCGCCCGGACGACACGGTGAGCGACGCGCTGGACCTCATGGCGGCGAGCCACGTGCGCCGGCTCGGCGTCGTCGACGGCGCCGGGCGCCTCGTCGGCTGGGTGACGCTGGCAGACCTGTCGCGCCGGCTGCTCCTCGAAACGGAGGCGGTGCCGCGGGCGCTGGCCGAGATCAGCGGCGGTAGCGCCGCGTAAGGCCGTCCACCACGTCCTGACCGAGGCGCAGGCGCGCGGCGAGATAGGCGAGGAAGGCGGCCTCGTCCGGGCTCGGCCGTGCGAGCACCACGAGGCAGACGGCGTAGGCGTGGGCGCCGAGCCGCGCTTCGACGAGCGCGGCCATCGCCTCTGCGAGCGGCGGCGGCGCGGCGAGGAGGGCCTCGAACCGCGTCCGGGCAGCCGGCGACGCGCTCAGCGCTTCCAGATCGGCCGAGGCCTCGCGGCCGCGCGCCGCCTCGTCTCCTGCCAGCGCCGCGATCGCCGCGATCGCCATCAGCCGCTCGATCTCGTCGGGCGCGGTGTTGGCGAGATTGACGGTCAAGGGATAGGAGACCTGCAGCCGGTTCTGGATGTGGGCGGCGAGCACCTTCTCGGCGAGAGCGAGGAGGATCGGCTCGCGCCGGAGGCTTTCGCGCTCGCGCCGCACCACGGCCGGCTTCGCCGGCTCGGGCGGCAGGACGGGCGCGTTGGCGAGGGCCACTTCCTCGAAGGCGGTGAACTCGCCGTCGCGCGGACCCGCCTCGTTGACCAGCCGCCGTTCCAGCCAGCGCGCAACTTGCGTCATCGCGGGCGTTCTCCCGTTTCCATCCTCGCTTGGCGGCCCATATCGGGCGGGGCCGGCGCATCGCCAACCCCTTTCCCCTCGGAGACCCACCCTTCATGACGCTCGATCAGGCGCTCGCCTTCGGCCTCATCTTTGTGACCGTGGGCGCCTTCGTTTGGGGACGGCTGCCCTACGACCTCGTCGCGCTCGCCGCGCTCCTCGCAGGCATGCTGCTCGGCATCGTGCCCGCCGACGCCGCCTTCTCCGGCTTCGCCGACGACGTGGTGGTGATCGTCGTCGCCGCGCTCATCGTCAGCGCGGCGATCGCGCGCTCGGGCGTCGTCGAGGACGCCATGCGCCCGGTCATGCCCTACATGAAGACCCTCAAGACCCAGGTGCCGATCCTCGTCGGGGCAACGATGGTCCTGTCGATGGTGACCAAGAACATCGGCGCGCTCGCGATCCTGATGCCGGTGGCATCGCAGGTCTCCAAGCGCACGGGCACCTCGGTCTCGCGCCTCCTGATGCCGATGTCCTTCGCCGCCCTCATCGGCGGGCTCGTGGTGCTGGTCGGCACCTCGCCCAACATCATCGTCTCCAAGGTGCGCCAGGACCTGACCGGCCAGCCCTTCGGCATGTTCGACTACGCGCCGGTGGGGCTCGGCATCTGCGCCGTCGGCTTCCTGTTCCTGTCCTTCGGCTCGCGCCTCCTGCCCGAGCGCCGACCCGGCGTCAGCCTCGGTGCCGCGTTCAGCGTCGACAGCTACACGACCGAGGCGCTGGTCGGGGAGGGGTCGGCCTCGGACGGGCGGACGGTCGCGGAGATCGAGGCGCTGGCTGACGGCGAAATCCGCGTCGAGCGCATCCTGCGCGAGCGCTTCCGCCGCCTCGTGCCGGGGCCGGACACCCGCGTCCAGGCCGGCGACCTGCTCCTGATCGGCGGCGAGGCGGCGGGGCTGGAGCGCGCGGTCTCGCGCGCCGACCTCAAGCTCGCGGCGGAGGCGGGCGGTTCGGCGCCGGCGCTCGACGTCGAGACGGAAAGCATCGCCGAGGTGGTCGTCGGCGACGCCACGCCGGCAGTGGGCCAGACGCTCGCCGGCCTCGGTCTCGACGCGTCCGGCGGCGTCGCGGCGCTCGCCGTCAGCCGTGCCGGCTGGCCGATCACCCGGCGCCTCGCCGCGCTGCGCCTGAAAGCGGGCGACGTCCTCGTCCTCAAGGGCTCGGCCGAGAGCGTCGCCGACGCGGTGGGGCGCCTGAAGCTCCTGCCCCTGGCCGAGCGGCCGATCGAACTCGGGCGCTCGCGGCGCTCGCTGATCCCGATCATGGTGCTGGCGGTGGCCATGCTCCTGACCGCGCTCGGCGTCGTCGGGGCGGCGCCGGCCTTCTTCGGCGCGGCGGTGGTGCTCCTGCTCCTGCGCGTCATGAGCATGGCGGAGGCCTATCACACCGTTGAAGCGTCGGTGATCGTGCTTCTCGCCGCGCTCATTCCGGTTTCCGAGGCGATCCAGACGACGGGGGGCACCGATCTGATCGCCGGCTGGCTCGCCCCGCTCCTCGGCGGCCTGTCGCCGAGCCTCGCGATCGGCGTCGTGATCCTCATCGCGATGGCGGTCACGCCCTTTCTCAACAACGCGGCGACCGTGCTGATGCTGGCGCCGATCGCGGGGGCGCTGGCGCGCGACCTCGGGCTGAACCCGGACCCGTTCCTGATGGCGGTGGCGCTGGGGGCGGCCTGCGACTTCCTCACGCCCATCGGCCACCAGTGCAACACCATCGTCATGGCGCCGGGCGGCTACCGCTTCGGCGATTATGCGCGCCTCGGCGTGCCGCTCTCGGTGATCGTCCTGGTGATGGGAACGGTGCTGGTACCGCTCGTCTGGCCGGTCTGAGGCGGAGGGCACAAGACGGGGCGCCGGCTTCGCAGCGAGCGGCGCCCGCCGGCTCAGGCGTGGAAGGCGGTCTTCAGGAGAGCGAGCTGCTCGCCGACCGGATTGGGCGCGTCGGCCGAGCGGGCCTGGAGACCGCCATAGATCTCGCGGTCGAGCATGGCGATGCGGCGCTCGAGCTTGTGGGCGCGGTCGACGAGGTCGCGAAAACCCTCGGGCAACTCGCCGAAGAGGGCCGTGTCGTTCTTCGAGTGGAAGCTTTCGAGACGCACCTTGCGCTTCTCGGCCTCGACCTGGGCGCGCGACATGTCGCCCTGGTTGGCGGCGCGCTGAAGCAGGAGCCAGGAGGCGATCTGCATCAGGCGGGTGGTCAGTCGCATGGACTCGGCGGCGTAGAGCGTAGACGCGACCTTGGAGAGTTGCTTGGCTTCGGAGCGGCCCGGGCCATCGAGATAGACCGCCGTTTCGTCGACGAGGGTCATGCCCTCGTTGAAGAGAGGCTGGAACGACGAGGAGAAGGCGAGATGTTCGGCCAGCCGAACCGTTCGGCGATCATCGTCCATGATGTCGGTGCTCGGCGTGGTCATTGTGTCTCAGTGCATCCCCGCCGCTCGATCCCGTCGGCACGTCCAATAGGCAAACGTCCCGCATTGGGCAGGACGCCCAAAGAACTTGCGCGACAACGACAGCGCAGGCAAGCGCATCGTAACGCAGCGGTTAACGAATGGCGACTCGGGGCCGTTCCCTTGCGCGCCGGCGAGAGGCCAAAAAAAAGAGCCGCACGGAGCGGCTCTCAGGAGTTTCAACAGGGAGGCGTCAAACGGTTCAGGAACCGCCTATCCGGCAGGGCCGGACTGGCACCCGTTATGAACCGGAAAGCTTAATCCCCCGTAAAGCTGCTCTCGCAATGTTCCCGATTTCGCTACTTCTGACCGGAACGCGCACGAGCCGAAGGAGAAAAGTCGGATGGATCTGCCGAACGAGATGCGGGCCGTCGTGTTCGACGGCTTCGGCGGGCCGGAGGTCCTGACCATCGCGAACAAGCCGGTGCCGAGGCCGGGACCGGGCGAGATCCTCGTCGCCGTCCACGCCGCGGGCGTCAACCGGCCGGACGTCCTGCAGCGCATGGGCGCCTATCCGCCGCCGCCGGGCGCGCCCGACTGGCCCGGCCTGGAGGTCGCGGGAAGCGTCGCCGCCCTCGGCGAGGGCGCTGGCCGCTTCTCGCCGGGCGAGCGCGTCATGGCTCTGGTGCCGGGCGGCGGCTACGCGGAATTCGCCACCGTCCATGCCGACAACGCCCTGCCGATCCCGGACGGGATCTCGTTCGAGGCGGCGGCGGGCTTTCCCGAGACCTTCTTCACCGTCTGGTCCAACGTCTTCGAGCGCGGACGGCTGGCGGCCGGCGAGAGCTTCCTCGTCCACGGCGGAACATCGGGAATCGGCACGACGGCGATCCAACTGGCGCGAGCGATGGGGGCCACCGTCTTCGCGACGGCGGGCAGCGCGGACAAGTGCCGGGCGGCCGAGCGTCTCGGGGCCGACCACTGCGTGAACTACCGCGAAGCCTCCTTCGCGGAGGCGCTGAAGGAGCGGACCGGCGGGCGCGGCGTCGACCTCATCCTCGACATGGTGGGCGGCGACTACCTCGCCGGCAACCTCGCGGTCGCGGCCGAGGACGGGCGGATCGTGCAGATCGCGTTCCTGCGCGGGGCAAAGACGGAGATCGACCTCAACCAGATCATGCGCAAACGCCTGACGCTGACCGGCTCGACGCTGCGCAACCGCTCCGTCGCCTTCAAGGCGGCGATCGCGCGCGAACTGGAACGCGCGGTGCTGCCGCTTCTGCGCGAGGGGCGCGTCGAGGTCCTCGTCGACGCGACCTATCCCCTGGAAAAGGCCGCCGACGCCCACCGGCACATGGACGACGACCATATCGGCAAGATCGTCCTTCTGACCGGCCGTTGACGAAGCTGCGGCGCGGCCTGATCCGCCCCGCTTTCGCGCAAATGCTCGGCCGGCGGGCTCGTGGTTTCTTGCGCGGGCTTTCGGGAAATTCTATATCGATGAAGAATTTCCAAATTCCGTGGCGCCCAAGACCACGGCCCAGCCGAACCCGGTTGGGCAGGAAGGAGAGCTATATCCATGGCCCAGCAGCTTCTCATGCCGAAGGCGACCGCCGTCTGGCTGGTCGACAACACCTCCCTGTCCTTCGAGCAGATCGCCGAGTTCTGCACGCTTCATCCCCTCGAGGTGAAGGCCATCGCGGACGGCGAGTCGGCGCAAGGGATCAAGGGCCTCGATCCGATCATGACCGGCCAGCTCTCGCGCGAGGAGATCCAGCGCGCGGAAGGCGACGAGAAGCACCGCCTGAAGCTCGCCCCCCCGAAGGTCCGCGTGCCCGAGGCCAAGCGCAAGGGCCCGCGCTACACGCCGGTCTCCAAGCGCCAGGACCGGCCGAACGCCATCCTCTGGCTGGTGCGCAACCATCCCGAACTGCCGGACGCGGCGATCTCGCGCCTCGTCGGCACGACCAAGAACACCATCGAGCAGATCCGCGAGCGCACCCATTGGAACGCCGCCAACCTCCAGCCGATGGACCCGGTGACGCTCGGCCTCTGCTCGCAGATCGACCTCGACCTCGAAGTCGAGAAGGCCTCGCGCGGCCTGCCGCGGCCGGAAGCCGCCGAAGAGGAGCGACTGCTCGCCGCCTCGCAGACGCAGGACTGGCGCTCGCCCTCGCAGCGCACCCCCGGCGAGTCGGAGGAACTGGACGCCGCGGCGGTCTTCGCCAAGCTCTCCTCCATGCGCCGCGACCCGGCGGAAGCGGCCGACGAGGACGAGGACGACCTGCGCTGAGGCGTCGGCTCCTCGCGTCAGATTCGAACCCAAAAGGCCGCGGGATCAGGGCTCCGCGGCCTTTTCGCATCCCGGTTGCGGCGCCGCACGCGCGGCTCCAGATCGCGGCAAGACCCGGACGGCATGATCGGCCCGACCTTTCGGAGCCGATCCATGACCATCAAGCTTGGCGCCCGCCTCGCCATCTTCGCCACGGCGGTGGGAGCCGCCTTCACCCTTTCTGCCCTCGTCGGCCTCGTCACCTTCGAGCGCCTGAAGGTCGGGGGCGAACTCTACGGGACGATCATGCAGGGCCAGGACCTCAGGGCCGACATCCTGCCGCCCCCCGAGTACATCATCGAGGCCTATCTCGAGACGTCGCTGGCGGTGATCGGTGCCAAGCCCCTCGACCTCACGACCGAGGCGCTGGCCAAGCTCCACGCCGATTTCGACCGCCGCCACGCCTACTGGGTTGAGTCCGACCTGCGGCCGGATCTCAAGGCGATGATCACGCAAGAATCCTTCGACCATGCCTCGGATTTCTGGCGCGCGGTGGAGGGCGAACTCCTGCCTGCGCTCGGCCGCGGCGACCAGGAAGCGGCTGCGACCGCCTATGGCACGGCCTCGACGGCCTACGATCGCCACCGCGCGGTGGTGGATCGGATCGTGGCGGAAACGGAGGCGATGAACACGGCGCTGGAAGCGCAGGCGCAAGCCGCCGGCGCGGAAGGGCTGGCCTGGCAGGGCGCGGGCGCGCTTGCCGCCTTCGCCGTCCTGTTCGGCGGCGTTCTTCTCGCCCAGCACGGCGTCGTGCGGCCGCTCGCCGGCATGACGCAGGCGATGAACCGGCTCGCCGCCGGCGACACCAGCGTGCCCGTGCGCGGCGGTGCGCGCGGCGACGAGGTGGGCGACCTCGCCCGCGCCTTCGAGGCTTTCAAGCAGGCCGGCCGCGCCAAGCAGCGCCTGGAGGAGGAGGCGCTGGACGCGCGGGCCGCGACCGCCCGTGCCACCGAGCGCTCGGCCTCCGACGCCCGCCTGACCCTTCTCGCCAGCGTCCGCCCGGCCTTCCAGCGGCTGTCCTCGGGTGATCTCACCGTGCGGCTCGACGAAACGGTGGGCGCCAACTTCGAGGAGATGCGCGTCCTGTTCAACCAGTCCGTCGCGCGGCTGGAGACCATGGTCGGCGCCGTCCTGTCCAACGTCCAGGCCCTACGCGCCGGGCTCGGCGAGATCTCGGCGGCGACGGACGACCTGTCCTCGCGCACCGAACTCCAGGCCATGAACCTGGAGCGGACGGCCGGGATGCTCTCGACCGTGTCGAAGGGCGTCGCCGACACGGCGGATCGCACCGCCCGCGCCACGCAGGCGGCCGCCGGCGCGGAGCAGGCCGCGATCGGCGGCGGCGAGATCGTCGGTCAGGCCGTGGAGGCCATCGGCGAGGTTCAGGAATCCTCGGCGCAGATCGGCAAGATCATCGGGGTCATCGACGACATCGCCTTTCAGACCAACCTCCTGGCGCTGAACGCCGGCGTGGAGGCGGCGCGAGCGGGCGAGGCGGGCCGCGGCTTCGCCGTCGTCGCGATGGAAGTGCGCGCGCTCGCCCAGCGCTCATCGCTCGCCGCCAAGGAGATCAAGGACCTGATCTCCACCTCGCACGCCCACGTCCAGCGCGGCGTCGAGCTCGCGACCGCATCGGGCGCCTCGCTGCGCGAGATCGTGGCTCAGGTGGCCGAGATGAGCGCGGCGATCGGCGAGATCGCGGGCGGTGCGCGCTCGCAGGCCGAGAGCCTGCGGCAGGTCTCCGACGCGGCCGACCAGATGGACCAGGTGACCCAGCAGAACGCCGCCATGGTGGAGCAGACCACGGCCGCGGCTCGCCATCTCGCCGACGCGACGGTGGAGCTCAGCCGGATGGTGCAGCAGTTCCGCACCGCCCGCCAGGAAACGACGGCGGCGATGCCGCTCGTCCGCGACGAGGCGGCGTGAGGCTCACTCGGGCACGGGCACCGTGTAGTTGAGGCCGAGGCGGCCGCCATCGGCGAAGATCGTCTGGCCGGTGACGTAGCTCGCTTCGTCGGAGGCGAGAAAGGCGGCGATGGCGGCGATCTCGGCCGGCTCGCCGACGCGCCCGAGAGGCGTGCGCGACAGGATGCGGTTGCGGGCGGACGCGTCGCCGACGGCCGACTTCAGCATGTCCGTCATGATCGAGCCGGGGCCGATCGCGTTCACGCGGATGCCGTGCGGCGCGAGCGACTGCGCCATGACCTTGGTGAGCTGGGCGATGCCGCCCTTGGAAACGGAATAGGCGACCTGATCAGGCAGGGCGACGACGGCGTTGATCGACGACATGTTGACGATCGCGCCCGGCCGCCCGCCGGCCTTCACCTGCTCCACCATCTGGCGCGCCGCGGCCTGGCCGCACAGGAAGGCGCCCTTGAGATTAACGCCGATCACCTTGTCGAAGCTCGCCTCGTCGAGGTCGAGGAAGTCGGCCTTGTGGACGATGCCGGCGTTGTTGATCAGGGTGTCGATCGAGCCGAAGCCGTCGAGCGTGGCGGCGACGAGGTTGCGCACGTCGAGCTTCTGCGAGACGTCGCAGTGGACGTACTTCACCGCGCCGGCGCCCGCTACGGCGATCGCCGCCTCCGCCTTCTCGCCGGCCTTGTCGTCGATGTCGGCGATGACGACGCTGTGGCCGTCCGACGCGAAGCGCTCGGCGATGGCGAGGCCGATGCCCTTCGCGCCGCCCGTGACGATGCAGACCCGGCCGTTCGTCGGCGCCATGGCGGCCTCCGTTGCGTTGATTTCGACGACAGACATAGCAAACCCCGTGTCCCGAATCTCAGCCGTTGCCGCGAAACTCGGGATAGAGCGTCATGCCGCCGTCGACGAAGAGGGTCTGTCCGGTGATGTAGTCGGCCGCGTCGGACACGAGCCAGGCGACGGCGCGGCCGATATCGGCCGGCTCGCCGATGCGCCCGTAGGGGATGAGCTTCAGCATGTCGGTCTCGCCGCCCGCCTTCTCGCGCTCGGCCTTGTTGATGTCGGTGGCGATCGCGCCCGGGGCGACGGCGTTGACGCGGATGCGCTCGGGCGCGACCTCCTGGGCGAGCGACTCCATCAGGAGCTTCAGGCCGCCTTTCGAGGCGGCGTAGTTGACGCGGAAGGCCCAGGGAATGCGCTGGTGCACGGAGGAATCGAAGACGAGCTTGCCGAGCGCGCGCGACACGTCCTCCCGCAGGCCCTTCGCCCGGAAGCG
>CANJKV010000016.1 GCA_947474855.1 Aurantimonadaceae bacterium | reverse complement strand
TCCCGATCCAGGAAACAAGGCGGCGAGGGGGCCGAGGAAGCATGGCAGGTTTTGCGCTGAAGGCCGCCGCGCGGCTCGGATTGGTCGTCGCGGCGGGGATCGGGCTGTCGGGCTGCATGGGGCCGACCTACGGCACCGGCACGTCCGCCGGCGCGCAGCTCTTCGACGATCTCGACCAGTTCGCCGATCTCACGCCGGACTCGACGCAGATCGCCTACGCGCCGCGGCCCGAGCTGGTGCGCCCGAACAGCGTCGGTGCGCTGCCGGCGCCGCGTTCGGTGCGCAACACCACGGACGATCCCAACTGGCCGGAATCGCCCGAGCAGCGCGCGGCGCGGCTGCGCGCCGCCGGCGACGCCGTGAACAACAACGGCGACACGCCGATCCGCGGCGACGTCCTCGCCGCCGAGAAGGAAGGCGTCACCGACGAGATGCGCGCCGCCGCGACGCGGAATGGACGCAGCAGCGAGAGCCGCCGCCTCTACAGCTCGGCCAGCGGCAGCACGACGCTCTCGCCCACGCAGCTGCGCTCCTCGCGCGAGCTGATCCAGCAGCGCGTCGCCGAGCAGCGCGGCAACCCGAACCAGCGCCGCTACCTGTCGGAGCCGCCGACGACCTACCGCCAGCCCGCGGCGAGCGCCCCCGTCGGCGATCCCGGCGAGGACGAGGAGGTCAAGCAGCGCCGCCTGTCGAACGACCGCTCGTCGGTGTTCGACAAGTTCAGGGACCTCGTGCCCGGCATGTGAAGCCGCCCGCTTCAGCGCCGCTCGGCGAAGAAGCGGACGAGCAGGGCCGCCGCCTCGCGCTCGGCGATTCCGGAATAGATGTCCGGCGCGTGGTGGCAGGTCGGTTGGGAAAAGAAGCGCGGCCCGTTCTCGACGGCGCCGCCTTTTTCGTCTCCGGCGGCGAAATAAAGCCGTCGGATTCTTGCAAACGAAATCGCCCCCGCGCACATGGCGCAGGGCTCCAGCGTGACGTAGAGGTCGCAGCCGAGGAGGCGCTCGGCATCGAGCGCCCGGGCCGCGCGGCGGATCGCCAGCATCTCGGCATGGGCGGTCGGATCGCGGCGGGCGCGGGTCTCGTTGCCCGCTTGTGCGACCACCCTGTCGCCCGAGACCACCACGGCGCCGACGGGCACTTCGCCCCGCTCGGCTGCCAGCTTGGCCTCCTGCAGGGCGAGATCCATGAAATTCGGCCGGTTCACGGCGATACGTTCCCTCGCCCGGTGGAGCGCGATCTGATACCGAGGCCGGTGGCGAAAGGCAAAGAACACGATGAGCGATACCACCGACGGCGGCGACAAGAAGCGCTTCGGCCGAAACTCCAAGCCGGGCGGCGGCGCGCGCGGCGGCAAAGGCGGCCCGCGCGGCGAGGCTCCTCGCGGGCCGGGCGGCACCAAGCCGCGCTTCGGCGGTGGCGCGACCAAGTCCGGCGGCGGCAAGCCCTTCCGCGCCCGGCGCGAGGACGGCGGCGAGGCCAAGCCCGAGGGCGGCGAGCGCAAGCGCAGCTTCCGGCCCAAGCCCGCCTTCGGCGAGAAGCGCGACCGGCCGGAGCGCTCCGAACGCGCCGAGCGCCCGGAACGGCGCGAGCGTCCCGAGCGCAGCGGCAGCCGCGAGGGCGGCGAGGAGCGACCGCGCCGCTCCTTCTCCGACCGGCCGCCGCGCGAGCGCGGCGAAGGCGGGGCGGGCGGCGGCGCCAAGCCGTTCCGGCCCTTCAAGCGTCGCGAAGAGGGTGCCGAAGGCGGCGGCCAGGGCGAGCGCCCGGCCTTCCGCCCGAAGAGCCGCGGCATGCATTCGCACGCCTCCGCCGAGCGCGGCGAGGGCGGCCCCAAGCGCAGCTACGGCCGCCGCTCCCACGACGGTGCGGAGGGAACCGGCGAGGAGCGGCCGCGCCGCGCCAAGCCGCTCTCCTCCGAGCGCGGCGAGCGGAGCGAACGCCCCAAGCGCTTCGACGGGGAAGGCGGCGATCGCCCGAAGCGCTTCGACCGCAGCGAAGGCGGCGAGCGTCCCCGGCGCTTCGACAAGGACGGCGGCGACCGGCCGAAGCGCGCCCCGCGCGGCGACCGCGCGGAGGGCGGCTTCGAGCGCCGCCCGCGCCGCGAGGCCGCCGACGAGGGCGCGTCCGCCGACGGCACCATGCGCATCGCCCGGCGGCTCGCGCGCGCGGGCATCTCGTCGCGCCGCGACGCCGAGGCGATGATCGCCGACGGGCGCGTGACGCTGAACGGGCAGGTCCTGACCTCGCCGGCCGTCGACGTGTCGATGACCGACCGCATCGAGGTCGACGGCGCGCCGCTGCCGACCATCGAGCGCACCCGCCTCTGGCTCTTCCACAAGCCGGCCGGCCTCGTCACCACCAACCGCGACCCGGAAGGGCGCCCGACCGTCTTCGACGCGCTGCCGGAGGAGATGCCGCGGGTGCTCTCCGTCGGGCGGCTCGACATCAACACCGAGGGGCTCCTTCTCCTCACCAATGACGGCGGGCTCGCGCGCGTCCTGGAGCTGCCCTCGACGGGGTGGCTGCGGCGCTACCGCGTGCGCGCCCACGGCGACGTCGACCAGTCCAAGCTCGACGACCTGCGCCAGGGCATCGCCATCGACGGCGTGTTCTACGGCGCCGTCGAGGCGAACCTCGACCGCAAGCAGGGCTCCAACATCTGGATGACGCTGGGCCTTCGCGAGGGCAAGAACCGCGAGGTGAAGCGCATTCTCGGCCATCTCGGCCTGGAGGTGAACCGGCTGATCCGCCTGTCCTTCGGCCCCTTCCAGCTCGGCGAGCTGGAGGAAGGCGCGGTCCAGGAGATCAACGGCCGCACGCTCCGCGACCAGCTGGGCCCGACGCTGATCGAGGAGGCCGGCGCCGACTTCGAGGCGGGGATCGTCAACCCCTTCTCCAACAAGCCGGTGCGCGCCGGCCGCCCCGAGCGCGAGGAGCGCGCCGAGCGTCCCGCTCCCGGCGAAAGGGCGAAACCGCGCGGCGAGTGGGTTTCCTCGGCGGCCGAGAAGCCGAAGGGCTTCAAGAAGAGCCGGCAGGCCTTCCGCGAGGAGGGACTCGATCGGCTCGACACGCGCCCGCCCCGCCCGCCCCGCGACCGCGACGAGAAGGGTGGCGAGCGCCCGAGCCGCGGCGGCTTCAAGCCGCGCGGCGACCGGCCGGAGCGCGGCGAACGCTCCGAAAGCGGCTTCAAGCCGAAGCGCTTCGGGGGCGCCCGCTCGGAGGAGGGCGGCACGGAGGCGGGCAAGCGGCCGCGTGCCCCCGCCGGTGCGCCCAAGCGCTCGGCCAATGTCTGGATGGCCTCGGGAGCCCGCCCGCAGGGCAAGTCGTCGGCCAAGGCCGACGGCGGGCGCCCGGGCGGCCGGGGCGGTGCCGGCCCGAAGGGCGGCTCGCGCCCGCCGCGCGACCGGGGCTGAGGCATGCGCATCGTGGGAGGACGCTTCCGCGGGCGCTCGCTCGCGGGGCCGAAGAGCGACGCCATCCGCCCGACGAGCGACCGGGCGCGTGAAGCGCTCTTCAACATCCTGGAGCACGGCGACTTTCCCCGGCTCGAGGGCGCCCGCGTCCTCGACCTCTTCTCGGGCACCGGGGCGCTCGGATTAGAGGCGCTGTCGCGCGGCGCCCGCTTCTGCCTCTTCGTCGAGGAGTCGGCGGAAGGGCGGGGGCTGGTGCGCACCAACGTCGAGGCGCTGCAACTCGGCGGCGCCACCAAGATCTTTCGCAGAGACGCGACGCGCCTCGGGGCCATCGGCTCGATGGAGCCGTTCGACTACCTCTTCGCCGACCCGCCCTATTCGAGGGGCCTGGGCGAAGGCGCGCTCGCCTCGGCGCTCGGCGGCGGATGGCTCGCGCCCGGCGCCGTCTGCATCCTGGAGGAGGCGGCGAGCGCCCCCTTCGAGGTGCCCGCCGGCTTCGAGATCCTCGACGAGCGGCGCATGGGCGACACCGTGCTGCGCCTGGTGCGGGTCGCCGCGCCAGGCGCATGACGAAAGCGTAACTGGTGCCGGGGACTTGGAAAACCCATAATCCGGGGTGACCCAAGCCTTCCGATCCGACGCCGACGAGGACCGATCTTGCAGGCCACCCGCCGCGATCCCGCCGCCCCGCGCCGCCGCGCTCCCGCCCTTCTTCTCTCCGCCGCGCTTCTGTGCGCCGCCGCGCCCGTGGCCTTCGCGCAGGGGCCGGCCGTGCCTTCGCCGGCACCGGCTTCGGAGGGCGTTCCAGAGCCGGCCAAGCCGGGTCTGCCGGGTTTGACCAACTTCACGCTGCCCAACGGCCTGGAAGTCCTGATCCTGCCCGACCGCCGCGCGCCGGTGGTCACGCAGATGGTCTACTACAAGGTCGGCGCGGCCGACGAGCCGGCCGGCTTCTCCGGTGTCGCCCACTTCCTCGAGCACTTGATGTTCAAGGGCACGAAGACCCACCCGGAGGGCGAGTTCTCCGCGGCGGTGGCGGCCATCGGCGGTCAGGAGAACGCCTTCACCACGGCCGACTACACCGGCTACTACCAGCAGGTACCGGCCGACGCCCTGGAAATGGTGATGCGCTTCGAGGCCGACCGGATGGAGAACCTCGTCCTGACGGACGAGGTGGTGGCGCCCGAGCGCGACGTCGTTCTCCAGGAGCGCCGTCAGCGCGTCGACGACGAGCCGCAGTCTCGGCTCTCCGAGTCCGTCCAGGCGACGCTCTTTGCCAACAGCCCCTACGGCACGCCCGTGATCGGCTGGGAGTCCGAGATCCAGGCGCTGACGAAGGACGACGCCATCGCCTTCTACGACCGCTACTACACGCCCAACAACGCCGTCCTGGTGATCGCCGGCGACGTCGATCCGGCCGAGGCGCGCCGCCTGGCCGAAGAGATCTACGGGCCGCTGAAGCGCCGGGCCGAGCCGCCCCCGCGCGTCCGCCCCGCCGAACCCGAGCCGCGCACGGAGCGATCGGTGACCCTGCGCGACCCGCGCGTCACCGAGCCCTCGTTCTCAACGACCTGGCTCGTGCCCTCCGAGCGCACCGCGCCCGGCAACGAGGCGGCGGCTCTGGACGTCCTGTCCGACATTCTCGGCAGCGGCACGACAAGCCGGCTGTATCGCGCCCTCGTCGTCGGGCAGGGCATCGCGGCAGGGGCCGGCGCCTATTATTCCGGCTCCCCGCGCGAGGAAGCGCAGTTCGGCGTCTACGGCATGCCCCGCGGCGAGGCGACGCTGACCCAGGTCCAGGACGCCATCGACGTCGAGATCGACCGGGTGATCGCCGAGCCGGTCTCGGCCGCCGAGCTCGAACGCGCCAAGAACCGCGTGCGCAAGACCATGATCTATCTCGCCGACAGCCAGACCGCGATGGCGCGCCGCTACGCCGCCGCCCTCGCCACCGGCCGCACCGTCGCCGACGTCGACCAGTGGCCTGACCGGATCGAGGCGGTCACGAGCGCCGACGTCCAGGCCGTCGCGCGCAAGTACCTGCGCCCCGAGCGCTCGGTCTCCGCCTATCTCCTGCCGCCCGCCGGCGAGCCGGAGACCACCACGGCCCCGCCCGCGACCGCCGGCGCGACGCCTCCGCCCTCGCCGGACACCGGCACCGAGGACGACGCCCCCGCCGCCAGCCCCAGCCCGGAGAGCCGTACATGATCCGTCTCGCATCGCTCGCCGCCGCAGCGGCCTTCGGCTTCCTCGGCCTCGCCGACGCGCCGGCCGAAGCCGTCGAGATCCAGGAGGTGACGAGCCCCGGCGGCATCAAGGCGCTGCTCGTCGAGGACCACACCAATCCGCTGATCGCGATGCGCTTCTCCTTCGCGGGAGCCGGCGCCACGCAGGACGCGCCGGGCAAGGAGGGGACGGCGAACCTTTTGTCCGGCCTCCTCGACGAAGGCGCCGGCGAGATCCCGAGCGCCGCCTTCCAGGAAAAGCTCGACGATCTCGGCGTGTCGCTGGCCTATTCCGCCGGCTACGACGATTTTTCCGGATCGTTCCGCGCGATCACCGACTTCGAGACCGAGGCCTTCGACCTCCTGCGCCTGTCGCTGAACGCGCCGCGCTTCGACGAGGAGCCGGTGAACCGCATCCGCGGGCAGATCGAGACCGGCATCCGCGCCGACTCGCGCGACCCCGGCGAGAGGCTCGGCGAAGCCTGGCGCGAGACGATCTTCCCCTACCATCCCTACAGCCGCCCCGTGGAAGGAACGATCCCGTCGCTGGACAGCGTCACGGCCGAGGATCTGCGCGGCTTCGCCAAGTCGAAGTTCACGCGCGGCAACCTCGTCGTCGGCGTCGTCGGCGCCATCGACGCGCAGACGCTGGGGCAGCGGCTCGACGAGGTGTTCGGGGGCCTTGCCGACGCGCCCGACCTCGCGCCGGTTCCAGACGTCGTGCCGGCCACGGGCAAGCGCGTCGACGTCGATGCCGAAACGCCGCAGGCCTCGATCCAGCTTGCCTTGCCGGGCCTGCCCCGCGACCATCCCGACTACTTCGCCGCCTATCTCGTCAACCAGATCCTCGGCGGCGGCTCCTTCACCTCGCGCCTCTACCAGGAGATCCGCGAGAAGCGCGGCCTTGCCTACGGCGCGGGCTCGAGCCTCGCCTCCTTCGACCACGCCGCGCTCCTGTCGGCCTCCACGACAACGCGCGCCGACAAGGCGGAGGAGGTGGTCGACCTGATGCGCGACGAGCTGAAGCGCATGGCCGAGGAGGGGCCGACCGAAGCGGAACTCGCGGCCGCCAAGTCCTACGTCAAGGGCGCCTATGCCGTGCGCAACCTCGACTCCTCGCTCGCGGTCGCCTCGACCCTGGTGACGATCCAGCTCGACGACCTCGGCACCGACTACATCGACCGGCGCGAGGCGGAGATCGACGCGGTGACGATCGAGGACGCGCGGCGCGTGGCCAAGACGCTGCTCAGCCCCGAGCCGACGGTGATCACCGTCGGCCCTGCCGGAGCCTGAGGCGGACGTCCCGATGGCGCCGACGCTCGGCCTTGCGCTCGGTGGCGGGGGCGCAAGGGGCCTCGCCCACATTCCCGTCTTCGAGGCCCTCGACGAACTCGGCGTGAGGCCCGCCGTCATCGCCGGCACTTCGATCGGCGCGATCCTCGGCGCGGCCTACGCGGCCGGCATGAGCGGCGCCGCGATCCGCGAGGCGGCGGTCGAGGCCTTCGCCAACAAGCGACTCGTTCTCGCGCGGCTCTGGCGCACCCGCCCGCCGAACCTTGCCGCCTTCCGCTCCGAGGGCGGCCTGCGGCTCGGCCAGATCAACGCCGCCCGGCTCCTCGAAGCCTTCCTGCCCGCGCATCTGCCGCGAGACTTTTCCGGCCTCGCTATCCCCTTCGCCGCCATCGCGACGGACTTCTATGCCGGCGAGCCGGTGGTGATCGAGCACGGCGACCTGTTCTCGGCGATCGCCGCCTCGGCCGCGCTGCCGGCGGTGTTCCGGCCGGTGATGCGCGACGGACGGCTCCTCGTCGACGGCGGCTTCACCGATCCCCTGCCGTTCGAGGCGCTGGCCGGCCGGGCCGATCGGCTGGTGGCGGTGGACGTTACCGGCGGCCCGAAGGGCGAGGCCGGCGCCATCCCGACGCCGCTCGCGGTCCTAACCGGCGCCTCGCAGATCATGGCCGGCGCCATCATCCGCGCCAAGCTCCGCGCGCAGGCGCCCGACCTCGTCCTCGCGCCCGCCGTCTCCGACTGGGGCGTCCTCGACTTCCTGCGCACCCGCACGATCATCGACGCGACGCTGCCCTTCCGCGAGGAGGCCAAGCGCGCCATCGAGGCGGTGATGGAGGACGGGTCGGACCGGTCAGCGTGAGGCGCGCGACAGGTCGAGCCAGACGAAGCCGTGCGGCGGAAGGACGAGATCCTCGCGCAGGCCGACGCCGTCGCCGGATACGAGGTCGACCACCGCCGCCGGCAGCGCCTCGAAGCGCGCCGCCGAGACCGTCTGCGGATCGTCGGCGAGGTTGACGAGAACGAGCAGGCCCCCCGCCTCCGGCCGCAGGTAGCCGAGGATGTGGTCGTTCCCCGTCCAGAAGCCGTGGATCGCGCCGCCCGCCAGCGCGGGCGTCCGCTTGCGGATCGCGATCAGCCGGGACAGGCCGGCGAAGATCCGGCCCGCCTCGGTGTCCGGGTCGCCCCGCTCGGCATAGAGCGCGTCCGGGCGGCGGGGACGGTGGACCCAGCGGCTGTCGCCTACTTCGGCCGGGCGGTCGCGGAAGCCGTAGTCGTTGAGCTGCCCGAACTCGTCGCCGAGGTAGAGGAGCGGCACGCCCCCGGCCGACAGCGCGATGGCGTAAAGGAGGAGCACCCGGCCGACGCCGCCGGGATCCTTCGCCTCGACGCCGGCGAGCGAGGCCGTCGTGCCGGCGATGCGGCAGTCGCCGGTCTTCGGATTGTCCTGGAAGGGCAGCCCCCGCGCGAAGGAGCCGGGGAAGCGGTTCACGTAGAAGGCGTTGAGGAAGCGGCGGTGGGGGAGGCCGTCGATGCCGAACTCGGCGGCGTCCTCGTCGGCGAAGGTCCAGCCGATGTCGTCGTGGCTGCGCACGTAGTTCACCCAGGCGCAGCCCGGCGCGATGCGCTGGCGCCGGTCCACCGCTTGGCTCAGGAGCCGGGCGTCGCGCGTCGCCAGCGCTTCCCAGGACAGCGCCATCAGGAGGGGATTGTAGGAGATCGGGCACTCGGCCGGGTCGATGTAGCTCACCACCTCGTCCGGATGGACGATCGCCTCGGACTTGAACAGGAGCGCGGGAGCGGCGATGCGGCAGAGCGCGTTGAAGGCGCGGATGAGGCTGTGCGCCTCGGGCAGGCTCTCGCAGGTCGTGCCGAGCCGCTTCCAGATGAAGGCGACGGCGTCCATGCGCAGGAACTCGATGCCCTGGTTGGCCAGAAACAGCATCTCGCCCGCCATCGCCCGGAAGACCGCGGGGTTGGAATAGTTCAGGTCCCATTGGAAGTGATAGAAGGTCGACCAGATCCAGCGCCCGTCGGGAAGCTGCACGAACGACCCGGCATGGTCGTCGGGGAAGATCTCGCGCGTGGTCTCCTCGAACCGGTCCGGCATCGTCCGGTCGGGAAAGATCCAGTAGAAGTCCTCGTAGTCGCGCTCGCCCGCGAGCGCCCGGCGCGCCCACTCGTGCTCGTTCGAGGTGTGATTGAAGATGAAGTCGATCACCAGCGAGATGCCGGCCTCGCGCAACGCCGTGGCGAGATCCCTCAGCTCCGCCATGGTGCCGAGCCGCGCATCCACCTCGCGATAGGACGAGACGGCATAGCCCCCGTCCGAGTTCTTCGGCGGGCAGCGGAAGAGCGGCATCAGGTGGAGGTAGGTGAGGCCGAGCTCGCGGAAGTAGGGAATCTGCGCCCGGATGCCCTCCAGCGAACCGGCATAGCGGTCCACATAGGCGACGCCGCCGAGCATGGCGTTCGACTGGAACCAGGTGGGCTCGGCCTCGCGCCGCGTGTCGAGCGCGCGCATCTCCGGGGACCGGTCGGCATGGGCCCGGGCGGCCGCGACCACGGCGGCCGCGAGTTCGTCGTCGAAGGCCGGATGGCCGTCATAGACCGCGGCGAACTCGGCGAAGAGCGCCGGAAAGTGCGCGTCGAGCCGTCGCAGGAAGGCGGGGTCGGGCGACAGGCCCGCCTCGCCGAGCGCCGAGATGCTCCGTGCCCGTGCCGCCGCCTCGTCCGCCATGCCGCGCCCCCGCCTCGCTCCGCCGATACCTGCCTAACTGAAGGTCGCGGGCGGCTCAATGCGAAGCTGTGGTCCGCCGGGCGCTGCCCGTGGCCCCGCCCGCCTTGATGGCGCCGGGTGCGGCGCATAGATGGAGGGCTCCCTCGAATTCAAGGCCGGACCGAATCCATGGACGACGTGACCACGCGGCTTCTCGGCATCGCCGAGCGGCTGATCGACAGCGCGAAGCGGGCCGGCGCGGACGCCTGCGACGTCGCGGTGGTGCAGTCGGCCGGCCGCTCGGCGAGCGCCCGCCTCGGCGCGATCGAGAGCGTCGACGCCTCCGAATCGCAGGACCTGTCGCTGCGCGTCTTCGTCGGGCGCCGCGTCGCCTCGGTCTCGGCCGACATCGGCCCGCAGCTCGAGCCCGACCGGATCGCCGAGCGGGCCGTTGCCATGGCCAAGGTCTCGCCGGAAGATCCCTATGCCTCGCTCGCCGACCCCGCGCTCCTGTCGCGCGGCGAGGAGGACCTCGACCTCTTCGACCCGACCGAGCTGACCGGCGAGGAGCTGGCGGAGGCCGCGCTCGCCGTCGAGGCGGCGGCGCTCGATCATCCCGGCATCACCAATTCGGGCGGCGGCTCGGCCTCGGCGGGCGCGGCCGGCCTCGTCCTCGTCACCTCCACCGGCTTTGCCGGCGCGCGGCGCCGGTCTTCCTTCGGCCGCTCGGTGAGCGTGATCGCGGGCGAGGGCGTCAACATGCAGCGCGACTACGACTTCGACGGGCGCATCCACTACGCCGACCTCGAAGACGCCGAAACGATCGGCCGGCGCGCCGCCGAGCGCACGGTGCGGCGCTTGAACCCGAAGGTCCTGCCGACCGGGCGCTACGAGATCGTCTTCGACCCGCGCCTGTCGCGCGGCCTCGTCGGCTCGCTGGTCGGGGCGATCAACGGCGCCGCCATCGCGCGCAGGACCAGCTTCCTCAAGGACCGAATGGGCGAGCAGATCCTGCCGGCCGCCCTGTCGGTCACCGACGAGCCGCTTCTGCCGCGCCGGCCGGGCTCGCGGCCCTTCGACGGCGAGGGCGTGCGCGGCGAAACGCTGGCGCTCGTCGAGAACGGCGTTCTGCGGAACTGGACGCTCGACACCGCGACGGCGAGGGAGCTCGGCCTTCCCGCCACGAACGGGCGCGCCAGCCGCTCCTCCTCCGGCGTTTCGCCGAGCTCGACCAACGTCCTCCTCACCCTCGGCGAGATCACGCCGAAGGAGCTGATCGCCGAGATCGGCCGGGGCATCTACGTCACCGAGCTGATCGGCCACGGCACCAACCTCGTCACCGGCGATTATTCGCGGGGTGCTGCCGGCTACCTCATCGAGAACGGCGAGCTGACGGAGCCGGTGAGCGAGCTGACCATCGCCGGCCACCTCGCCGAGATGCTTCTGGCGCTGCGCCCGGCCAACGACGGGGACGAGCGCTTCTCGATCGTCGCGCCGACGCTTCACGTCGGCGCGATGACGGTCGCGGGCCGCTGACGGTGGCCGAAGCGGCCCCGGCTGGGGCGGCCGATCCCTTCGCGGACGATCTCGCCCTCATCACGGACGCCGCCCGCCAGGGCGCGCAGATCGCGCTCGAGCATTTCAAGCGCGATCCGGAAGTCTGGTACAAGGACGGCAACTCGCCGGTGTCCGAGGCCGACTTCGCCGTCGACCGGCATCTGCGCCGCGTCCTTCTCGACGCGCGGCCCAACTACGGCTGGCTCTCGGAAGAAATGGCTCCGGCCGAGCGCGCGGCAGCCGGCGAGCCCGAGCGCTTCTTCGTCGTCGATCCCATCGACGGCACGCGCTCCTTCCTGCGCGGCGAGAGCACCTGGTGCGTCGCCGTCTCGGTGGTGGAAAGGGGCGCCAACGTCGCGGCCGTCCTCGACGTGCCGGTTCTCGGCGAGGTCTTCACCGCGACGCGAAATGGGGCCGCGCTCCTCAACGGCGTGCCGATTGCGGCCTCGAAGCCGGCGGAGGGCGCGCGGCTGACGCTCGGCGTGCCCGACACGCTGGCGCGCGCCATTGCGCCGGAGGCGCGGCGCGCCTTCGACCTCGCGCCCAACGTGCCCTCGCTCGCCTACCGTCTGGCCCTCGTGGCGAGCGGGCGCGTCGACGGAACGCTGATCCGCCCGCGCGCCAACGACTGGGATATCGCCGCCGGCGACCTCATCCTGGAGCGGGCCGGGGGCCTCCTTCAGGACGCGGCAGGCGAGCGAAGGGTTTACAGGATCGCGGGGAAGAGCCATGGCGTCCTCGTCGCCGGCGGAACGAGCATCCTGCGGCGCCTTTCGGCGCTGGCGGAGGAGGCGGGGCGCGGGGCCGGCGCCAAGCGTTGAACCAACGAGAGGGATCGAAAAACGTGGTCGAAGAAGTTCAACCCAAGCAGCGCCTCCACCTGGTCTTCGGAGGCGAGCTGACGACGCTCGGCTCGACCGAGTTCCGGGACGTCTCGAACCTTGATATCGTCGGCATTTTTCCCGATTATGCCACCGCTTTGGCCGCCTGGCGCGGCAAGGCCCAGTCGACGGTGGACAACGCGCACATGCGCTACTTCATCGTCCACATGCATCGTCTCCTCGATCCGGAGGTGGCTTGAGGAGGCCGGGCGATCCGCGACATGGCGAGCGTCGACGACATCGAGGCCGGTGAACGCGCCGCGCCGCCCGCCTCGAAGCCTCCGCGGCCCGAGGGACGGCGCCCGCTGCGCAAGCGGCTGAAGCGCACGGGCCGGGACCTCATGCGCCGGCCCGGCTTCGTGTCCTTCGTCGGCAGCCTGATCTACGGGATCCTGCGCCTGGTTCACGCCAGCCAGCGGCGGGTCGCGGGCTCGAGCCCGCATGCCCAGCGGCTCGCCGCCGAGCATCCCGCGATCGTCGGCCTCTGGCACGGCCAGCACCTCCTCGCGCCCTTCTTCCGCCCGAGGACGCTTCCCTATGTTGCGCTCCTGTCGCGCAACGCCGATGCCGAGTTGAACGCGGCCGTGGTCGCCCGCTTCGGCATCCGCACGGTGCGCGGCAGCGGCGGGCGCGATCCGCGTGCCGCCTCCAAGAAGGGCGGCGTCGGGGCGCTGATCGCGCTCACCCGCGCCCTCAAGGACGGGGAGGGGGTCTGCATGATCGCCGACGTTCCCAAGGGCACCCCGCGCGAGGCGGGACTCGGCATCGTGACGCTGGCGCGCCTGTCCGGCCGCCCGATCGTCCCGGCCGCCGCGGTCACCTCGCGCCGCTACGTCGTCAAGAGTTCCTGGGACGCCACCAGCCTGCCGCTGCCCTTCGGCCGGCTCGCCGTCGTCATGGGCGAGTCCATCCACGTTCCCCGCGATGCGGACGAGGCCACCATGGAAGCCAAGCGCCGCGAGGTGACGCGCGCCATCGAGGCCGCCAACCGGCGCGCCGCCGAACTCGCGGACCGGGCATGAGCGATTTCCTGGCGCGCGCCGCGCTGGCGACCTACCGGATCGCGGGCGCGCTCGGCCGCCCGCTCGTTCCCCCGTACGTC
This sequence comes from Aurantimonadaceae bacterium, assembly GCA_947474855.1. Classification (GTDB taxonomy): domain Bacteria; phylum Pseudomonadota; class Alphaproteobacteria; order Rhizobiales; family Rhizobiaceae; genus Antarcticirhabdus. The sequence continues at coordinate 24,225 of CANJKV010000016.1, read as the reverse complement.
GTGTGGCGGGCCTCGCGCGGCAAGGAGGAGGGCGCGCGCCGGCGCGAGCGCTACGGCCTCGCCGGTCTGGAACGCCGCGAGGGGCCGCTCGTCTGGGTACACGCGGCGAGCGTCGGCGAGAGCGCGGCCGTCTCGCCGATGGTGCGCGCGATCGCCGATCTCGGCCTGCCGATCCTGATGACGACGGGCACGCGCACGTCCGCCGCGCTCGTGTCCGAGCGGCTCGGCGACTGCGTCACCCACCAATACGTGCCGCTCGACCTCGCGCCCTATATCCGACGCTTCCTCGACCATTGGCGTCCCGACGTCGCGATCACCGCCGAGAGCGAGATCTGGCCGACGACGATGCACGAGCTGGCGCGCCGGCGCGTGCCGCTGATCCTCGTCAATGCGAGGCTGTCCGACCGCTCCTTCGCCCGGTGGAGCCAGGTGCCGCGCATCGCGGAAGCGGTGATGGAGAAGGTCACCCACGTCGTCGCCCAGTCGGAGCTCGACGCCGAGCGCTATCGCGCGCTCGGCGCGCCCGCCGTTTCCGTCGCCGGCAACCTCAAGGCCGAGATGCCGGCGCCGGCTGTCGCCGAGGCCGAGTTCGTACGCGTCGCGCGCGCCTTCGGCGACCGGCCGGTCTGGGCGGCGGTGTCGACCCATCCGGGCGAGGAAGCGATCGCGGGCGCCGCCCATCGCCGGCTGAAGGCAAGCCATCCGCGCCTCATCACGCTCGTCGTGCCGCGCCACGTGACGCGCGGCGACGAGATCGCCGCGAGCCTCGAGGCGGCGGGACTGAGGGTGGCGCGGCGCAGCCGCGGCGAGCTGCCGGGTCCGGACACCGACGTGATGCTCGGCGACACGATGCACGAGATGGGCCTCTACCTCCGGCTCACCGAAATCGTCTTCGTCGGCAAGTCGCTGACGGGAACGGGCGGGCAGAACCCGCTGGAAGCCGCCATGCTCGGCAATGCCATCCTGTCGGGACGGGCGGTGCAGAACTTCCGCGACATCTACGGCAAGCTCGTCGAGATGGGCGGCGCGCGCATCGTCGCCGACGAGGCGGACCTGTCCGAGCAGCTCGACTTCCTCCTGTCGGATTCGCTCGCACAGAGCACCATGGCCGCCGCCGCCCGGGCCGCCGTGCGCGAGATGCGCGGGGGCCTTCGCCGCACCATGGACGCGCTCCACCCCTTTCTTCATCCCCTGGAACTCGCCCTCAGCCTCGACCGCCGCGCGGCGCCCCCGCCGCCGCCGCCGCCCGCCGCCGCCGCCGCCGGCGGGCGGCGCTGAGCCGGCGCGCGCCGTGATCGCCCCACCGGCCTTCTGGTGGGACGCGGCCGGGGGGCTGCCGGCCCGCGCGCTCGCGCCCGCCGCCGCGCTCTACGGTGCGGTGAGCGGCCGACGCCTGGATCGGGGCCTTCGCGCCGAGGCCGGACTTCCCGTGCTCTGCGTCGGCAACTTCACGGTCGGGGGCGCGGGCAAGACGCCGTCGGCCCTCGCTCTCGGCCGCGCCGCCATCGGGGCGGGGATCCGGGTCGGCTATTTGTCGCGCGGCTACGGCCGCGACGGCGCGGCGCCGCTTCTCGTCGACCCCAGGCACCACGGCGCGGCGGAGGCTGGCGACGAGCCCTTGCTCCTCGCGGCCCTCGCGCCGACGGTGGTCGCCACCGACCGGGCGGCGGGCGCGGCGCTCCTGCGCGAGACGGCGGCGCCCGACCTCCTGATCATGGACGACGGCTTCCAGAGCGCCCGGCTGGCGATCGACCTCGCGCTTCTCGTCGTCGACGGGCGGCGCGGCCTCGGCAACGGCCGGGTGCTTCCGGCCGGCCCCTTGCGCGCTCCGCTCGATCTCCAGTTCCGCCACGCCGACGCGGTTCTCGTGGTCGGCGAGGGAGGGGCGGGCGAGGCGGCGGCGGCGCGTGCGGCGGCCGCCGGCCTATCCGTCGAGCGCGCCCGGGTCGCGGCCGAGGCCGCGCGCAGCTGGGCTGGGCGGCGCGTCCTCGCCTTTTGCGGCATCGCCGATCCCGAGAAGTTCCGCCGCAGCCTTTCCGAGGTCGGCGCGTCGCTCGCGGGGCTGAGGGCCTTCCCCGATCACCACCCCTTCACCCGGGGTCAGCTCGCCGATCTCCAGCGCGAAGCGGAGGCCGTCGGCGCCGTGCTGGCGACCACGGCCAAGGACCATGCCCGCATCCGCGGCTCGGGCGCGCGAGCCGCGGAGTTCCTGCGCACGGTGCACGTCCTCGAGATCGAGATGCGCTTCGTCGATCGCGAGGCGCCGCGCCGCCTCATCGAAGCGGCGATGGCGCGCTTCAGCGCCCGCCGCCGGTCTCCATCGCCCGCTTGAACGACGCCGCGGCGTCGAGATAGGCCTCCTGGCGCTCGACGCTCCAATATTTCAGGAGGTCGAGCGGGATCGCCTCGCCGGTCACGGCGCAGCGCACGAAGGCGCCGGGGCGGATCACCTCGAAATCGGGGGTGGCGTAGCGGAGCTTGGCCTCTCCGCCGGCATCCATGCGGTTCATGTCGCGGCCTTTCCATACGGCGGTCATGGCGCTTCCAAGAGCACGGACGAGCCCCATCGGCAACCTCATGGCGGCCCGAGAAGAGTGTCGACGAAGAAGCGTCCGGTGAAGAGCGGCGGCGTCGGCGGGCGTGGTCGGGGCGGCGCCTCCAGCGCGCGCAGCACGGCCTCGGCCGCCGCGCCGGGATCGATCTCGGCCCAGCGCCCCATGGCCGGGGCGTAAAGGCCGGAGCGGTCGCGGATCGCAACCAGGCGGAAGGGGAGGGCGACGCCGTTCTCGTCCGTCAGGAACTCGGCCGGGCCGCTCCAGCGCGCCGCCGCCACCGGCACGCCGCGCATGATCGCCTCGGCATAGGGGAGGCCGAAGCCTTCAGCGCGCGCGAGCGAGAGAAGGAGGTCGAGCCCGTCGATGAAGGCGATCGTCTCCGCCCGCGACGCGGCGGCCTCGGCCACCGCGATCCGGTCCGGCGCCGATCGCAGAAGCTCGGCCAGCGCGCGGGCGAGCGCCGGCTCGGCGCCGGCATCCTTGATCTTCAAGCGGAAGGCGACGTCGTTTGAGCGCGCGAGGAGGTGGCGGATCGTCTCGATCAGCGCCTCGACGTTCTTGCGGTCGCCCGAGGAAGCGACGTCGAGCACCGCGCCGACGAGGCGGCGCCCGCCCGCGATGGCCGGCGCCGCCGGCGGCAGCGGCTCGGCGAGGACCGGGTGGCCGATCACCCGCACCGGCCGGCCCGTCGCCAGCGCGATGCCCTCGGCCGCAAAGCGCGTCGGCGCCGTCAGGGCGTGGTAGAGGCGCGCCTGGCGCGCCCAAAGGGGCGGCAGCGCTTCCGTTTCGCAGACCCAGCCGGCCGCGAGGCGCTTGCCCGCCCGGATCTCGCGCGGCACGGCGGCGAGCGCGTTGGCGCCGTTCGGCGGCACGGCGTAGACGAGAAGCGTGCCCGGCCCCTCCCGCGCCGCCGGAGCCTCGAAGACGGGCTCGGTCTCGGGCTGCGAGAGGCGCGCGGTGATGTCGATGGCGGCGAACGGCACGCCGGCCTCGCGCAGCGCGTGGAGCGCGAGGCGCGCCGCCTGGCCGAGACCGGTCGGGGCGCGAAGCGCGCCGACCACGGTGACGGGGGCGGACAGGACGGCCGGATCGCGCTCGGTGGCGGAAACGGGGGAAACGAGCCGTTCGGTCAGGCGGGCGAAGAGGTCCTGCCGGAAGCCGCGCGGAAGGCGGCGCCAGGCGCTGCGGAGAAGCGTTCCGCTCATCGCCGCGCGAACAGCTTCTCGATGTCGGCGAGCTTCAGCTCGATAAAGGTCGGGCGCCCGTGATTGCAGGTGCCCGAGCCCGGGGTGTCCTCCATCTCGCGCAGGAGCGCGTTCATCTCCTCCGGCCGCAGGCGCCGGCCGGAGCGCACCGAGCCGTGGCAGGCGACGGTGGCCGCCACCCGGTCGATACGGGCGGAAACGACGCTTCCCGCCCGCTCGTCGGCCAGCGCGTCGGCGACGTCGCGCACGAGCCGCGCCGCGTCGACCGCTCCGAGGATCGCCGGCGTTTCGCGCACCAGGACGGCGCCCGGGCCGAAGCGCTCGAGATGGAGGCCGAGCCGGGCGAGCGCGTCGCGCTCGGTCTCGACGCGCTCGGCATCCTCCGGGGCGAGGTCGACGACGTCGGGGATGAGCAGCCCCTGCGAGGGCAGCGGCCGGCCGTGGATCGCCCGCTTCAGCGTTTCGTAGACGAGCCGCTCGTGGGCGGCGTGCGCATCGACGATGACGATGCCGTCCTCGGTCTGCGAGACGATGTAGGTGTCGTGGATGTGAGCCTTGGCCGCGCCGAGCGGGTGGAGGTCGGCCGCCGGCTCGGGCTCCGCCTCCGGCGGCGGCGGAGCCGGGATGAAGGGCGCGGGCGCCTCCTCGCCGAGGCCGGCATGGGCGAGGATGGGCGCCGCGCCCGTCCGCTCCAGCGGCCGGAAGGGCGAGACGGCGAGCGGGTCGGTGCCTCGGGCATAAGCTGGCGCGGCGGAGCGGAAGGCCGGGGCGCCGGGCGCGAACCCTGAGAAGCGTGGCTGGACGGGGGCGGGCTCGCCCGTGACCGCCTCGTCCGGATCCGGGGGAGGCGCGCTCCCGCGCATGCGGGCGAGCATGTCGCCGGCGGCCGTGCGGCTCGCCTTCAGCCCTTCGCGGGCGAGCGCTTCGCGGATCGCGCCGATCAGGAGGCCGCGGATAAGGCCGGGATCGCGGAAGCGAACGTCGGCCTTCGCCGGATGGACGTTGACGTCGACGAGGGCGGGATCGAGTTCCAGGAAGAGGACGGCGACCGGGCAGCGGTCGCGGGGCATGGCGTCGCCATAGGCGGCACGAAGCGCCGAAAGCACCAGCTTGTCGCGCACCGGCCGGCCGTTGACGGTGACGAACTGGTGCAGCGCGTTGCCGCGCGAGAAGGTCGGCAGCCCCGCGAAGCCGCCGAGGCGCACGCCCTCGCGCTCCGCGTCGAGTTCGATCGAGTCCGCCGCGAAGGCTTCCCCGACGATGGCGCCGATGCGCCCGATCGGCGAGGCGGCGGGAAGGATCGTCGGCGTCCTGTCCTCGCCGCTGATCTCGAAGCGCACCTGCGGCATGGCGACGGCGATGCGCTTGACCATCTCGGAGATGGCCGACCCTTCCGCGCGGTCGGTCTTCAGGAACTTCAGGCGCGCGGGCACCGCTTGGAAGAGGTCGCGCACCTCGACGGTGGTGCCCTTGGAGAGCGCGGCCGGCCTCACCGCGCTGACGCGCCCGTTGGCGACGGTGATCGAGGCGGCCTCGCCCGCCCCGGCCCGGCGCGAGGTGAGCGTCAGGTGCGCCACCGAGCCGATCGAGGGCAGGGCCTCGCCGCGAAAGCCGAGCGTGCCGACAAGGGCGATGTCCTCGTCCGGCAGCTTGGAGGTGCAGTGGCGGCGGACCGCCAGCGGCAATTCGTCGGCCGGGATGCCGGAGCCGTCGTCGGACACGCGCAGAAGCGTCTTGCCGCCGCCGGCGGTGACGATCTCGATGCGCGTCGCGCCCGCGTCGAGGGCGTTCTCGACCAGTTCCTTGGCGACGCTCGCCGGCCGCTCCACCACCTCGCCGGCGGCGATGCGATCGATGGTCGTTTCGGAAAGCTGGCGGATCGGCATGGACGCTTTCGGCCTCGGGGTGTCTCGCCCCTACTTAAGGGATCCGGTCCGCTGGCTCCACCACCTCCGCCGTCACGACGAAAACCGAGCGCGCCTTGACGACGAGGCCGTGCGCCGGATCGAGCGGGCGCGCCGACAGGTCCGGGCAGTCGGACTGGAGGGCGAGAACGAGGCGCTCGCCCGGCGCGACCGGCGGCAGGGCGATGGCGGCGTCCCGCGTGCCCGCGTTGAAGGCGAGGAGGATGCGGGCGGGCCGGCCGTCCTCGGCTGGCGCGGCGAGTTGGAGGACGAGGAGGCGGCGCTCCGGGTCGTTCCAGTCGGCGGTTTCCATCGCCGAGCCGTCCGCGCGCAGCCAGGACACGTCGGGCACGTCGGTGCCGGGTAGCGGCCGGCCGCTGGGAAAGGCGTCGAGGCGCAGCGCCGGATGGCTGCGACGGAGCGCCGACAGGGCCGCGACGAAGCCGATCAGTGTCCCGTCGGCCGCGTCCCAGTCGAGCCAGGTCGTCGCGTTGTCCTGCGCATAGGCGTTGTTGTTGCCGTTCTGCGTGCGGCCGAACTCGTCGCCGGCCACCAGCATCGGCGTGCCGCGCGACAGGAACAGGGTCGCGAGGAGGGCGCGCAGGTCCCGCCCGCGCGCGGCGATAACCGCGGGGTCGTCCGTCGGCCCTTCGACGCCGTTGTTCCAGGAATGGTTCTCGCCGTGGCCGTCGCGGTTCGCCTCGCCGTTCGCCTCGTTGTGCTTGTTCTCGTAGGAAACGATATCGGCGAGGCTGAAGCCGTCATGGGCGGCGACGAAGTTGACGCCGGCCGAGGGCGCGCGGTTGAAGCGGTCGAAAAGGTCCGGCGAGCCGCAGAGGCGGGTGGCGAGCGCCCCGACGAGGCCGCTCTCGCCGCGCCAGAAGCGCCTGGCGTCGTCCCGGAAGCGGTCCTGCCATTCGAGGAAGGGCGGGCGGAACTCGCCGACCCGGTAGCCGCCGGGGCCGACGTCCCAGGGCTCGGCGACGTGGATTCGGCCCTTCAGGACGGGGTCGGCGGCGATGGCCGCGAGGAGCGGCGCGTCCGGCCGGAAGCCGCGATCGTCGCGGCCGAGCACCGTGCCGAGGTCGTAGCGGAAGCCGTCGATGCCGCCGACCTCGACGAAGGTGCGAAGCACTTCCAGGAACAGCGCGACGACGGGCGCGCGGTCGCAGGCGAAGGTGTTGCCCGTCCCGGTGTCGTTGACGAGCGTGCCGGGCTGCCCTTCCACGTGGCGGTAGTAGAGCGCGTTGTCGAGGCCGCGATAGGACAGCGTCGGCCCTTCCACCGGCCCCTCGCCGGAATGGTTGAGGACGACGTCCAGAAGGACGCGGATGCCCCGCGCGTGCAGCGCTTCCACGCTCCGGCGGATTTCCCGCCAGCCGCCGGGGGCGAGGCGCGGATCGGGAGCCATGTGCGCGATGGGATTGTACCCCCAGGCGTTGCGCAGGCCGAGGCGGACGAGATGCGCCTCGTCGATCCAGCCGGCGAGCGGCATCAGCTCGACGCTCTCCACGCCGATCCGGACGAGATGGTCGAGGACCACCGGCTCGGCGAGCGCCGCGACGGTGCCGCGGACCCTTTCCGGCAGGCCGGGATGGCGCATGGAAAAGGCGCGCACGCTCGTCTCGTAGGTGAGGCCGGGCGGCGCGAAGGGGAGGGGCTTGGCCGTCCGGTCGAGCGTCGCGACGACGGCGCGCGGCACGACGGCGGCGCTGTCGAGGCCGGCCTCCGGCGGAGCGGTCAGGACGGGATCGAAGCGGAAGGGGCGGTCGAGCGCGACGGCGTAGGGGTCGACGAGGAGCTTGGACGGGTCGAAGCGATGGCCGGACTCGGGCGCCCAGGGTCCTTCGGCGCGCAGGCCGTAGCGCGCGCCCTCGGCAAGGCCCGGCACGAAGCCGAAATGCGCGTCGCCCTGCCGCGCCAGCGGCAGGCGGGCGACTTCCCGCTCGCCGCCGTCGTCGAAGAGGCAGAGGAGGATGCGGGACGCGCTGCGGGAATGGACGGCGAAGGAGACGCCGTCCGCCTCCACGCCCGCGCCGAGCCGCGCGGGCACGCCGCGCTCGGCGGTGATCGAGAACTCCATCGGCGGTTTCGCGGCCGTCAGGTCACGACGTCCGGCTCTTCGCGGCCCGTGCGCGCCTTGATCTCGCCGATCACGTCGGCGGTGCGAACGAGCTCGGCGAGCGCGTCGGCCGGGGCGTCGCCTTGGCGCGCGGAATCGGGCTCGAAGCGCTCGATATAGACGCGCAGCGTCGCTCCTTGCGTGCCCGTGCCCGACAGGCGGAAGACGATGCGCGAGCCGCCGGAGAAGACGATGCGCACGCCCTGGCCGGTCGAGATCGAGCCGTCCACCGGGTCCTTGTAGGAGAAGTCGTCGGCCTCCGAGACGACGAGCGTGCCGAAGCGCTGGCCGGCCATGGAGGCCAGGCGCTGGCGAAGGCTCTCCATCAGCCCGTCCGCCGCCGCCTTGTCGATCTCCTCGTAGTCGTGGCGCTGGTAGAAGGTGCGCCCGTATTCGCGCCAGTGCGCGGCCATGATCTCGGACACGCTCTCGCGCCGGACGGCGAGGATGTTGAGCCACAGGAGCACGGCCCAGAGCCCGTCCTTCTCGCGCACGTGGTCCGATCCGGTGCCGGCGCTCTCCTCGCCGCAGATCGTCACCTTGCCCGCATCCAGGAGGTTGCCGAAGAACTTCCAGCCGGTCGGCGTCTCGAAGATGCCGACCTTCAGCTTCTCGGCGACGCGGTCCGCGGCCCCGCTCGTCGGCATGGAGCGGGCGATCCCGGCGATGCCCTTGGAATAGGCGGGCGCGAGGTGCGCGTTGGCGGCGAGCACCGCGAGCGAGTCCGAGGGGGACACGACGATGCCTCGCCCGACGATGAGGTTGCGGTCGCCGTCGCCGTCGGAGGCCGCGCCGAAGTCGGGAGCGGCCGGGCCCATCATCTCCGAGATCAGCTCGGCGGCGTAGACGGCGTTGGGATCCGGGTGCCCGCCGCCGAAATCCTCCTTCGGCTCGCCGTTGATCACGGTCTTCGCCGGCGCGCCGAGCCGCTTTTCCAGGATCTCGTGGGCGTAGGGGCCGGTGACGGCGTGCATGGCGTCGAAGCGCAAGGAGAAGCCCGAGGCGATGAGCTCCCGGATCCTGGCGAAGTCGAAGAGCTCCTCCATCAGCGCCGCGTAGTCGGCGACGGGATCGACGATCTCGACGGTCGCGTCGCCGAGCTTGGTCTCGCCGAGACGGGACAGGTCCGGCGCGGCGTCCTCGACGATGCGGTATTCCGAGATCGTGCGGGTGTGGCGGAAGATCGCCTCGGTCACCTTTTCCGGGGCCGGGCCGCCGTTCGACACGTTGTACTTGATGCCGAAATCGCCGTCCGGACCGCCGGGATTGTGGCTGGCGGACAGGATGATGCCGCCGGACGCCCCGCGCTTGCGGATGAGGTTGGAGGCGGCGGGGGTCGAGAGGATGCCGTTCCGGCCGACCACGATGCGCCCGTAGCCGTTGGCCGCCGCCATGCGGATCGCGAGGCCGATGACCTCGCGGTTGTAGTAGCGCCCGTCGCCGCCGATCACGAGGGTGGAGCCCGGCTCCACCTCCGCCGCCGCGAAGATCGACTGGATGAAGTTCGCCGCGTAGTTCTCCTGCTGGAAGTGCGGCACGCGCTTGCGCAGGCCCGAGGTGCCGGGCTTCTGGTCGTCATAGGGGCGGGTCGCGACGGTTCTCGACATCGGGCGGGTCTCTATTCGTTCAGGAGGTCGCGGTAGAGGGCGGCATAGAGGGCGGCGCTCGCCGTCCAGGACACGTCGAAGGCCATGGCGCGGGTCTGGATCGTGCGCCATTTCGCCTCGTCGCGATAGGTGTCGAGGAGCCGGCCCACGGCTTCGAGGAGGGCGTCGGTCGTCACCGGACCGAACACGAAGCCGGTCGCGACCTTGGCGCGCTGGGCGGCGAAGTTGGCGTCGATCACCGTGTCGGCGAGGCCGCCGACGTCGGCGACGAGCGGCACGCAGCCGTAGCGCAGCCCGTAGAGCTGGGTGAGGCCGCAGGGCTCGAAGCGCGAGGGCACGAGGATCGCGTCGGCGCCGGCCTGGACGCGGTGGCTCATCGGCTCGTCGTAGCCGATGCGCACGCCGATCCGGTCGGGATGGCGGGCATGGGCGGCGAGAAAGGCGCCCTCGATCAGCCGGTCGCCCGAGCCGACGACGACGAGCCGGGCGCCGAGCGCCACGATCTCGTCGGCGATCTCGGCGACGAGGTCGAGGCCCTTCTGCCAGGTGAGGCGCGAGACCACCGCGAGGATGGGCCCGTCCTCGCGGCGAAGGCCGAACTCGCCCTCCAGCGCCCGCTTGTTGTGCCGGCGCTCGCGCACGGTGCGGGCCGTGTAGGTCTTGGCGATGACGGCGTCGGTTTCCGGGCTCCAGACGCTCGTGTCGATGCCGTTGACGATGCCGACGAGCCGGTCGCCGCGGCCGCGCAGCAGGCCGTCGAGGCCCATGCCGCCCTCGGGGGTCAGGATCTCGCGCGCATAGGTCGGGCTGACGGTGGTGACCGCGTCGGCGGCGTGGAGGCCGCCCTTCAGGAAGCCGACATCGCCGTAGTACTCGACACCCTCGATCGACCAGGCGGTATCGGGCAGGCCGAGCTGCGGAAACACGTTGTAGCGGAAGGTGCCCTGGAAGGCGAGGTTGTGGACGGTGAAGACCGTGCGCGGGCGCGGCGCGTTGGAGAAGGCGAGGTAGACGGGGGTGAGCGCCGCCTGCCAGTCGTGGGCGTGGACGATGTCCGGCCGCCAGCCGCCGAGCGCCCCTTGCGCGACGAGGGCGCCGGCCCTGGAGAGTGCCGCGAAGCGCAGGGCGTTGTCGGGATAGTCGACCCCGTCCGGCCCTGAGTAAGGGCCGCCGAAGCGGTCGTAGAGGTGCGGCGCGTCGAGGACGAGGAGGTCGATCCCTTGGCGGGTCTCGGCGAGGATGCGCGCCGGGCCGCCGAAGAACTCCGCCTCGCGCCAGACGATCTCGGCGCCGGGATCTATCCCCGCCATGACCACGGGGTAGCCCGGCATCAGCGTGCGCACGCCGATGCCGTGGCTTTGCAGCGCGCCGGGCAGGGCGCCCGCGACATCGGCGAGACCGCCGGTCTTCAGGAAGGGGAAGACCTCGGAGGCGACGGACAGGACGGTCAGCGTCATCGATAGTTGAGGCGGTCGATCATCGGCTTGGTGACGAGGCAGATGCCGCTGGCGGTGCGGCGGAAGCGTTGCGCGTCCAGCTCCGGATCCTCGCCGATCACGAGGCCGTCGGGAATGTTCACAGCGCGGTCGATGATGACCTTGGAAAGGCGCGCGCCCCGCCCGATCGTGCAGTGCGGCAGCACCACCGCGTGATCGAGTTGCGAATAGGAGCGCACGCGAACGCCCGTGAAGAGGAGCGAGCGCTTCAAGGAGCCGCCCGAGATGATGCAGTCGCCCGAGACGAGCGAGGACACGGCGTAGCCGCGCCGCCCCTCGACGTCGTGGACGAATTTGGCCGGGGGCGTCGTTTCGGCGTAGGTCCAGATCGGCCAGTCGCGGTCGTAGATGTCGAGCGGCGGAACGACGTCGGTGAGGTCGATGTTGGCCTGCCAGTAGGCGTCGACGGTACCGACGTCGCGCCAGTAGGCCTCGCTGTCGGGCTCGGCGGCCGAGCGCACCACCGATCGGTTGAAGCGGTGGGCGTAGGCCGAGCCGTGGCGAACGATGTGGGGGATGATGTCCTTGCCGAAGTCGCGCGCCGAGTTGGGGTCGGCGGCGTCGCGGCGCAGCTGGTCCATCAGGAAGTTCGTTTCGAAGACGTAGATGCCCATCGAGGCGAGGCAGGTGTCGGGGCGCCCCGGAATGGTCGGCGGGTCCTTGGGCTTCTCGACGAAGTCGGTGATGCGGAAGTTCTCGTCGACGTGCATGACGCCGAAGGCCGTCGCTTCCTCCTTGGACACGTCGAGGCAGCCGACGGTGACGTCGGCTCCCGTGTCGACGTGCTGCTGGAGCATCATCTCGTAGTCCATCTTATAGATATGGTCGCCCGCCAGGATCACCATGTAGCGGGGCGCGTAGCCCTCGATGATCTCGATGTTCTGGTACACGGCGTCGGCCGTGCCGGCATACCACTGGTCCTCCGAGACGCGCTGGGAGGCGGGCAGGATGTCGAAGCTCTCGTTGCGCCCGGGCCGCAGGAAGTTCCAGCCGTTCTGGAGGTGGCGGATCAGCGAGTGGGCCTTGTACTGGGTCGCGACGCCGATGCGGCGGATGCCCGAATTGATGGCGTTCGACAGCGCGAAGTCGATGATGCGCGTCTTGCCGCCGAAGTAGACCGCGGGCTTGGCGCGGAAGTCGGTCAGCTCCATCAGCCGCGAGCCGCGCCCGCCCGCCAGGACATAGGCCATGGTATCGCGCGAGATCGGCGCGAAGGGTCGGCGTTCGGGCATCGTGTTCCTCCAGTCGGCGCCCTGCGGCGCTCTCGTCCCCTGGCGCGGCACCACCTGTCGGCGACGAACCCAGCGCAGGGATCAAGCTAGCGTGAGGCCACCCGCGCCGCCAGCGAGGCGAGGGGGCTTTTCGCCGGAATTTTCAACGAAAGAAGCTGCGACCGGTCTCGGCCGCAGCTTCCGGTGGTCCTGAGCCGGGCGACGATCAGGCGTCGGTGCCGGTGCGCCAGATGTCGGCCGCGTATTCGCGAATCGAGCGGTCGGAGGAGAACCAGCTCATGCGCGCCGTGTTGAGGATCGCCTTGCGGTTCCACTCGCTCCGATCGGCCCAGAGCGCATCCGCGCGGCGCTGGGTGTCCCAGTAGCTCTGGAAGTCGGCGGCGATCATCCACCAGTCGTTGTTGTAGAGGTTGCCGACGAGGCCGTTGTAGCGGTTCGGCTCGTCGGGCGAGAAGACGCCCGAGGAGATGGCGTGCAGCGCGTCGCGCAGCAGCGGCAGGCCCTCGATCACCGAGCGGCCGCTGTGGCCTTCGCGGCGGCGCTGGGCGACCTCGGAGGCGGTGAGGCCGAAGATGAAGATGTTCTCCTCGCCGATGTGGTCGCGCATCTCGACGTTGGCGCCGTCGAGCGTCCCGATGGTGAGGGCGCCGTTGAGGGCGAACTTCATGTTGCCGGTGCCCGAAGCTTCGAGCCCCGCCGTCGAGATCTGTTCGGAGATGTCGGCCGCCGGCATGATGATCTCGGCGAGGCTGACATTGTAGTTCGGGATGAACACGACCTTCAGGAGATCGCGCACCGCCGGGTCGGAGTTGATCACCTGCGCCACGTCGTTGGCGAGGTGGATGATCTCCTTGGCCTGGAGGTAGGAGGGCGCCGCCTTGCCGGCGAAGACCTTGACGCGCGGCGTCCAGTTCGTCGCCGGCTGCGAGCGGATCTGGTCGTAGAGCGCGACGGCCTCGATGATGTTGAGGAACTGGCGCTTGTATTCGTGGATGCGCTTGACCTGGATGTCGAAGATCGCGTCGGGATCGACCGAGATCGCGAGGCGTTCGGAGATGACGTCCGCGAGCCGCGCCTTGTTCTCGCGCTTCACCGCCGCGAAGCGGTCGCGGAAGCCCGCGTCGGTGGCGAAGCGCTCGACGTCCCGGATCGTGGAAATGTCGTCGAGGAAACCCTCGCCGATGGTCTCCTTCAGGAGCGAGGTCAGGCCGGGATTGGCCTCCATCAGCCAGCGGCGCGGGGTGACGCCGTTGGTCTTGTTCTGGATGCGGTCGGGGTAGAGTTCGTGGAGGGCGTGGAACACCGTTTCCTTCATGAGGTCGGTGTGCAGCGCCGAGACGCCGTTGACCGCGTGGCTGCCGACGAAGGCGAGCTGGCCCATGCGCACGCGCCGGCCGTTGTTCTCGTCGATCAGCGAGATCGCCGCGATCCGGCCGCCGTCGAAGCCCTTGCTTTCCATCGCCTGGCGGATGACCGCGGCGTTGATCGCGTAGATGATCTGCATCTGGCGCGGCAGGAGACGCTCGAAGAGGTGGATCGGCCAGTGCTCCAGCGCTTCGGGCAGGAGCGTGTGGTTGGTGTAGGAGAAGGTCTGGCGCGTGATCTCCCAGGCCTCGTCCCATTCCATGCCGTGAACGTCGACGAGAAGGCGCATCAGCTCGGCGACCGACACTGCGGGATGGGTGTCGTTGAGCTGGATCGAGACCTTGTCGTGGAGGTTCGAGAGCGACTCGTTGGTTTCGAGGTGGCGGCGGATGATGTCCTGGAGCGAGGCGGAGGAGAAGAAGAACTCCTGGCGCAGCCGCAGCTCCTGGCCGGCCTGGTGCGAGTCGGCCGGGTAGAGGACGCGGGTGATGGCTTCGGCCTTGTTGGACTCCACGAGCGCGCCGATGTGGTCGCCCGAGTTGAAGGCGTCGAGAAGGATCGGGTCGAGCGCCTGCGCGCTCCACAGCCGAAGCGTGTTGACGTGGGCGCCCCGCCAGCCGACGATCGGCGTGTCGTAGGCGACGGCCAGCACGCGCTCGGCCGGGCGCCAGAGCTGGCGCGGCGGCTTGCCGGGCTCGCCGACGACGCTCGTCACCTTGCCGCCGAAGCCGATCTCGTAGGAGCGCTCGCGTCGCTCGAATTCCCAGGGGTTGCCGTGGAGGAGCCAGTTCTCCGGCAGCTCGACCTGCGCGCCGTCGGCGATCTCCTGGCGGAAGAAGCCGTGGACGTACCGGATGCCGTAGCCGAAGCCGGGCACGCCGACCGAAGCCATGGACTCCATGAAGCAGGCCGCGAGGCGCCCGAGGCCGCCATTGCCGAGGGCGGCGTCCGGCTCCAGGAGCTCGATCATGTCGAGCTCGACGTTGTAGCGCTTCAGCGCCTCGGCGACCTGGGTCGTCAGGTTCAGATTGTTGATCGCGTCGCGCAGGAGGCGGCCGATCAGGAACTCCATCGAGAGATAGGCGACCTGCTTGCCGCCGCTCGCCGCACGCGCGTCCTCGGCTTCGAGCCAGTGGTCGATGATGCGGTCCCGCACCGTCAGCGTGACGGCGCGCAGCCAGTCGTACTTGCGCGCGCGCGCCGGGCTCTTGCCGATGGAATAGGTGAGCTTCTCGACGATCTCCTCGGCGAGCGCGTCGACGTCGTAGCTCCGGCGCGAGGCGCTCGCGTCGTGGGGGAGGGGAGCGGCGGCATCCGGATCGGGATGCTGCGCGGTCATGCTGGCGCTCATGGAGTGGTCCTCATGGTCTTGATGGCCTGGAGGAGGCCGCGGGTGGACGCGTCCTTCGCGCCGTCGTCGCCCTCCCCGGCGACGAGCGGCACGAGCTGGCTCGCGAGTTCCTTGCCGAGTTCGACGCCCCACTGGTCGAAGGCGTTGATCCCGAAGAGCTGAGCCTCGACGAAGACGCGGTGCTCGTAGAGCGCGACGAGGCGCCCGAGCGTCGCGGGATCGAGGAGGCGATAGAGGATGGTGATCGACGGCTTGTTGCCGGCGAAGGCCCGGAAGGGCGCGATGCGGGCGGCGTCGGCCTCAGAGCGGCCGGCGTCGAGGAGCTGCGCCTTCGCCTCCTCCACCGTGCGGCCCTTCATCAGGGCCTCGCTCTGCGCCAGGCAGTTGGCGAGGAGAAGGTCCTGGTGCGCCTGGAGCGAAGGCTCGTGCGAGCGCGCGCCGACGATGAACTCGACGGGCACGACGTCGGTGCCCTGGTGGAGGAGCTGGAAGAAGGCGTGCTGCCCGTTGGTGCCGGGCTCGCCCCAGACGACGGGGCCGGACACGGAAACGGGCCGGCCCTCGGTGTCCACCGATTTGCCGTTTGATTCCATGTCGAGCTGCTGGAGATAGGCCGGCAGGCGGGCGAGGCGTTGGTCGTAGGGGATGACGGCGCGGGTGGGATAGCCGCGCACGGCCCGGTGCCACCAGCCGACGAGCCCGAGAAGAACGGGCAGGTTGGCTTCCAGCGGCGCGTCCGCGAAGTGCCGGTCCATCTCGCGCGCTCCGGCCAGCATCGACCGGAAGTTGGCGGGGCCGACCGCGATCATGATCGGCAGGCCGATCGCCGACCAGAGCGAGTAGCGGCCGCCCACCCAGTCCCAGAAGCCGAAGGCGCGGCTTTCCTCGATGCCGAAGGCGGCGACCTTGTCCAGGGCGGTCGACACCGCGCAGAAATGCGCGCCGACCGACGTCTCCCCGAGCGAGCCGGCGATCCAGGCCCGCGCCGTGCCGGCATTGATCATCGTCTCGATCGTCGTGAAGGTCTTGGACGCGACGATGAACAGCGTGCGGGCGGGGTCGAGCTCCTTGAGCGTGTCGGCGATGTGGGCGCTGTCGACGTTGGAGACGTAGTGGAGGCGCGGCCCGTCGTGGTAGGGCGCGAGCGCGAGCGTCGCCATGGCGGGTCCGAGGTCGGACCCGCCGATGCCGATGTTGACGACGTCGGTGAAGGGGCGCCCATCGCTTGCCGCGACGGCGCCCGTGCGCACGCCCTCGGCGAAGGCTGCCATCGCCTTGAGGACGCCCTCGACCTCGTCGCCGACCGGGCGGCCGGCGGCGTCCTTGTAGCCGTCCTCGATGCGTCCGCGCAGGGCGACGTGGAGAACGGCGCGGTTCTCGCTCTCGTTGATCGGGCGCCCCGCGAACATCGCGTCGCGGCGCGCCTCGATGCGCTTGTCGCGGGCATGGGCGATGAGCGCGGCGAGATCCTCGCTCGACAGGGCGCATTTCGACAGGTCGAGCAGCATGTCGCCGAGATGGCGGCTGAAGCGCCCGAACCGGCCGGGATCGTCCTGAAGGAGAGTGCGGAGGTCGCGCGGTGCGGCGGCCGGAAACGCGGAAGTGTCGGTCAAGCTTCGACGGTGCCCCTCAAGCGACCAACCAAGGCTCTGGGCACTGAGCCCGCCCCGGCGGGTCCGAACGCGGTCAAGAATGACAGCTATAGGTTAAGAGCGGAAGTCGGCAAGAACCTGCCGCTGCCGGGCGCGGATCGATTTCGCTCCTAACGGTTTCGATAGGATTGATGCGATCGCAGGTACTCAGGTTCCCATGCGGGCGAGCCGGGCGATCTCCGCATCGAGCGATTCGCCGAGGCGGGCGGCTTCGGGGTCGCCGGTGCTGTCGGCCGCGACGCGCCGCTTCCATTCGGCGAGGATCTCGCGCTTTTCGTCGCCGCCGAGGCGTTCGTCGCCCGAGACCGCCTCGATTGTTTCGAAGACGCCGTGCTTCGGGTGGTCGAACCGGGCGAACTTCAGGCTTTCGGTATCCATGACGCCGCTTCCCGCTGGTGGATCGAGTTCAACCAACGGAGAGCGGCGCGGATGGTTCATCCCGGCGTCGTCAGAACTCCCCCTCGTAGAACACGCCGACCTCGCCGCCGCCCTGCGCATCGACCGAGCCGCGCGCGGTGACGCCCGAGCCGAGCTTGAGGTCGAGCGAGACGCGGCCCGTCGTATCGACGCCGAGATAGGTGTTGTCGTTGAGGTACTGGCCGACGCCCACGGCCGTCTGGCCGTCCTCGGTGGTGCGGATGTCGAGGTCGTCGACGCCGAGCTGGGCGCGAAGGTTCTCGAGGAGCCCCGACGAGCCGCCGACGCCGGCGAGGGTCGCGGCGGCCTCGGCGAGTTGGGCGATCTGGAGCGGCGACAGGTCGGTCGTGCCCTGGCCGAAGATGAGGCGCGCCAGCACCTCGTCCTCCGGCAGGGGCGGATCGGACGAGAAGGTGAAGCTCGGATCGTTGGCCGGACCGGTGACGGCGATGTTCACCGTGACGTCGCCCGTGTTGGACGTCGCAAGGAGGTCCAGGGTCGGCACGAGGTTGCCGGTGAAGGTGAGGCTTCCCCGCTCGAAGTCGAGGCGGCGAGACAGGATGGCGAAGCGGCCGCGCTGCAGGTCGAAGGCGCCGACGACCTGCGGGGCGGAGACCGGCCCGGCGATCCGGATCGACCCGCCGAGCTCGACGTCGAGGCCGCGGCCGCGCACGAAGACGCGGTTGGGCGCGTTGAAGGTGAGGTCGAGGACGAGGCCGCCCGACGTCGAGCCGCCGCCGGCGTCCGGCGGTTGGATCTCCTGCTGCTGGCGCAGGAGCGCGGCGGGCGCGTTGCGGTATTCCAGGTCGATGCGCGCGAGCGAGGTCGGCAGGCGCTCGGGCACGATGACGTTGATCTGCCGGGCGTTGACCGTGCCGGCGAGAACCGGCGAGCCCGTGAGGTCGCCGGTGACGGTGAGGTCGGCGTCGAGGGTGATCGACACGATCTCACCGTCGTTGTAGCGCCCCTCGGCCACGCGGATCTGGAGATCGGCCGGAAAACCGCCGGTGAGGCCCACCGTGCCGCCGACGGACACGGTGCCGCCGCCGCCGAAGCTGCCGGTGAGCGTCTCGATCCGCGCTGTCTGCCCGGCGAGCGCGATGCGCGCCGAGATGTCGTTGATCGCGAGGTTGATGCCGGTGTCGACGAAGCGGGCGCCGCCGGTGGTGATGGTGCCCGTCACGTTCGGAGCCGCGGCCGTGCCGGACACGGCGAGGTCGAGCGACACGATACCCTGCACCGAGCGCCCGCCCTCGGCGAGGACGGCGTTGGCGATGGCGAGCGGGGCCGTGCCGTTCGCCCGCAGGTCGAAGCTCGGGCCGGCGGCGATGTTGACCGAGCCCGCCAGCGCCAGCGCGATGCCGCTGCCCGACAGGTTCGCATCCGTCGTGACGACGTCGTTCTCGAAACGGCCCCGGGCGGTGATGCTCAAGGCCGAGACGCCCGCGGCGCGCACCGGCGCGATGCTCGCGCCGGAGGCGGCGAGGTCGTAGTCGACGGCCGGGTTCGAGGCCGTGCCACGCACCTGGACCGTGCCGTTCAGCGTCCCCTGGGGCGCGAGGTCGGGCGCGGCCGCCGCCGCGAGGCTGAGCGGCAGGGCGGAAATGCGCACGACGAGGGCGAGGGTCGAGCCGGCCGTGCCCGAGGCCGTGATCGTGCCGCCGCCGACGCCGATCCGGGCCTGGGTGAGCGTGAGGGTCGAGCCGGCGTAGGAGCCGGCCGCCGTGCCGTTGATGGCCGGCGCGCCGGCGCTCCGCGTCTGCGCGGTAGACACGTCGGAGACCGAGACGTCGAAGCTCGCGTCGGGCTGGGCGAGCGAGCCGCGGGCGCGGGCCGTGCCTGACAGCGTGCCGCGCGCGCCGAGGCCGTCGACGAAGCCGTTGGCGAGCCCAACCGGCAGGCGGGTGATGTCGACGTCGAGGTTCAGCGCCTGGCCGACGGAGCCGGTCGCCGACAGCGAGCCGCCGCCGACGGAAACGTTGGCTTGGCCGAGCGTCAGCGTGCCGCCGGCATAGGCGCCGTCGAGGTCGAAGGAGAGCGGCTGGACGCCGGAGGCCGCGACCTGCCGTGCGGTGATGCCGCGGCCCTGAAGGGCGAAGCGGGCCTGCGGGTCGGCGAGAGCGCCGGTGGCCTCGACCGTGCCCGACACGGTGCCCGACGCCCCGAGGTTCGATACGAAGCCGTTGGCGATGCCGACGGGAAGATCGTTCAGCTGCGCCCGCACGTTCAGCTCGTCGCCCACCGTGCCCGTGAGGTCCAGCGTGCCGTTGCCGACGCGCACCGAGCCCTGCGCGATCGTCGCGAGGTTGTCGGCGTAGCTGCCTTCGAGGTCGAAGGCGAGCGGCTGGATGCCGGAGCGCGAGATCTCGGCGGTGGTGATGCCGCTGCCCGACAGGTCGAAGCGGGCCTGCGGTGCGGCGGTGGTGCCCGTCGCCTGCGCCGTGCCGGAGATCGTGCCCTCGGCGCGAAGCCCGTCGACGAAGCCGTTGGCGAGGCCGACCGGAATCTGGTCGAGCGCGACGTCGAGGTCGAGGCTCTGCCCGACCGTGCCCGTGGCGGTGAGAGATCCCGTGCCGACGTCGACGCGGGCCGTCTCGATCGTCGCCGTGCCGTCGGCATAGGCGCCGGACACGTCGAGCGACAGGGGCGGGATGCCGCCGGCGGCGACCGCTTCGGCCGTGATGCCCGAGCCCGTCAGGTCGAAGCGGGCTTGCGGGTCCGCGCGCGGACCCGTGGCGGTGGCCGTGCCCGACAGCGTGCCGGAGGCGTTCAGCCCCTCGACGAAGCCGTTGGCGAGGCCGACCGGCAGCTGGTTCAGCGCGAGGCGCAGGTCCAGCGTTTCGCCGGCCGTGCCGGAGGCGGTGATCGAGCCTTCGCCGACGTTGGCGACGGCCGTCTCGATGGTCGCGACGTTGTCGGCGAACCGGCCGGCGAGGCGCAGCGCGATGGGGGCGATGCCGGAGCGGCGGATCTCGGCCGTCGTGATGCCGTCGCCGGTGACGTCGAGCGCGACGACGGGCGTCTGCGTCGTGCCGCTCGCATTCGCCGTGCCCGACAGCGTGCCTTCCAGGGCCAGGCCCCCGGCGAGGTCGTTGAAGAGGCCGAGGGGCAGGGCGCGGGCCGCGACGTCGAGGTCGACCGCGCCGGCACCAAGCGTGCCGCTGGCGGCGAGATCGCCCGAGCCGACCGCGATGCGCGCCTCGCGGATCGTCGCGGTGTCCTCGGCGTAGGAACCGTCGGCGACGAGGTCGAAGGGCTCGATGCCCGAGGCCGCGATGGCGGCCGTGGTCAGGTCTTCGCCGGAGAGGTCGAAGGTGGCATTCGGCCGCTGCAGGCTGCCGCTCGCGCTGGCGGTACCCGAGACCGTGCCGCGGGCGCCGAGGCCTTCCACGAAGCCGTTGGCGAGACCGACGGGCAGGTCGGTCGCGGTGACCTGGACGTCGAGCGCCTCGCCGATCGTGCCGGCGAGGTCGAGGCGGCCGTCGCCGACCACGACGTTGCCGCGCTCGATCGTCGCCGAACCGCCTGCGTAGCGGCCGGCAAGGTCGAGGCTGAGCGGCGCGATGTCGGCGCTCGCGATCTCGCGCGCGGTGATGTCGCGGCCGGTGACGGCGAAGGTCGCGGCGGGGTCGGCACGCGGACCGGTGACCGTGGCGTTGCCGGACAGCGTGCCCGAGGCGTCGAGGCCGGAAACGAAGCCGTTGGCGAGCGCGACGGGAATCTCGACGGCCTCGACGGACAGGTCGAAGGTCTCGCCGGCCGTGCCGGAGGCCAGCAGCGAGCCTTCGCCGAGGTCGATCGTTGCCGATTGGAGGTCGAGCGTGCCGCCGGCATAGCGGCCGTCGGCGGCGAGGTCCGCGGAATCGACGCCGGCCGCGCGGAGCGGTGCGGCGGACACGTCGCTGCCGGTGACGGCGAAGGTGGCCGTCGGATCGCTCGCCTGGCCGGTGACCGCCGCGTTGCCGGTGAGCGTGCCGGCGGGGTCGATGCCGGGCGCGAAGGGGGCGGCGACGCCGAGCGGCACGGCGTCGAGCGCGGCCGTCAGGTTCAGCTGCGCGCCGGCCGTGCCCTCGACCGAGGCCGAGCCCTCGCCGATCGACAGGCGGATCGGCGAGATCGTGGTGGTGCCGTCCGCGATCACGACGTTGCCGGCCTGGGCGAGCGCGACGGGCGCGCCCTCGACGGCCGCGGTCAGCTCGCGCAGCTCGATCGTGGTCGCGTCCGAGGCGAAGCGGGCGCGCCCGGCGAGCGTCACCGGCACGGCGTTCGCTTCGGCGGTCGCGCGCAGCGCTGTGAAGTCGCCCTCCCGGGCGAGATCCAGCGCGAGGCTGCGCACGGCGATCCCGCCGGCGTTCAGCGTCTCGGCGCGAATCGTGCCGTCGGCGAAGGGCTGGCCGAGATAGTCCTGGACCGCGAGGTCGATCGTCCCCCCGGTCAAGGTGGTGCCGGCGACGGCGATGCGCCGGGCGGTGAGGTCGACGGTCGCGAGCGGCAGATCGTCGGGCGTGGCGTCGAGCACGACCGTGCCGTTGACGTCGCCCGTGGCGTCCTGGCCGGCGAGCGAGGCCAGCGGCCCGATGTCCTCGACCGCGACGGTGAGCGTGCCGGTCGGCACGGCGTTCTCGCCGATGACGAGGTCGCCGGTGATCGAATTCGGGCCCTGGCGCACGGCAAGGCCGCTGAGGCGACGCTGGCCGCTCGGCAGCGTCTCGAAGCGGGCGTTGCCGGTGAGCGGCGCGCCGTCGAGCGTGCCGGAAATGTCGACCGTGCCGGAGGGGTTCTCGGTGCCGAAGGTGCCGCGAAGACTGGCCTGGAGATTGGAGAGCTCGCGCCCGCCGAAGGTCAGGCCCGCGGAGGAGAGTTCGAGGTCGACCGCGGGGGCGGCGACAGGGCCTTCCGCCGTCAGGCGGAACTGCGCGGCGCCCGAAAGCGAGGAATTGACCGCGCCGGTCTCGGTCAGGGCGCCGGTGATCGCGGCCGACACGGTCTCGTTCGCGAGCCGCGCGTCGCCCGAGATCGACAGGCCGCCGCCCGAGAGCGCGAGGTTGGCGAGGGAAAGCGTCTCGTCGGGCGTCCTCGACACGTTGCCGGAAACGGTGGTGCGCGTTCCCGCGAGCGGCACGAGGGCTGCCGACAGGGCCGAGGTGTCGAAGTTCGTCTGGAGGGCGAAGTCGAAGATCGCGAAGTTCAGCGCCGCGGTGCCCGAGGCGTTGAGTTCGGCCGTGCCGGTGGTCAGCGTCGAGGGGTTGAGCTGCAGGCCGTCCTCAGTCAGCGCGCCGTTGGCGATGAGGCGGATCTCGCCGTCGAGGAAGCGCTCGGACACGCCGCTCGGCGCGGCGAAGGAGCCGGCCGTCGCGGTGACGGAGAGCGGGCCCGTAAGCCCCCGGAGGTCGAAGCCCGGGCTGCCGATATTGGCCGTCACCTCCTGCCCGACATAGTCGCCGAAGCCGGCGACGGGCAGGTTGCCGCGCAGCGAGAGCGCGGCGTTGGTGAGGGCGCCCTGAAGCGTCGCCTCCAGCTCCGAAAGCCGGATCTGCGTGTCGCCGAAGGTGAGGTCGAGCGCCCGGCCCTGCGGCACGGCGACCGAGAGCGTCACGTCGTTGGTGGAGCCGGCCGGGTCCACCGTGCCGCTGGCGCGGATGCTGGCGACGTCGGAGGCGAGGGTCGCGCCGTCGACGAGGTAGGTGCCGTCCGTGCGGATCAGCGCGTCGACGTCGAGCGAGGTGCCGCCGGCGACGTAAGGGGCGAGGCTTTGCGGCACGTAGCGCTCGGCCTCGACCTGGAGCGAGGCTGCGACGCGCCGGCCGGCGTCCGTGCCGGTGACGCGGGCGGTGAGCATCGCCGCCTGTTCGGCGCCGACGGTCAGCTGGCCGTTGGCGGTGAAGTCGGAGAGCGGGCCGCCGCCGGTGATCGAAAGGTTGACCGGCGGGCGGTCGGGGATCTGGAGGAGGTTGGCGACGAGGCCGCCGGCCGGCTCGCTCGCCTGGATGTCAACCGTCAGGCGGTCCTCGGCCGGCGCGAAGGCGAGGTTCAGGCGGATGTCGCCGGGCTGGTCGAGGCGCGTGACGGCGGCCGACACGGCCAGATTCACCGGATCGTCGGCGAGCGTCAGGCTGGCCTCGGCCGAAAGGCGCGCCGGCTGGCCGGCGACGGCCTCGCCGAGCACGAACTCCTGGATGGAGAAGCGGCGGATGTCGGCGGTGATGTTGGGCAGCGAGAAGCCCCCCCCGCTCGTATCCTGGTTTTCCGGCTGGCCGGCCGGCAGGCGGTCGAGCGTGATGCGCGCCGCCGACAGGTTCTCGACGTTGACGTTGGAGCGCACCAGCGAGAAGGGCGACCAGTCGAGCGCGAGCCCTTCGGCGGTAAGAAACACGCCCTGTGGGTCGGACGCGGTGAGACGCTCGATGCGAACGTTCCCCGACAGCGCGCCGGACAGGCCCTCGATCTCGACCTTGAGCGTGTCGGTCGAGATCAGGTTCTCGATCTGGCTCGCGACGAAGTCCTGGGCGCGCGCCGGGGCCGGGCCGACGAGGCTGGCTGCGAGAAGGGCGAGGAGGCCGGCGAGGAAGGGGAGGATGCGCATCATCAGAAGGCCTGCCCTATGCCGGCATAGAACTGGAAGCTCGCGTCGCGGGGACCCGGATCCAGCGGAATGCCGACGTCGACGCGGATCGGCCCGAAGCCGGTGAGGTAGCGCGCGCCGAGGCCCGCGCCGAACTTCAGGTTCGAGAAGTCTGGCGTCAGGTCGTCGGAGACCGAGCCGCCGTCGATGAAGGGGACGATCTGGATGTTTTCGGTGATGCCGATGCGCGCTTCGAGCGAGCCTTCGAAGAGGGTGAGGCCGCCGGTCGGCGTGTCGGTGAAGCGCTCGACGTAACCGGAGCCGGGCGGCACCGTGTCGGGATAATAGGGGCCGATCGACTGGAACTCGTAACCGCGGACCGAGCCGCCGCCGCCGGCGTAGAAGCGCCGGTCGTTCGGCACGTCCTGAAGGTCGGCGCCGAAGACGTTGCCGTAGGCGAGGCGCCCGGCGAGGACGAAGCGGTCGGATTCGAGCGGCGAGAGGTAGGTCGAGGCGTCGAGCCGCGCCTTGACGAAGGCTCTCTGGTTCTCGAACTCGTAGGTCGGCTCGAGAAGGGCCTGGAAGCGGAAGCCTTCCGTCGGATTGAGCTCGTTGTCGCGGTTGTCGAAGGTGTAGGTCGCGGGCAGCGAGGCGAGGATGTAGGGCTCGGTGCCGAGATAGTCGGTGATCTCCTCGTATTCGCCGCGCAGGCGCACTTCGAGGCTCTGGTTCTCGTCGATCTCGTACTGGACGCCGC
>CANJKV010000015.1 GCA_947474855.1 Aurantimonadaceae bacterium | reverse complement strand
TCCGGCGCCGCGTCGATCTGGTCGTAGGCCTTGTACTCGCCGAAGTACTTCGTGATCGCCGCCGTCAGCGACGTCTTGCCGTGGTCGACGTGACCGATCGTGCCGATGTTCACGTGCGGCTTGTTGCGCTCGAATTTACCCTTGGCCATCGTTCGTTCCAGACGGTTGAAGTTCGGGGCGACATACCGAGGGCTCGGCCGAATGGCAAGAGCGGTGAAGATCGGCTTAACCGCCGTAGCGGCGCCGGACATAGGCGCGGAACGCCCCAGAGAGATAGAGCCGGGCGTAGAAGGCCATCCGCGCCTTCCGCCCGCCCTTGAAGTGGAGGATGCGCGCAGCGCCGCGATAGAGGGCGAGCCGCAGCATCCACGGTCGCGGCGTCTGATTATAGAGCCGGCTCGGCGCGAAGCGCACCGTCAGGCCATCTCTCGTCCCGACATAGGCATGCTTGAAGCGGCCGGGTTCGGGAGCGAGCACGCGGGCCAGCGCGACTTGGTCGCCGTACCAGCGCTTCTCGTCCTCGGGCAGATCCTCGCAGCAGGCGACGAGCCGGTCGAAGAAGGCCTCGACGCCCTCCTCCCGCGTCTTGCGCGCGACGACGAGCCCGGCATTGATCGGCCAGGTGCGATCCCGCCGCACCGTCACGGCGAGGTCGGCCCCGCCGGCGAGCAGTTCGTCGAAGCGGCGAAGGACGAGCATGTCGGTGTCCATGAAGACCAACACGGAGCCCGGCTCCGCAGCCCTCATCCTGTCGCGATAGCCGCGCAGGCGCTCCACCATGATGTGCTCGGGATGGACCTCGCGCGCGGCGATCTCGACGCCGGGCATGGCCGCCGCTGCGCCGACCGGGTTCGTCAGGAGGACGATCGAGGCCTCGGGATAGCTCGCTCGGATCGAGCGGGCGAGAAGCGCGATCTGCGCCTCGGTTTCCGGATCGGGCGACCGAAACGCGTAGAACATCACGAATTCGAGACGCGCGCCGGGCGCGGGCCGGAAGCCGTCCATTCCGGTCATGGGCCGAAGCGGACGAGCCGCGCGAAGGCGACGTAGGGGCGCGACAGGAAGCGCCGGGCGTAGAGCGGCATCTTGGCCTTGCGCGCGCCCTTGAAGTGGAGCAGCCGCGCGCCGGGCCGGAACAGGCCGAAGCGCAGGAAACCGGGGCGCGGCGTTTGATTGAAAACGCGGGCCGGCGCGAAGCGCACGGTCAGCGCGCCGCGCGGCTCCGTGCGCAGGTCCAGCATGGGATGGGGCGGCGGGTCGAGCAGTCGGAACAGGGCGATCTGGTCGCCGTCCCATCGCATCTCGTCGTCGGACAGGGCTTCGCAGCAAGCGACGAGGCGGTCGAAGAAGCCGCGCGTCTCGGCCGGACGGTCGGTGCGGGCAACGATCAGCCCGCCGTTGATCGGCATCTTCGGGACGTTGCGCACGGTCACCGCGAGATCGATGTCCGGCGCCATCAGCTCGTCGAAGCGGCGGATGACGAGCATGTCGGTGTCGAGGAAGAGAACGGTCGTGCCGGGCTCCACGGTGCCGACGTAGTCCCGGTAGGCGCGCACCCGCTCCAGCATCAGCCGCGTCTCGTCGTAGCCGGCGACGCGCAGTTCCAGCTCCGCCGGCAGATCGGCTTCCTTCGCCGAGGCGTTCGTCAGGAGAACGAGGCGCGCTTCCGGATAATGGATGCGCAGGGAGCGCACGGCGAGCGCCACCATCGCCTCCGTCGCCGGATCCCGCGCCTTGAAGACGTGAAACATCACGGCGTGCAGCAGCGCGGAACCGGCTCCGGCCGACGACTTCCCGGACATGGCGGACACGAGACCTCCGAACCTCAGGCCGGCACCAGAGCGCGACGCGCGACCGGCAGGGCTGAAGCCATGACCAGGGCCGCCCTGCCGGCTCGTGATCTGGTCGGTCTGGCGTCGGTGCGCATCGCAGTGGTCGGGCTCGATTGGATCCGGCAGTCCGCTTAGCTCAAGGGCGCGCCGGCGTCCAACCCGAGGGTTCTCGGCATCCTCGAACGGTTGAATATCCTTGCCTCCTCCAGGCATTCGGGATAGGTGATGGGCACGTGGCCAGTCCATGACTTGGTCGTCGGATGCGGACGTAGCTCAGGGGTAGAGCTTCTGCCTTCCAAGCAGAATGTCGTGGGTTCGAATCCCATCGTCCGCTCCATTTCGCCTCCCAGCATCGACGCTGTCGGTTGACGCTATCGCGCTTCAAGCGCGCTCGGCGGCGGCGTTGCGATCCCGTTCGGCGGGATCTTCCCTCCCGCCCCTCGCTACGATGACGATGCCCAGGAGCGATACGAGAAGACCGGCGGCCATCGCCCAGGTGAGCGGCTCGCCGAACATGAGCCAGGCCCAGATCGTGACGACCGGCGGGCTGAGGTAGAGAACGGCCGTCACCCGCGCCGGCGAGTAGCGCCGCAGCGCCAGGTCGTAGAGGCCCCAGCCGCCGAAGGTCGCCAGCACCACCAGCCACAGGATGCCGCCGACGAAGCCGGGCTCCAGAACGGGCGCGAGGCCGCCCTCGTGGCCGGCGAAGGCCGCGAACACCGCCGCGGCCGCGAGGCACTGGACGCAGAGTGCCTGGTGCATCGGCATCGAAACGGCCGCTCCCCGCTTCTGCAGGAGCGTCGCCAGGGCAAGCGACAGCGTGCCGAGGACGGGAAGCGCGTAGATCCAGGGCGAGACGGCGCCGAGATCGAGCGTCGAGGCCGAAGCGACGAGAACGCCCGCGATCCCGATGGCGGAGCCGATCCATTGGCGCGGCGTCAGGGCCTGTCCGAGGATCGGCCAGGACAGAAGCGCGACGATGAGGGGGAGCATGTCCGTGATGAGGGCGACGAGCCCGGTCGGAACGCCGCGATCGATCGCCAGCGAGAAGGCGCCGAGATAGGCGGACATGGCGAGCGCACCGAACAGGATCTGCCCCCTCACCTCGCGCCATCGCAGTCGGGGGCCGATCGCGAGCGCGAAGGGCAGCAGAAGCAGCCCCGAGACGAGGCTGCGCCAGAACAGGATCAGGAAGATCGGCGCGTGATCGCTGGCGTAGCGAACGCCCACGAAGCCCGCGCTCCAGCAGACCACGAGCGCAGCGTCCAACAGAACGAGAAGAAGAACGGCGGACGCCTTCGACGCGATGGGAGACGAGGCTTTGGGGCTGACGCGCATCGGGGCGTCCTTTCATCGATCACGGCGGATCCCGGCGCGAGTTCGGCTCGTCGCTCAGGCGGCGGCAAAGCGCTTCAGGAGCGAGGCCGCGATACGCCGCGCGCTCGCCAGCCGCGCGCCGCTCCCCTCGAGCCCGGCGCGAGCCATGGCTCCTTCGAGCAGGAAGGAGAGGTGTTCGGCGGTCTCCTTGACGCGATCGTCGGGCAGAGTGCCGATGTCGCGCAGTTGCGCCTCGAACAGCGCCGCCACCTCGCCCTTCTGCGCGGCGACGCGCGCGCGGGCGGGATCGTCCGCCGCCAGTTCCGCGGCGGCGTTGAGGAGCCCGCAGCCCCGAAAGACTCCTTCGCGGCCATCCGCGTAGTCGGCATAGGAATCGAAGACCGCGAGGATGCGCTCCGTCGGCGTTCGAGCCGCCGCGAGGCGTATATCCAGACGCGCGCGCCAAGTGTCGGTCCGGGTCTCGATATAGGCCTCCACCAACTCGGCCTTGGAGGCGAAGTTGTTGTAGAGGCTCATCTTCGCGACGCCGGCCTGCGCGATCACGGTGTCGATGCCGGTGGCGGAGATGCCCCGCTCGTAGAAGAGCCCGCTTGCCGCCGTCAGGAGACGCTCGCGCGCCGAAACTCGGTTTGCCATGACCCGCCGCCATATTAGGTAGCTCAGTCTACCTGATATGGCGAGTTCGGCGCGTTGCACAAGTGTCGGCGGCCGGGATCAGGCGACGGACGCGTCGGCGAGGGGCTCCGCAGCAGTTCCCCCGCCGACGATGATCCTTTGAAGGTCTTCCACGCGCCGCGCCTCGGCGAAAAGGAAGCCTTGCAATTGGCCGCAGCCGAGTTGCACGAGCCGGTCGCGCTGGAGCGGGGTTTGCACCCCTTCCGCCACCACCTGCATGTCGAAAGCCTCGCGACGTCGACCATCGCCTTGACGAGCGCCTGGGCCTGCTCGGAGGCGGCGACGTTGAGAACGAAGCTGCGGTCGATCTTGATCTTGTAGACGGGATAGCGGTGCAGGGTCCTGGGCGCGCAGCTTCACGACGAGGAAGAGCAGGAAGCCGGCGAACAGAACGAAGAGACTGACCCGCGCTGGCGCCGTTTCGAGAATGAGTGTGGTGCCCGGACGCTCCGTTCGCCAAACCACCCAACCGAGCGGCGTGCCCGCCTTCGAGACGAGGCGGTAGCTGCCCTCGTCGATGCGAAGTTCCGGCGTCGCGTCCAGGTGAACGCGCTCGATCTGCTCGCGCTTGCCCAGCGCGGACAGAACGCGGTCGTCGATCGTGCGCACGGAAATGTGGATGTTCTCGGCGCCGGGGGCGACGGACAGCTTATCGGTAGACGGCACGACGAGCTTCACGCGGACCATGGCCGGCCGACCATGAACCATGACGATGTCGGTAACGCCGAGATCGGCGCGCCCCGCTTCCCCATGCACCTGCCGGCGCCAGGTTTTCACCAGCGGCATCAGGGTCGCGGCATCGACCGCGAAGCGATCGGCAGCCAGGCGTGTCCCGGCTGACATGGCGTAGATCGGATTGTTCGCCATATCCAGGATGAACACCGCGTCGTGGCCGAACGCGGTCTGCATGTAGACGGTGGCGTTCTCGTCGATCCAGGCGAGATCGGCGGCACCGATCCGGGTGACGGCTTCGTCCCTGGCCATGATGCTCTGCGGCTCCGAGGCGAGCCGGGACAGCCTCCCCCCAGGTAGAGCCCGACGGCAGGCTGCTCTCTCGCAAGTGTATACGGATCGATGCGCCGGGCCGAGAAGATCGCCTAGCCCACGAGACGGATACTCGCCAGAACGCCGGCCCGTGCGATGGCAAGCGTGACCTGAAATGAATCGGACCCGTTACGATTTCGACCATATCGCATCAGTCGCCCCGCCGCGTTGCATGCGGAACGTCGATCGCCCTGCAGTGAATCGCCGCTTCCGGGCGCGCGGGAACTTCACGGCTCCAACCCGCCTCGTATCCAGCCGTCAAACGACCCGCACGTGCGGGACGGATCCGTGGGGCAGATGATGTCGGGCGGCGGCGATGGGAGCGCGGGTCGGCAGGTGGTGGAGGGAGTTGGATTTGAACCAACGTAGGCTAAGCCAACGGATTTACAGTCCGTCCCCTTTAACCACTCGGGCATCCCTCCGGCCCTGCCGAAAGCCTTGTTCGTCGCGAGACGGGCCTTCAGAAAAGCCGGGGCGCCTCAGGGGCGACCCGGCTTTCGGCGGCGTTATGAAATGAGCCGTCGCGTCTGTCAACGCCTCACGGCGCGGGAATGTCGTTCGCGGCGCGTCAGAGCCGGGCGAGTTCCACCTGGACCTTGCGGCAGTAGTTGCGCGACACCGGATTCATGCGCTTGGCGAAGTGCCCGGCATTGTACTTCAGGATCGTACCGCACGTCGTGCCATCGCTCCGGCTGATGGCGCCGGCCAGGTACTTCATTCCCCAGCGGATGTTGGTGTCGGGATCGTAGAGCGCCTTCGTCGAGCCGGAATAGCCCATGCCCCGCGCCGTGGCGGGCTTGATCTGCATCAGGCCGACTTCGCCGGCTCGGCCCGTGACGTTCGGGCGGTAGTTGCTTTCGACGGAAACGATAGCGTGTGCGAGTTGGAGCGGAACACCGTAGGCCGAGGCATGCTTCTCGATGATCGAGGCATAGGGTCGGCCGTCGAAGGCGGCGACTGCCGCAGTGTCGGCAACGGCCGCTGCCGTCTTCTCCGCATTGGCCAGAACCGGCGAGACGAGGCTGAGCGAAATCGTCGCGGCGAGAGCCGCGGCAATCGAATTCTTCATTCCATATCCGTGATGCGGAGCGGCGCGGACCCCCGTCCGTGCGGCCCCTACCCCTGTTCACCCGAAACGAAAAGCCCGGGCGGCGGCGGGTTTGGAGATGCCGCGCGATCCTAACCGCATTGCGGCGATGCGATCACGGAATGTTAACGAATGTTATAATTTCAGTCCAATGATGCCCGCGGGACGGCCGGCCCGTCGAGACCGGCGTGGAGCGCGCGAAGGGTCTCGATCGTGGACGCGTCGGCGCGACCGTCGACGCGCGCCTGACGGAAGTGGCGCTGAAAGGCGATGGTCGCGAAAACCGTTGCAGCGTCGAAGGTGCCGGTCGGGTCGACAGCGTAGCCATAGGTGGACAGGAGGCGCTGGAAGGCGTCGACCTCGCTTCCCGACGAGCCCCGCTCCAGGGCGGCGTCTCGGCTCGGCGTCGCCGGCTCGCACCAATGGCCGACTCCGGCCTGGAAAAGTTTATCCCAGGGAAAGAGTTCGCCCGGATCCTCCTTGCGGGAGGGGGCGGTGTCGGAGTGTGCGAGCACCCGCTCGGGCCGGATCGTCCAGCGTTGGGCGCAATCCCGACACAGTTCAATGACGGAGGCGACCTGAGCGTCCGGAAAGGCGCGGTAGCCGTGCTCGTGGCCGGGATTGACGATCTCGATGCCGATCGATTGGGAGTTCACGTCCTCGCGGCCCTGCCAGGACCCCGCTCCCGCATGCCAGGCGCGGGCGGCCTCGGACACCATCTGCACGACCTCGCCGTTCTCGTGGACGAGGTAATGAGCGGAAACCTGGGCGCGCGGATCGCAGAGCCAGTGCTCCGCGGCCTCGCCGCTCGCCATGCCGGTGTAGTGGAGGAGGATCATGTCGGGCATGCCCGTTCCCCGCCGCTCGTTGCTGTGAGGCGAGGGTCGAAGGCGCGAAACGATACGCGCGTCGGGCGCCAGGATCACGCCGCTGCCGTTCGCGCCATGGCGTGGTACGCCGCGTTGATCGCCTTCATGCGCTCGTTGGCGATGAAGAGGAACTCGTCCGGTACGCCGCGGGCGACGAGCCGGTCCGGATGGTTCTCGCGCACGAGCTCGAGATAACGGGCGCGGACCGCCTCGCGCGGCGCGCCGGGCGGGATGCCGAGCACCATGTGCGGGCTGTTCTTGGTGGCGACGTGCCGATCGCGAACGGTCGCGAACTCCGCCTCCGACAGGCCGAAGACCTCCGCGATCCGCTGGAGGAAGCCGATCTCCCGCCCGTGGATGACCCCGTCCGCCTTGGCGATGTGGAAGAGGCCGTCGAGGACGTCGACGAGGAGGGCGCAGTCGCCCGAATCGCAGTCGCACAGCGCGGCGATCTTGCCGGCATAGGCCTCGAAACCCGCGATGTCCTGCTTGGCGATGTTGTAGAGGCGCAGGACGTTCTGCCACTCCTCGGGCGGAACGGTCAGGATCTGCCGGAAGGCGGCGACCTCCGGCTCCGTCACGACGCCGTCGGCCTTGGCCATCTTGGCCGAGAGCGCGATGATCGCCACGCCGAAGGCGACGCGCCTGCGTGTGTCGCGATCCCCCTCGAAGAGCGTGCGCACGCTCTCGACGATGGCGTCGAGTGCGGTGCGCGCGTTGGTGGGGATGGCGCGCACGAGCTGGGAGAGTTCGCGCAGGATGTCCATGGGGCGTCGCTCTGAGCAGGAAGGCCGTTCGGCCGATTCGCTCGTGTCATAGCGCGGAGCATCGTGAATCAAAAAGGCGCAGTCGTCCCTTGCGGGAGCGCCAGCGCCTCGCATGCCCGCCGCGCGGCTTTCGCCGCGCGGCGCGATGGCTTCTCCGTCAGTTGGTCGTCGTGGTCGACGTACCGCCGGCCGGAGGCGTCGTGGTGGTCGCCGGAGGCGTCGTAGTGGTGGCCGGCGCCGTGGTGGTTGCCGGAGGCGTCGTGGTGGTGCTGCCCGCGCCCGACGTCGTGGTCGAGGAGGAGCCAGCCGGGGTTTCCGTCGTGGTGGTGGTCGCGTCGTCGCCGCAGGCGGCGAGCGTCATCAGGGCGGAGGCACCAGCGAGGATCATCAGTTTACGCATGTGTTCCCTAAACCTTTTTGGCTGGATAGTCCCAATGAACGGCGAACTAGGCGGCCTGTTCAACCTGTCATCATCACAGACCGTGAATCTGCGTCATCTTGCGTGATCGACGTCTCGAAATGGAAGGCAAATCCGAGGGATAGCCGAAGCAAACTTTTTTCGCGCGTTTGCTGCTTCCTTGGGCAGCGCCAGTTCGGAACAAGCCGGATGTGGTTTGGACGACCGAGCTCGCAGACGGCGACCGCCAGGGGTCGCCCGCCATAGGATCGCCCGCCTCCTCCCGCCTGATGCGTGGGGTCGGTGGGCCGACCCGCGGCACGCTTAGGGGGAAAGCGCTGAGATGAAGTTCGGACGGTTCACGCGCGCGGCGGGTCTCCTCGCTGCGCTCATGATTGCGGGCGGCTGCACCACGGCGCGGCTCGACACGCAGGAGCTCGGCCTGACCGGCTTCGCCGCCGAAGCCGCCCATCACTATCCCGTCCACGGCGTCGACGTATCCAAGTACCAGGGCAGCATCGACTGGGTCTCGGCCCGCGCCGACGGCACCGCCTTCGCCTTTCTGAAGGCGACCGAGGGCGGCGACCGCGTCGACGACCGCTTCATGGACAACTGGGTCGCCGCCCGCGCCGCGGGCGTTCCGCGCGGCGCCTATCACTTCTGGTATCATTGCCGATCGGGCGAGAGCCAGGCCGACTGGTTCATCCGCAACGTGCCGCGCGATGCGACGGCCCTCCCGCCGGTGATCGACATCGAGTGGACGCCCTTCTCGCCGACCTGCACCAAGCGCCCCTCGCGCGAGGACATCGTGAAGGAGGTCATGGCGATGTCGAACAGGCTGGAGGCCTGGTACGGCAAGCGGCCAATCCTCTACGTGCCGATCGACGTCCATCGCGAGCGGCTCGTCGGCGCCTTCCCGAATCACAAGTTCTGGCTGCGCGCCGTCCGTGACCATCCCAAGAACGTCTACGAGGACCGCGACTTTCTGTTCTGGCAATATACCGAAACGGGCACGGTCGCCGGCATCAAGGGTCCGGTCGACCGCAACGCCTTCGGGGGCACGCGCGAGGACTGGCAGCGCTGGATGGGCGCGCATACCGGCGCGGGAAGCTGACGCGGCCGCGGCCTTCTTCAAACCGCCATCATGCGCGCTTAGCGGCGACCCTATCGATTCGCTCAACGATTCTCCAAGGTCGCCGCATGCGCTCCGCTCGCCTGACGCTTCTTGTTCTGACACTTCTCGCCGGTTCGGGTCTCGCGAGCGCCCAGGCTCCGCAGGCCGAGTCGCCGGCCGACGCGGCTGCGCGCGCCCAGTGCGGCGGCGACTTCGGCGCCTTCCTGGAAGGCGTGCGGAGCGAGGCGCTGCAGCGCGGCCTGTCGCAAGGGGCGGTCGATCGCGCGGTCGCGGACATGCGCCTCAACGACAAGGTCCTCAAGCGCGATCGCGCCCAAGGCGTCTTTGCCCAGACCTGGCGCGAGTTCGCCGGCCGCATGATCAACGGCAATCGCCTGGAAAAGGGCCGCGCCAACCTCCAGAAGCATGCCGCCACCTTCGCCGAGGTCGAGGCCCAGACCGGGGTTCCGGCCGAGGTCATCACCGCCTTCTGGGGCCTCGAGACCGACTACGGCGCGGTTCTCGGCGACTTCGAGACGCTGTCCGCGCTCGCGACGCTTGCGCACGACTGCCGCCGCCCGCAGCTCTTCCGCCCGCACCTCATGGCCGCCATCGAGATCGTCGACCGGGGCTACCTCGCACCGGAAGAAATGGTCGGCGCCTGGGCCGGCGAGATCGGCATGACGCAGCTCCTGCCGGAGGAATACGTCGAGTTCGGCACGGACGGCGACGGAAACGGGCGCATCGACCTGCGCAAGGACGTCGCCGACGTCCTCTTCACCACCGGCAAGTACATCCAGTCGCTCGGCTGGCAGCGCGGCGAGCCCTGGCTCGAAGCGGTGCGGGTGCCCGACGACTTCCCCTTCGACCGCGCAGCGCTCGTCAACAAGGAGCCGCGCTCCGAATATGCGGCGCTGGGCGTCACCAAGGCGGACGGCTCGCCGCTCGAAAGCGACGGCGAGACCGCCGCGCTCGTTTTGCCGATGGGCCGCGGCGGCCCGGCATTCCTCGCCTTCCGCAACTTCGACATCTACCTCCAGTGGAACAAGTCGCTGGTCTATTCGCTGACCGCGGCCTATTTCGCGACGCGCGTCGGCGGAGCCGAGCCGGTCGACATGGGCAATCCGCAGCCGGGCTTGTCCGTCGAGGAAACCAAGGCGCTGCAGGAGCGCCTCGCCCAGCTCGGCTACAACGTCGGCAAGGTCGACGGCATCCTCGGCGAGAACACCCGCGCGGCGGTGCGCCAGGAGCAGCTGCGCCGCGGCATCCCCGCAGACGGCTGGCCGACGCCGGACCTCCTCGCGGCGCTCTGAGAAACGGCTCGGCCAACCCTTTGAATCGGCGATCAAGCGTTCCCATCTGATCTCCATCGACGACCGGACGCGTTCCGCGTGCGGCGCCCTCGTTGGAGATCAAAGCGAGACATGATCGCAGCCACCGCCGATTTCACCATGGTCGACGGAATGACCCGTGCCGAGCGCGTCCGCCGCGTCCGGCGCCTCGCACGGCTCGCCGACCTTCTCGACACGGCCCTTCGCATCCCGGGCACGAACGTGCGCTTCGGCCTCGATTCGATCCTCGGCGCGCTGCCCATCGGCGGCGATGCGGCGGGTGGGATCCTCGGCCTCTACATCGTCAACGAAGCGCGCCGGCTCGGCCTGCCCAAGCGCAAGCTCGCGCGCATGCTTGCCAATATCGGCACCGACTTCGCCATCGGCTCCGTGCCGCTGGCGGGCGACCTCTTCGACGTCTTCTTCAAGGCGCACCGCCGCAACATCGGCATCGTGCTGGAGCACTTCCGCGACATCGACCTCGACGACGTCGCGGACATCCATCCCCATCCCGACAAGGTCGTCGAGATCACGCCGATCCGGCGCTGACGGATCGAAGGAAGGGCGCCTCACGGCGCCCTTTGCCGTTTCAGTCGGCCATCGTCTCGAGGCTCGCGAAGCCCTGGACGTCGCCGCCCTCGTCGAAGGGGGTCGTCACCTCGACAAAGGTGTCGGGATAGAAGCCGTTGAAGCGGGTGCGCAGCGACAGGGAGTAGGCGCCGATATGGCCGATCTCGATCCAGTCGCCCGTGTCCACCGTTTCCGGCAGCCAGAAGGGGCGCGACAGGATGTCGACCGAATCGCAGGTCGCACCGCAGACCCGGAAGGCGCCGACGGTGTTCGGATCGCCGTTGCGCGTCGTGCGCGCCGGATCCGGGATGAAGCGCGCGGGCAGCGTGATCTTACCGGTCCAGGAGTCGGACAGCGACGCCCAGATGCCGTCGTTGATGTAGAGCCGCCGGCCTTTGCGCAGCAGCACGCGCACGATCAGCGAGAAGGCGCGCGCGACGACGACGCGGCCAGGCTCGGCGACCAGCGGCACGTCCGAGAAGCCCCACTCCTCGATATCGGCCCGTAGGCGCGACATGATCTGCCCGAGACCCGGCATCTGCGGCTTCTTGCGCCTCGGATCGTGGCCGTATTCCGCCGGGAAGCCGCCGCCGACGTCGAGGCCGGCCAGCGGCACGTCGGCGCGGTTGCGCACCCAGTCGGCCGAGGCGAGCGCCCGCTCGTAGGTCTCCGGGTCCTCGATCTGCGAGCCGACGTGGAAGCAGATGCCGACCTTGAAGCCGATGCGGTGGCAGCGCTGGAGGAGCTCGACCGCGTGGGCGGGCGCGGCGCCAAACTTCTTCGACAGCTCGTAGGCGGCATGTCCCTTCGTCTGAAGGCGCACGAACAGCGTCACGGTCGCCGGATCGAGGTCGAGGGCGCGCACGATGCGCAGGATCTTGGCGACCTCGTCCTCGTGGTCGAGCGACAACACGCGGATGCCGTAGGTCTCCAGCGCCAGCCGGATGTCCGACTGCGCCTTGATCGGGTGCATGTAGAGCATGCCGGCCTTCGGCGCGACGGCGCGCACGGCCGCGAACTCGCCGGGCGATGCGACGTCGAACATCGTGACGCCGGCCTTGGACAGGGTTTCCAGCACCATCGGCTCGCCGTTGGTCTTTACGGCATAGGCCGTTTCGCCCGGAAAGGCCTCCATGAAGGCGCGGGCGTCGGCCATCAGCACCTTCGGCCGGAAGCAATAGACCGGCACGTCGGGGCGAAGGGCCAGCGCCGCCTCGGTCGCGGTCCGGAATGTCTGCATGGATGATCTCGGCTTGCGGTTGAAGCCCAGGACTTAGGGCGATTTGCGTGACGATCCCATGACGGGAGGCGATTCGCGGCCCGCCACCTTGCGGCAGGATGCCGGGCGCGGCAAACCGGACGGTCACGACCCGATGCCGGACCGCACCGATGACCTTCGCACCCGTTTCCATCCGCGCGACCCTCGCCGCCATCGCCGGCGGGGCCGCGCCCGAGCAGTCGATCCGGGCGCGATTGTCGGCGATCCATGCCGACGACCCGGCGCTGCGGGCCTTTCACGCGCTCTCGCCGGACCTGCGCCCCGCCTTCGCGGCGACGGGCCCACTCGCCGGCGTTTCGGTCGGCGTCAAGGACATCATCGACACCGCCGACATGCCGACCGAATACGGCTCGCCGATCCATGCCGGCCACCGGCCTTCCGCCGACGCCTCGGTTGTGGCGCTGGCGCGCATGAAGGGCGCGGCGATCATCGGCAAGACGGAAACGACGCCCTTCGCCTTCATGGATCCCGCGCCGACCCGCAACGCGGTCGACCCCGCGCACACGCCCGGCGGCTCCTCGGCGGGCTCGGCCGCGGCGGTCGCGGCCGGGCTCTGCGAGGTTGCACTCGGCACGCAGACCGCCGGGTCGGTGCTGCGACCCGCCGCCTTCAACGGCGTCTGCGGCTACAAGCCGAGCTTCCGCCTCCTGCCGACAGTGGGCGTGAAGCCCTTCGCCTGGACGCTCGACACCGTCGGCGTCTTCGCGGCCGGGGCCGCCGACGCCGCGCTCTTCGCGGCGTTGCTCACGGGCCGCGACCTCGCCGTGCCGGACCTGCCCGCGGCCCCGCATATCGGCGTTTATCGCTCCGCGGTCGACCACGAGATGTCGGCGGACATGGCCGCGGCGGTGGAGCGCGCCGCGCGGGCAGCGGAGCGCGCCGGCGCGCGCGTCACGATCGTCGACGAGCCGGAGGCGCTCGCGCGCGGGCGGGACGCGCAGGGGCCGATCCAGCTCCACGAGGGCGCCCTCGCCCTCCTTCACGAGAGGCGCGCCCACGCGGACGATCTCGGGCCGCGCCTGCGCGCGGGGCTCGACGAGGGCGCGGCGATCCCGCCCGAGCGCTATGACGAGTGCCGCCGGCTCGCCCGCGTCGCGCGCCGGACGGCGGCAGCGCTGTTCGATTCGGTTGACGCGCTTCTCCTCCCCGCCGCGCCCGGTGCGGCGCCCCGCTCGCGCGACGTCACGGGCTCGCCAGTCTTCAACAAGCTGTGGACGCTGACCGGCAATCCGGCGGTCGCCGTGCCCGGACTTCGCGATGCCGCGGGCATGCCCCTCGGCATCCAGGTCGTCGCGCGCTTCGGCCGGGACCGCGCGGCACTGGAGGCCGCGGCCTTCGTGGAAGCGGCGCTCCGGCGCCACGGGGCCTGAACCGAGCGAAAAGACCGCAGCCGGCGGCCGTAAAAATATTTCATCGTAAAACAATGCGTCATCAGCGGCTTGCCGCGAACCCGTTCAGCCTCCGCCGCGCTGCGGCATCGAATCGGCCTTTACGCTTTCGAAAGACAGGTTAACCTCGGCCCGGTCCAACTGGAGCCAGACAATGGAACTGACGCGATCCCTCGATCTCCTGATGGTATGCGCAGCCTTTGCCTTCGTCGGCGCGATGGTCGTCGGCGTGCTCTGAGAAGAGCGACTCGAACGGAAGGGCGGTTCGGCCAGCAGGCCGGTGGCCGCCACCAACAAAAGAAGCCGGGGCACCTCGCCCCGGCTTCTTTCATGTCTGCCGTTGGCGGTAGCGCTCAGGCCGCGGCGGCGGCGCCGTTGTCCTGATCGGGTCGCAGGCCCAGGATGTGGCAGACGGAGTAGACGAGGTCCGCCCGGTTCATGGTGTAGAAGTGGAAATCGTCGATGCCGCGTCGGCGAAGGTCCAGCACCTGCTCGGCGCAGACGGCGGCCGCGACGTGGGCGCGCGTCTCGGCATCGTCTTCCAGCCCCTCGAAGCGCTCGGCGAGCCAGCTCGGCACGGAAGCGCCGCAGGCGGCGGCGAAGCGCGACACCTTGGTGAAGTCGTGGATCGGCACGATCCCCGGCACGATCGGCACGTAGATGCCGGCCCGGCGCACGCGCTCGACGAAGCGCTCGTAAACGTCGTTGTCGAAGAAGAACTGCGTGATCGCGCGTGTCGCGCCGTTGTCGACCTTGCGCTTGAGAAGGTCGATGTCTGTGGCGAAGTCCGAGCTTTCCGGGTGCTTCTCCGGGTAGGCCGAGACCGAAATCTCGAAATCGGCGAAGGCCTTGAGGCCGGCCACCAGCTCGACCGCGTTGCGATAGCCGCCTTCAACGGGCGTGTAGGCGCCGCCGACGCCGGTCTGGCTGTCGCCGCGCAGCGCCACGAAGTGGCGGACGCCGGTCTGCCAGTACTGGCGGATCACCGCGTCCACCTCCTCGCGGGTGGCGTCGACGCAGGTGAGGTGCGCGGCCGGAACCAGGCTCGTCTCGTCGAGCAGGCGCTTGACGGTATGGTGGGTGCGCTCGCGCGTCGATCCGCCCGCGCCGTAGGTCACGGACACAAAACTGGGCTTGAGCGGCGCCAGGCGCTCGATCGAGGCCCAGAGCGTTTCCTCCATCTTCGGCGTCTTCGGCGGGAAGAACTCGAAGGACACGTTGATGTCGGAGCCGGGCTTGCGGGGAGCGTTGGACATGGCGGCTGAACTCCTTGCCGTCAGGATGAGCGAGCGGCGGCGCCGCTATTCGTGGTGGCCGGCACGTCGCCGGCAGCGTCCCGGGCAACCCAGATCGTCACGGTCAGCCCCTCGCCCGCCCCCTCGCCCGGCACGATGTCGCGGAGCGCCACGACTTCGAGGCCGGCATCGGACAGGATCGATGAGACGGCCTCGTGCGAGAAGCCGAGCCGCAGGTGGGCGTGATGGGTGCGCAGGAATTCGTGGGTGTGCGGCGCGAAGTCGACGATGGCGAGCCGGCCGCCCGGCGCGAGCGCGCGGCGTGCTTCGCGGACGGCCGCAGCGGGATCGTCGAGATAGTGCAGCACCTGGTGGAGCGTGACGAGGTCGAAGGAGCCGCGCTCCACCGGCAGGTGGAACAGGTCCCCGAGGCGAACCTGCGCGTTGCGGATGCCGGCGGCGTCGAGCTTGGCCCGCGCGATCCCCAGCATCTCGCGCGAGGCGTCGATGCCGACCGCGCGCTCGGCACGCGGCGCGAGGAGTTCCAGGACGCGACCGGTGCCGGTGCCGATGTCGAGGAGCGCCTCGACCCGATCGCCGCCCAGCGCCTCGCCCAGCGCCGCCTCGACGATGCGATCGGGCGCGTGCAGGGAGCGGATCGCATCCCAGTCCGCGGCGTTGCGGGCGAAGTAGTCGCTGGCCCGGCGGGCGCGCTCCTCGCGCACGGCCTGCAGCCGCTCGTCGTCGCGCTGCAGCTGCGGGTCGGCGGGATCGAGCCGGCCGACCAGCGCGGAAACGAGGCTCGCCACCATCGGCTCGTCGGAGATGCGGAAATAGGCCCAGGCGCCCTCCTGGTAGCGCGACAGGACGCCGGACTCGACGAGGAGCTTCAGGTGGCGCGAGATGCGCGGCTGCGACTGGCCGAGGATGGACACGAGATCGGTCACCGTCAGATCGCCGCGCGAGAACAGGACCACGAGCCGAAGACGCGTCGGCTCGGCGACGGCCTTGAGGACGTCGACGGCAGCGTCGAAGGTGAGCTTGCGGGATTCGAGCATCGGATGACCACGAGAACGATATAAAGATATGTTTATGTCAAAATCAACGCCACGGCAAGGGCGTGAAGCAGGCTTTTCGCGCCGCCCGATGAAGGACCGTTCAACATGAGCCGCGACGCGGATCACGGGGCTGTGCGAGCCGGCGAGATCGCCCTCGACGCGCCCTTTCCCGCATCACGGGATGCGGGGCTCGTCTTCATCGGTCGGATCCGCTCCGACCATGCCGATCGGTCGACCTGCCCGAAGAACATGGCGCGAGCGCGCGAAGGCGGAGCACCGGCGCGGGCGGAGGTCTTCGCGCCCTTGCGTCCGGCGCTCGCCGGGCTGGCGCCGGGCCGCTTCGTCTTCCTGCTGACCTTCCTTCACGCGGCGCGGCGGGACCTCCTCGTGCAGATGCCGCGCCACGCCGAACGGCCGACGGGCACCTTCGCGCTGCGCTCCCCGGTGCGGCCGAACCCGATCGGCCTCCACTTGGTCCGGCTGACGGGCGTGGACGAGGAGCGCGGCATCCTCGAACTCGACGCCATCGACGTCCTCGACGGAACCCCGCTCCTCGACATCAAGCCCTGGCTCGAGACGGTGGACCGGCCACCGGAGGAGCCGGCCTGATGGCGACGGAGCGGCAGAAGCGCATCGCGCGCGCGTTGACGGCGACGATCCCGCGCGCGCCCTTCATCGACGCCGAGGCGATCCGATCCGAGGCCGGCGCGCGGCACCTGCGCGCCCTTCCTCCCGCCACCGCGCTGTGGCTCGCGGCGATCGCCCACATCCGCCACCAGCACACGGACTACGACGAGCTGATGGACGAGGGCTACGACAAGGATGCGGCCCGCTACTTCGTGGCCGACGCCATCAACGCCGTCCTCGACCGCTGGGGCGCGACGCGGCGGCTCGATCCCGACGCGCCGGACGAGGAGCGGGGCGATGGCGATGGCGATCAGGATGCGGGCGGTTCGGACGCGTAGATCCACTGCTCCGGAAGGCGCGCCTCGACACCCTCCCCGGCCTCGATGCGGCCGGGCTTCTCCACCCAGGCGACCAGCCCGCGCCGGTGACGGGCGGCCTTGACGAAATCGAACTCGATCGACGGGCGGCCGGTCACCCGTCGCGCGATCGCGCGGCCCGAAGCGCGGCACGGCGCATTGTCGCCGTCCACCCGAAGCACCGCGCCGCCTGCGAACACCAACCGCGTGCGAGGCGGCAGCCAGGTGAGGCGCGCGATGCCGGAGAGGAGGAGGTTGCCGCCGATCCAGCCCGCGGGAAGGCCATCGAGATCCAACGCCTGCGCGACGTCCGCGAGTTCCTCGGCCGAGAGCAGCGAGAGCTGCCGCTCGTTGCGGATCTCGGTTCCTCGCGGATACCAAGGCTCGCGTCCGCCGCTCCGGCGCGTTTCCCCGCCGTGACGGTCGCCCTGGATGCCGGAGAAGCCGAGGTCGAGTGCTGCCACCGACTCCGTCTCGAAGCCCCGCGCGCCGGGCGGCGTGCGGAACAGCTCGACGACGCGACCCGACAGGCGTCGCGCCGGATGCCGGACGCTCGGCGCGTCAGTCGCGGGCACGCGCGTGGTCGTCCGCCTTCAGGTCGATCGCGTGGGTGTTCTTCGACGGCTTGTAGGTGATCACGCGGTAGAGGTAGAGCACCACGATGCCAGCCACGACGATGTTGGAGACCGGACCGACATACTGGTCGACCATCTCGTAGTTCTGCCCGAGCATGTAGCCGGCCATGGCGAGACCGGCCGTCCAGGCGAGCGTGCCGATCGCGGACAAGCCGAGGAAGAGCCAGAAGGGAATGCGCGCGAGCCCCGCGGGGATCGAGATCAGCGTGCGCACGGTCGGCACGAGTCGCCCGACCACGATCGCCCACTTGCCGTGACGGCTGAACCACTCGTCGGCCT
Organism: Aurantimonadaceae bacterium; assembly: GCA_947474855.1. GTDB lineage: Bacteria > Pseudomonadota > Alphaproteobacteria > Rhizobiales > Rhizobiaceae > Antarcticirhabdus. The sequence goes on along the minus strand of CANJKV010000015.1, from coordinate 20,266 downwards.
TCACCACGTCCTCGGGGGACAGGGTCATCCAGCGGCCGTACTTCTCCGCGAGGCGCACGATGCGCTTCTCGCCGACGTAGTAGCCGAGCGCGTACCAGGGGATGATGCCGAGGATCGCCCCGAGCGTGCCGGCGACGATCACGGTCACGATCGACATGTTGCCGACGGCCGCCTGGTAGCCGGCGAGCGGCATGATGATCTCGGAGGGAATCGGCGGAAAAATGTTTTCCAGAAACATCAGGAGCCCGATGCCGAAGGCGCCGAGGTTCTCCATCATGCCGTGAACGAACTGGTCCATGCCGTCTCCGCTTGGGTGGGCCTCCCCGCGGGCCCGTTCGGCGCCCTCGCTAGCATCCCGGGCGCGGATTGTCGCCCGGCGCGTCCGCCGGCGGGCTAGACCGGATCAGGCGGCGGCGGCCGCCGCCGACGCCGTTTCGATGGCGAGCTCGACCTGCTCGGTCGTGTAGGGCTTCTGCAGGATCGGGTAGCACTGCCACTCGCTCTCCACCCCTTCGCGGCCGTAGCCCGTCGCGAAGACCAGCGGAATGCCCCGCTCGCGCAGGCGCGCGGCGACGGGATAGACCTTGTGGCCGCCGATGTTGACGTCGAGGATGGCGATCTGAATGGCCGGCAGGCGCTCGATCGTGTCCAAGGCCCGCTCGATCTTCATGGCGAGGCCGATCACCTCGCAACCGATGTCGGCCAGCATGTCCTCGAGCTGCATCGCGACGAGGCTCTCGTCCTCGACGATGAAGACCTTCATGCCCGAAACGACCACGCGCATCTCAGAGGTCTGATCCTGCGGCATTCGATCCCTCGGCATCGTCGATTTCGACTCGGCAGATGACGCCCTCCGAGCCGAAATCAAGCTCGAAACGTCCGCCGAGTTCACCTTCGACGATGCGCTTGATGAGCCGGATGCCGAAACCGGGCGCAGCGCCGGTGTCGGGCGGCTCGGACATTCGCTCGCGCCAGACGACCCGCAGAGGCAGGCCGGACTGCGGACGCTCCCAGGCGATGTGCAGCCGGCCGCGGCGCGGCCCCAGCGCGCCGTAGCGCAGCGCGTTCATGGTCAGCTCGTGGAACACCATGGCGAGCGCGACGGTCGCCTTCGCGCTCAGCTCCACCTCGCCGCCTTCGAGCCGCATCTGGTTCTCGTCCACCCCGGCGAGTTCCTGGCGAAGCAGGTCGTGCAGCGATGCGGCTTCCCAGTGGCGTTCGCTCAGGAGGTTGTGCGCCTTCGAGAGGGCGAGGATGCGGGCTTCGAAGGCGTAGCGGGCCGCTTCCGGATCGCGGATGTTGCGGAAGCTCTGGCGCGCGATCGCCTGGACGGCCGCGAGCGTATTCTTCACCCGGTGGTTCAGCTCGTCGATCAGGACGCGCTGGGTCCGGCTCGCACGAGCGGCATCCGTGCGATCCGTTCCCTGGAGGAAGACGCCGGACTGCTCTCCGCTGGCGTCGCGCACCGGCTGGAAAGAGAAGTCCATGAACGCCTCCTCCGTCGGCGCATCCGGCCGGCGATGGAGCATCAACCGGATCGACTCGCCGCTGAACGAGTTGCCGTGCGCGTAGACGTCGTCCAGCATCTCGAAGAGGCCCTGCCCGTCGATCTCGGGGATCGCGGCCTTCAAGGGTAGACCGACCACCGACCGGCCGCCGAAGAAGCGCAGGAAGCTGTCGTTGGCGAAGGTGAAGATGTGGTCGGGCCCCGAAAGCACGGCGATCATCGCCGGCGCCTGCTGGAAGAGCCGGCGGAAGTGCGAGCTTTCCTGGCGCGTCGCCTCGTAGGCCTGCTCCACCTCCTGCGCCCGCTGAAGCAGCGCGATCTCGCTGGACAGGATCGAATCCGTCTCGGCCTGCGCCTCTCCGGCCCGGCGCATGGTGATCTCGGTGACGTCGACGGTGTTCTGGAGAACGGTCTCGACCTGGCCGGATGCATCGAGCAGGGGCGTGTGGACCGCCGTCCAGTAGCGCTGGTCGAAGCCGCCGCCGAGCTCGTCGGGCAAGGGAATGGCGTAAGGAATGTAGGCAAGCGTATCGGCCCGGCCGCTCTGGAAGACCCGGTCGATCGACGCGCGCAGACGGACGTCGTTGTCGCCCTGGCCGGGAAAAAGGTCGAAGAGATTGCGGCCGAGGAGTTCCTCCCGCCGCTTCATGACCACGGCTTCGTAGGCTGGATTCGCGTCCACGAAGCGATAGTTGCGGTCGACGATCATGTGAGGGCTGGGCAGCGCCCGAAACAAGGCCTGGAAGCTTGCCGACCTCATGGAAGACGCCCCCTTCGGCGAAACCGACGACGCCCAATGGCCGGAATTTTCCGCGTCGAATCCCCCTCAACCGTCACGATCGATTCCTTTGCGCATCCGGCGGCCATGACAACTGCCGGAAGCCGAACGCGAATGCTCCACGTTCGTTGCCAGGACCGGATCATGAGGCCTGTCGAACTTGTGGACAAGCCGGCTGCACAGCGCGCCACCAGGACGATCGCGAAGCGAAAGCCAGCAAAATCCGTGGATGTGGAGCATGGGACTGGTGGAGCCGTTCGCCTCGAGGCTGGCCTATCATGGAATGCACGAGACCGCGATAGCGTACCGGTGAGGCTCGATTCGCGTCCGTGACGACGAAGCGGGCAGCCGCTTGCCCAAGCCTTGTGCGCTCTTTCGCGGAACATCGGCGGATTGTCGCAAATCCGTCACGAGACGATGTGAGCGCGGCAGCGGGGCTCCGCCCGGCAAGCTTGGCGCCGAGCAAGGGGCGCAGTCTGGCACGCGTGTTGCAGCGCCTTCGGCGAGCGGTCGCCGCCGATGCGGACGCATCGCGGCCAGTTCGAGGGGTTTGCGCCAGCATGATCGGGGATTCAGCCTTCGCCGCCTTTGCCGACAACCTTCGTCGGACCCGCGGCCTCTACGCCAAGGCGGACGTCGCGGTCGCCACCCGGCGCCTCGGCCTATCGAGCGAGAGCATCGTGCCGGTCGGCGACGACTGCGCCGCCATTCCCGAGCACGACGGCTGGCTTCTCTTCTCCACGGAAGGCTTTGCCAACGAGTTCGTCGCGGGCGACCCCTGGTATGCCGGCTGGTGCGGCATCGCGGCGAACATGGCAAACGTTGCGGCGATGGGCGGTCGCGCGATCGCGGTCGTCGATTCGCTCTGGTCGCCGAGCGACGTCCATGCCGATCCCGTGCTGCGCGGCCTGCGCGACGCGGCAGGAGCCTTCGGCGTTCCGGTCGTCGGCGGCCACACCAACCTCCAGTCCGACCGCAGCCAACTTTCCGTCGCGATCCTCGGCCGCACGCGCCATCTCCTGTCGGGCTTCGAGGCTCGAAGCGGCGAACGGCTGGTCGCGGTCTTCGATCTTCGCGGACGTTTCCGCGAGCCGTTCAATCATTGGGACGCGGCGACGAACGCGCCCGGCGAACGCCTGCGCGGCGATCTCGACGTCCTGCCGCAACTCGCGGAAGCCGGGCTGTGCCGCGCCGCTCGCGACATCGGCCAGGGCGGCCTCATCGGGACGGCGGCCATGCTGTCGGAAGGCTCGGGCGTTTCGGTCGAGCTCGACCTCGACGCGGTGCCCCGGCCGGACGGTGTCTGCGACGCGCGCTGGATGCAGGCCGTGCCGAGCTACGGCTTCCTCCTGTCGGTGCAGCCGAAGGACGTCGAGGCGGTTCTGTCCGCCTTTCGTCGCCGCAGCATCGCGGCTGCCGAGGTGGGGCGGCTGATGCCTGGATCGCACCTGCGCCTGCGCTCGGGCGGCTACCAGGAAACCATCTGGGACGTTGCCCGCGAGCCGCTGACCGGCTGCAAGGCGACCGCCTGACGCGACCCGTTCCTCAGCGAGGCGCGGGCGGGGACGTGGGCGTTCGGCCCTCCGGCCGCCGGTCCGGGTCGCTCTTGGCGGCGAGATCGTCGAGCGCGTTCGGAAAAACCGTGACGGCGCGATTCAGGCCGCCACAGCCGCACAGGATGCCGGCGAGGACGAGCCCGGCGATGAGCCGCGAAGCGAGCCGCATGAACGAAATCTCCTTGGAAGGGCCGCCGGGTCTCAGGCGGAGGGCCGCGTCAGCAGGTAGCCGGACACGAGCGAGCAGATCAGGACGACCCAGGCCACCAGCAGAGGCCCCGCCCCCGTCCACCAGAGAAGCGTGATGCTCGCCACCATCGAGGCGACCGCCGCCAGCTTCGCGCGGGGCGGAACGACCCGCCGGTCCGACCAGTTCCGCAAGTAGGGGCCGAGTTGCGGATGGCGACGGATGCGCTCGGCCCAAGCCGGCGCGCCGCGACCGAAGGCCCACACCGCCAGGAGCAGGAACGGCGTCGCCGGCAGTCCCGGCAGCAGCACGCCGATGATGGCAAGAACCAGCGCGACCATGCCCAGCAGCCGGTAGAGAAGCACCATCGGGGCTCGCATGCCTGTCCTTTCCGCCTCGACGTCTGGAGCCGCGGTCACGGCCGGCGCGCGACAAGGAAGCCGAGGACGATCCCGGCCCACCCTGCGATCGCGAGGCTCCCGCCGAGCGGCGCCGCGCCGGGAAACAGCCGCGTCCCGAGATAATGGCGCGCGGCAAGGTCCGCGGCGAAGATCGCGACGCCGCCCGCCAGCGCGGCTCCGGCAAGGCCGAGGACGCGCGGCGCAAGCTCGCGCAGGGCGGCGAGCGCCAGAAGCGTCGGCGCGTGGACGAGAAGCATGGCGGCCGCGATCGCGATGCCGCGCGGATCCGCGCCGTGGCTCGCGGCTGCGGCGAGCGCCGTGCCGAAGCCGCCGAAGAGCCCGGCCGCGATGCCGAAGATCCGGGCCGGCATCGACGCGCGGATCACGCGCCCCTCGTCCCGGCACGCGGGCCGCCGGTCGCCCTCCATCCAACCGCCGATTTCCGATCCGCCATGCCCTGCCCGCTCCGTCGCCGGCCGCGCTTTGCGCCCGTCCACATGTCCTGCTCGGTCCGGTCATAGCGCGCCGACCCGGCGAGGACAGCCGGCGCGTCCGCCAAATTCGCGCAGTGGGAAGCGAACGGCGTCGTTGCACCCTCCGGCTCCGCTGCCTACCTTGGCGGCGAATCGCGCCGGGGCGGATCCGCCCGTCCCGCCGAGTTTCGGCTGTCGCCCGATCCCGACTGGATGGACCTTCCCGACCGATGCACGACCCGAACGCCTCGCCTTTTCCCCATCCGCCCCTGCCCGAGCAGCGGCCGACGCGCGACGAGCGTCACGGGCGCGAAAGGGTCGATCCTTATGCTTGGCTGCGGGCCGACAACTGGCAGGAGGTCTTCAAGGACACGACACTGCTCGATTCCGCTATCCGCGAGCACCTTGAAGCGGAGAACCGCTACCAGGAAGCCGTGATGGCCGGCACGAAGGGCTTGCGCGACAAGCTCGTCGCCGAGCTGCGCGCCCGCATCAAGGAGGACGATTCCTCCGTCCCCGCGCCCGACGGGCCCTTCGCCTACGGTATGTCCTATGTCGAGGGCGCGGAGTATCCGCGCTTCGTGCGCGTGCCGACCGGCGGGGGCGAGACCGCGATCATCCTCGACGGGCAGGCGGAAGCGGCCGACCGCTCATACTTCTCGCTCGGCGGCGTCAGCCACTCGCCCGACCACCGCTTCCTCGCCTGGAGCCACGACGACAAGGGCTCGGAGTTCTATGCCCTGTCGATCCGCGACCTCGCGACCGGCGAGGACCTGGCCGACCGGATCGAGGACACCAGCGGCGGCGGCGTCTGGGACGGGCGCTCGCGCGGCCTGTTCTATGCCCGCCTCGACGCCAATCACCGGCCGAGCCGCATCCACTACCACGCGCTCGGCTCCGACCCGGCCGAGGACCGCCTCGTCTTCGAGGAGACGGACGCGGGCTTCTTCATGGGCGTCGGCGAGACGCAGTCGGGCGAGTACGTCGTCATCGACATCCACGACCACGAAACCTCCGAGGCCTGGCTCATCCCGGCGCAGAACCCGGCGGCCGAGCCGCGCCTCATCGCCGAGCGCGAGACCGGCGTCGAGTACAGCGTCGACGAGGCGGACGGTACCCTCTACATCCTGACCAACGTCGACGGCGCCCGCGACTTCAAGATCGTCACCGCCCCGGTCGACGCGACGGGCCGTGCGGCTTGGCGGGACTACGTGCCGCACGAGGACGGCCGCCTGATCCTCGACCACCTCGTTCTGAAACGTCACCTCGTCTGGCTTGAGCGCCGCGAGGGTCTGCCGCGCATCGTCGTGAAGCGCCTCGCCGACGGGGCCGAGCACGCCATCGCCTTCGACGAGGAAGCCTATTCGCTGGGTCTTGCCGGCACCTACGAGTTCGACACGACCCGCATCCGCTTCACCTATTCCTCCCTCACGACCCCGACGCAGACCTTCGAATACGACGTCGAGGCTCGCACGCGCACGCTCCTCAAGACCCAGGAAGTGCCCTCCGGCCACGACCCGGACGCCTACGTTACGAGGCGCGTCTTCGCGCCGGCGGCGGACGGCGAGACCGTGCCGATCTCGCTCCTGTATCGGAAGGATACCCCCCTCGACGGTTCGGCACCCTGCCTGCTCTACGGCTACGGCTCCTATGGCATCACCATTCCCGCCTCGTTCAACACCAACGCGCTGAGTCTGGTGAACCGCGGCTTCGTCTACGCCATCGCCCATATCCGCGGCGGCAAGGACAAGGGCTATCGCTGGTACGAGGCCGGCCGCCGGCAGCAGAAGCTGAACACCTTCAGCGACTTCATCGCCGCCGCCGACCATCTCGTGGCGGAGCGGTTCACGGCCTACGACCGGATCGTCGCGAACGGCGGCTCGGCCGGCGGCATGCTGATGGGGGCGGTCGCCAACATGGCCCCGGAGAAGTTCGGCGGCATCGTCGCCGTCGTGCCCTTCGTCGACGTCCTCAACACCATGCTCGACGACACGCTGCCCCTCACCCCGCCGGAATGGCCGGAATGGGGCAACCCGATCCTGTCCGCCGAGGACTACGAGATCATCGCCTCCTACAGCCCCTACGACAACGTGAAGGCGCAGAGCTACCCTCCGATCCTGGTCCTCGCCGGCCTCACCGACCCGCGCGTGACCTATTGGGAGCCGGCCAAGTGGGTCGCGCGCCTGCGCGAGATGAAGACCGACGACAATCCGGTGATCCTCAGGACCAACATGGACTCGGGCCACGGCGGCGCATCGGGACGCTTCTCCAAGCTGGAGGAAGTCGCCTTCATCTACGCCTTCGCGCTGAAGCTGGTGGGCAAGGACGGTATCTGACGGCAGCGAAGCGTGCCGCCGAAGCTGATCCCTTCTCCCGCTGGCGGGAGAAGGTCGCGGCAGCGGGATGAGGATTGAGCGCCTCGTCCCGAGTTGCTCAGCTCCGCGCCGATCCATCCTCCGCCAGATCCACCCAACGCCCCTCCGCCGCGCTCTTGTAGATCGCGTGGATGAGGTTGATGTCGCGCAGCCCCATCTCGCCGGGCGTGGCGATCGGCGCGCCGTCGCGGATGGCATCGCAGAGGTGGTCGATCTCGTGCGAGAACTGCACCTCGCTCGGCTCCTTCGGCACGAACTGCTCGTTCGCCTCACCCGTCGCGACCGTCAGGCGGTTGCCAATATAGGCGGTGGCGGGGTCGAGCTTGGCGCCGGCCTTGTCGCCGAAGACCTCGATGCGCTTCACGTTGCCCGTGTAGGACGAGGAGATGTTGGCGGTCACGCCCGAGGGAAAGACGAGCTGCGCCGTCATCTGGTTCTCGACCTCGGCGAAGCGCGGGTCTCCCGGCGGTGAGTGGATGGTCGCCGCGAGCCTCACCGGGTTCTCGCCGATGAACCAGAGAACTCCGTTCAGCGAGTAGATGCCGATGTCGACGAGAGAGCCGCCGCCGGCGACGGCCTTCTTCGCCCTCCACTCGTCGCGCGGCAGCGACAGGTCCAGCGGCCGGTGATGATCCGACGAGGCGAAGGTGATCGGCCCGATCTCGCCCTTCTCGATCATCTCCTTCACCCACACGTTGTTCGGCTCGAAGTGCGCGCGGTAGGCGACCATCAGCCGGCGGTCGGCGGCTTTCGCCGCGTCGATCATGCGCCGACACTCCTCCGGCGTGTTCGCCATCGGCTTCTCGCACATCACGTGCTTGCCGGCTTCGAGGGCGCGCATGGCGAGCTCGGCATGGGTGGAATTAGGCGTCACGACGTAGACGACGTCGATCGTGTCGTCCTCGGCGAGCCGGACCATGTCGTAGCCGTAGAGCGCGCGCTCCGGCACGCCGTGGCGGGCGGCGACGCTGCGCGCCTTCTCGGCATTGCCGGAGATGAGGCCGGTCAGCTTTGCCTTGCGCGCGCCGCCCAGGCCTTTGGGGATAACGTAGCCCTGCGCGAAATCGCCGAGGCCCGCGACGGCCCAGCCGAGGCGGTCGGCCTCGGGCTCCGGCGGCGGGCTTTCGAGCTTCGGCTCCGGGCGGCCGATGGGCGTGGCGGGGATCTCCTGAGCCCCGGCGCGGACGGCGACGAGGCCGCCGAGGCCGAGCGCCAGGGTGCCGACGAAGAGGCGGCGATTGGGTTTCAGGACGTCGCTCAAGGCAGGGCTCCTTCACGGCTGCCCTGGCCTAATCCGCGTGCGCGCCCGCCGTTCCGCGCGCCGCATCGCCGCAGCTACTGCGAGGACGCCGCCTCTTCCTCCTCGCCGACCGGCGGGATCGCTTTGAGATAGGCGGCGATCGCCTCGCGGTCGCCGTCCGACAGCTCGGCCAGGTTGCGCTGCACGTCGGCCATGGAGCCGCCGACCGAGTCGAAGTCCGGGGTGAAGCCGCTGGCGAAATACTCGACGAGGTCGCCTTCAGACCAGGAGCCCGTCTTGCCGCCCGGCGTGATGTTGGGGATGCCGCCCCGCCCTTCCGGGTTCGGCGCGCCGGCCAGCCACCGCGTCTCGATCAACCCGCCCGCGCCGTCGAACGAGCGCGGCGTATGGCACTGGCCGCAATGGCCGGGGCCTTCGACGAGGTACTGGCCGAGCTTGACCGACTCGGGCGCGCCGGGGGCAAGCGGCACGATGGGCCCCTCCACCGGCAGGAAGGCGAGCTTCCACAGGCCGACGCCGCGGCGAATGTTGAAGGGGAAGGCCAAGTCGTTTGCCGGCGCCCGTCCTTCGGCCGGCGGCAGGCTCTTCATGTAAGCCCAGAGGTCGGCGAGGTCTTCCGGCCGCATCTTGACGTAGGAGGCGTAAGGGAAGGCCGGGTAGAGATGCCGGCCTTCCGGATCGAGCCCGCGCTTCATCGCGTTGGCGAAGTCGGCGTAGCTCCAAGCGCCGATGCCGTCGGTCGGATGCGGCGAGATGTTGGGGCCGTAGAAGGTGCCGAAGGGCGTTTTCAACGGCTCGCCGCCGGCGAGGAGCGGTTGAGCGCCCTCTTCCGGCCGCTCGGTCGCGTGGCAGGAGATGCAGCCGCCGACGTGGAAGATGCGCTCGCCCCGCGCCACGTCGCCGCCCGAGCCGTCACCAAGCGTCGCGGCGTCGAGCGGGCGCGGCATCGTCAGGACGTAGAAGGCGCCGCCGCCGACAACGGCGAGGCCGAACACCACGGCGAGGGTGCGCTCCAGCATCTCCCGCCCCCTCGATCAGTTGTCGACGCGGAAGTCCTCGTGGCAGCTGCGGCAATTGCCGCCCACCGCCCGGAACTGCTCGGACAGAGCCGCGACGTCCTGCGGCGCCGCGGCGGCAGCAGCCGCCGTAGCGGCCGCGAACTTGTCGAGGTGCTCCTGGAACTCGGCGCGGTTCGTCCAGATGTCCGGCGAGGCCTCGGTATCGCCGCCCGTTTCGCTGCCCTCGGGGAACAGGGTGCCGAAGCGCTGCGCGTCCTGGTTCATCGCCTGAAATGCAGCGACCGCCGCCGCCGCGTCGAAGGGCGCCTCGCCCTTCACCATCTGGTTGAGCGTGCGGGACTGACGGCCGACGTCCTTCATCACCTGCTGGCGCTCGGCGATCGGATCCCCGTTCTGAGCCGTGGCCGGAAGAACGGCGGCGCCGGCCGCGACGAACGCGACGGCGGAAAGAAGCGAAACTGAGAAGCATGGTCGCATGCGCGGGGGCTCCGGGTTCGTGCCGGGAGCCGGCGATGCGTCTCCCTCGCCAAAAGGTAGCGGAGCAAAGCCGAGTCGGCATCCGCTTGCCCTGGAATTATTCTCAACTTCGCGAGATTCAGGCGCGAAACGCGAAAGCGCCCCGCCGCGGCGTACGGCGAGGCGCTTCGATCGATCGGGCGGAAAGGCTCAGGCGCCGGTCTTCTCGTACATTTCCAGGACGTGGTCCCAGTTGACGAGGTTGTCGACGAAGGCCTCGAGGTACTTCGGCCGGGCGTTGCGGTAGTCGATGTAGTAGGAGTGCTCCCAGACGTCGACGCCGAGGATCGGCGAAGCGCCGTGGACGAGCGGGTTCTCGCCGTTCGGGGTCTTCATGATGGCGAGCTTGCCGTCCTTGACCGCGAGCCAGGCCCAGCCCGAGCCGAACTGGCCCTTGCCGGCCTCGATGAAGTCGTTGCGGAACTTGTCGTAGCCGCCGAGATCGGTGTCGATCGCCGCCTGCAACCTGCCGGGCAGGCTCTTGCCGCCGCCGTTCGGCTTCATCCACTGCCAGAAGTGGATGTGATTGTAGTGCTGGCCGGCATTGTTGAAGAGCGGCTGGTTCTTGCCGAAGGACTGCTTCACCACCTCCTCGACCGAGGCGTCGCCGAGGCCGGCTTCCGCCGCGAGCTTGTTGCCCATGTCGACATAGGCCTGGTGGTGCTTGTCGTGGTGGAACTGGAGCGTCTCGGCCGACATGTAGGGCTGGAGCGCGTCGTAGGCGTAGGGAAGTTCGGGAAGCGTGAAGGCCATGGGGTCGTCTCCTTCGTGGCAGGTGACCGGCTGTCTCGGACGCGCCCCGTCGGGCGGCGCGCCGTCGATTCGTTGCGCCTCTTTCTAGCGCCCCCGCGGCGAATAGCCACCCGAAGGCCGCATCAGGCGGACGCGTTGATCCCGGCAAAGCGCCAGTAGGCCTCGCGCGCCTCGCGCCAGACCTCGCCCGCGCCGTAGTCGCGCCCCTCGATGCGGGCGATCGGAACGACCTTGGAGAAGTTGCCGGTGGTGAACACCTCGTCGGCGGCGAGGAAGTCGGCGACGGTCAGCGAGCACTCCACCACCTCGCGTCCAGCCTCGCGCAGGAGCTTGATCACGCGCTGGCGGGTGATGCCGTCGAGCAGGCATCCGTTCGGCGTCGGCGTCTTCACGACGCCCTGGATGACGAGGAAGATGTTGGAGGTCGCGGTCTCCGCGACGTTGCCGACGGGGTCGAGCATGAGCGCGTTGTCGAAGCCGCGGCCCGCCGCCTCCATGATCGCCCGGCCGCTGTTCGGATAAAGGCACCCCGCCTTGGCGGCGGTGGGCATGGTTTCGGGACCCGGCCGGCGGAAGGGCGAAACGCCGAGCGTCAGGCCCTTCGTCGGCGGCTGCATCGGTGTCTCGTAGAGGCACAGGAGGAAGCGCGTCGAGTTCGGATCGGCCGGCACGCCCATGAAGCCGCCCTCCTCCGCCCAGTACATCGGGCGAATGTAGACGGCGGTGGAGCCATCGAAGCCTTCCAGGCCCTCCCAGGTCAGGCGGGCGATCTCCTCGGCAGGAACGAGGGCCTTGAGGCCGAGAGCCTCCGCCGAGCGGTTGACACGCGCGCAATGGCGGTCGAGGTCGGGCGCCACGCCCTCGAACCAGCGCGAGCCGTCGAAGACGCTGGTGCCCTGCCAGATCGCGTGGCTCCGCGGACCGACGAGGCCCGGATTGCCGTCCAGCCACGTCCCGTCGACGAAAGTTCGCGTCTTCGACGTCTCGCCCGCCATGCCACTTGTCCTTCTCCGCGTCACCTCGTCCCTTCGCAAACGCGAAGGACGGGTTCCATTCCGGCTCCACCCGCGTCATAGGCTTCTCGGCTGGACCTGCGCAACCGCCGCCCCGGAGGGACGACCCGTGCATTCCGTTTACGTCTTCGACGCCTACGGCACCTTGTTCGACACGGGCGCGGCCGCCAAGCGCCATGCCGGCTCGTTGGGCGCGAAGGAGCGCGAGATCGCCGAGATCTGGCGGCGCAAGCAGCTCGAATATTCCTGGACGCGCTCGATGATGGGCGCTCGGACACGCGACTTCTGGCAGCTGACGGAGGACGCGCTCGACTGGGCCATGGCCAAGAAGGACTGCCGCGACGAGGCGCTGCGCGAGCGCCTTCTCGACGCTTATCGCGATCTCGATACCTTCGAAGAGGTGCCGGCGACGCTGCGGCGGCTGAAGGAGCGCGGGGCGCGGCTCGCGATCCTGTCCAACGGCAGCCACGCCATGCTCGCGCGCGCCGCGCGCAGCGCCGGGATCGCGAGCCTCTTCGACGCGGTGCTTTCGGCCGACGATGCGGGCTGCTTCAAGACCGACCCGCGCGTCTACGACCTGGTGACCACGCGCTTTCGCATCTATCCCGACGCCGTCAGCTTCCAGTCCTCCAATCGCTGGGACGTGGCCGGCGCCTCGCGTTTCGGCTTCCACGCCGTCTGGATCAATCGCGGCAACGAACCCGACGAATATCTCGACATGCCCCCGAGCGCGGTGCTGCCGGACCTTGCTGGACTGCCGGACCTGATCTGAGGCGCGGACGCGCGATCCTTGTCTATTCCAAGGAAGAGGAACTTTTTTCCTCGAACCCCGTTAAACGCCCAAGTCAAAAAGCGTCGCCGGCGTGATCGGCGGCCGATAAACCGCAGGCTGGATCATGACCTCTTCCCCCATCGCGGGGCGCGACGGGCTGTCGCGCCGCTCCCTTCTCGTCGGCCTCGGCCTCGGTGCGACGACGCTCGTCGCGGGCTGCACCACGGGTCCGCGCGCCCGCATCGCCGGCCTGACGCCCTTCGCCGGCGGGTCGCCCTATGCAAGCTCCTATCTTCCCGACATGTACGGGCCGATCTACGACGACGGGTTCCAGATTCCGGCCATTGATCCCTCCCGGGTCGATCCTCGCTTCTTCCGCCAGGAAGTCGCCGATCCGACCGGCGCGATGCCGGGCACGGTGGTCGTCGACACGGCCTCGCGCTACGCCTACTTCGTCGAGCCGGGCGGCCGGGCCATGCGCTACGGCGTGGGCATCGGCGGCGAGGGCTTCTCGTGGGGCGGCAACGCCGTCGTGCAGTTCAAGAAGCGCTGGCCGCGCTGGACGCCGCCGCGCGAGATGATCCAGCGCCGGCCCGACCTCGCGGAATATGCCGACGGCATGGAAGGCGGCCTGGGCAACCCGCTCGGCGCGCGCGCCCTCTACCTCTTCCAGAACGGGCAGGACACCCTGTACCGCCTGCACGGCACGCCGGAATACTGGACGATCGGCAAGGCCGTCTCGTCGGGCTGCGTGCGCTTCATGAACCACGACATCATCGACCTCTACAACCGCGTGCCGGACGGAGCGCCGGTGATCGTGACCCAGGTCGGCATCGCCTGACCGCTTCGAATCCGAGCGGACGATCGCGAGGGCGGGCGCCGACGGGCTCCCGCCCTTTCGTTCGTGCGCTCGACTGAGGGTCGTCAGTCGGCCACGGAACGGCGGCCCTTCATCGTCGTTCCCGGCGAACCGTTTGGAACGATGCCAAGGAGCGCCCCATGCCGATGACCGACGTCTGCGCCTTCGACGACCTGTCCAGCGACGGCCTGACGGAGGTCGAGGCGCAGGGCGTCAAGGTGCTCCTCGCGCGCAGCGGCGAGCGCGTCCTGGCGACCGGCGCCCGCTGCCCGCACAAGGGCGCGCCTTTGAAGAAAGGCCTGCGTGTCGGCGACCAGGTGATCTGCCCCTGGCACCACGCGATCTTCGATCTGACCGACGGTGAGCGCCTGGAGCCGCCGGCGCGCGACTGCCTGGCGCGCTTCGAGGCGCGCGTCGAGAACGGCCGCGTTTTCGTCGACGTCGAGCCCGGCGCGGCGACGAGCCGCCCGGCCGTGACGGCCGCCCACCGCCGGCGCGGCGGCTCGAAGGTCTACGCGATCGTCGGCGCGGGGGCGGCCGGCCTCGAATGCGCCGACGAACTCGTCGCCGCCGGCTTCGACGGCCGGATCGTCCTCATCTCGGCGGAGGACGAGAACCCCTATGACCGGACCGACCTTTCCAAGACCTATCTCCAGGGCAAGAAGAAAGACGACGGGCTTCCGATCGCCGACCGGGACGACCTCGCAGCTCGCGGCATCGAGTGGATGAACCGCGCGGTTGCCGTCGTCGACCCGCCGTCGCGGACCATCCGCTTCGCGGACGGCGGCTCGCTCGCCTACGACGCCTGCTTCGCGGCGCCCGGCAGCGGTGCGGCGCCGCTCGACCTCGCCGGCGCCGATACGGCCAAGCTCTTTTCGCTGCGCAGCCACACCGACGCCAAGGCCTTGAAGATCGCGGCGGACCCGGCCGACAGCGTCGCGATCATCGGGTCGGGCTTCATCGGCATGGAGGCCGCGGCCGCTCTCGTCCAGAGCGGCAAGCGCGTCACCGTGATCGCTCGGGATCCGCTGCCCTTCGCCAAGCAGTTCGGCGAAGCCGTTGCCCGTCGGCTCCTCGCGCGACACCGGGAAGCCGGCGTGACGGTGCTGACGGGAGCCACGCCGGCCTCGGCCGGTCCCGGCGCCGTTCTCCTCGAAGACGGGCGGCGGGTGGAGGCCGACCTCCTGATCTCCGCCGTCGGCGCCGCGCCTCGGTCCGGCCTCGTCGAAGGCGCCGAGCGCGCCGGCCGCGGGCTCGTCGTCGACGAACGACTGATGGCGGTCGATCAGCTCTTTCTCGGCGGCGACGTCGCATCCTTCCCCGTGCACGGGCACCGGAAGCCGGTGCGGATCGAGCACTGGCGCGTCGCGCAGCAGCACGGCCGCCATGCCGCGCGCGCGATGATGGGACGGGACGCCGCCTTCGACGGGGTGCCCTTCTTCTGGACCGCGCAGTTCTCGCCGCTGCGCTACGTCGGCCATGTCGAAGGCTTCGACGAGGTCCATGTCGAGGGCGACCTCGACGGCGACAGCTTCACCGCCTTCTATGTCGAAGGCGGCATCGTCCGAGCCGCGCTCGGCGCTGGCGAGAGGGACCAGACCCCGGCCTTCCACGCGCTGCTGCGACGCGAACCGGCGCCGCGCCGCGAGAGCCTGGCAGCGGCCGGCTGGAAGGTCCGGCAACTGCTGGTTTGAGCCCACCCTTTATCGGACGGGCACGTGACGGCGCTCGCGCTCGATGGCCTGAAGGCGGGAGGTCAGGTTTTCTTCCCGCACCATGCCGGGAAGCAGGAACAGGTCGATGAGCTGCCCGACGCCGAGAAGACCGAAGGTGAAGATCCACAGGAGGCCGGTCCAGAATCGGCCGAGATAGATGCGGTGCAACCCGCAGATGCCGATCAGGCAGCAGAGCCATAAGATGAACGCGACGGGTCCCGATTTCACGGACGGATTCTCCTTGAAGCATTTCATCCGGACATAGGAAGCCACGCGGGGATTTGCACGCATCGGGCGCATCGAGGTCGTTGCGAAACTTCTCGGGGCGATCCCAGGGGTCCGGCATCCTGGCACTTCCGCGGGCCATCACCTATAGTCGTGGCACGCTCGCGCGGCGGCGGGCAGGTCGAAGGGGCCGTTCCACCGCCGCGCGTGCCGACCATCACCGGAATTGCCCCCTCATGGCCGCCGACGCCGAAAAAACGGGTCTTCTCCGCGCCGGGCTGCGGCCGTTCCGCATGGCGCGCCGGCTGCGACGCCGGCCGCCGCTCATCGCCTACCTCATCGGCTTCGCGCTCGTCGTCATGGCGCCGGCGATCCTGTTCAG
Organism: Aurantimonadaceae bacterium; assembly: GCA_947474855.1. Lineage (GTDB taxonomy): Bacteria > Pseudomonadota > Alphaproteobacteria > Rhizobiales > Rhizobiaceae > Antarcticirhabdus. The sequence continues at coordinate 4,474 of CANJKV010000015.1, read as the reverse complement.
CGTCTTCCTGATCCTGGAGTTCGACCGCCAGCAGGAAGAGGTGGCGCTGACGCAGGTGGCCGACACGGCCGAGATCATCTCCAACGCGGTCGACCGCGAGATCTTCGGCATGATCACGACGGCGCGGGTCCTCGCCTCGTCGCCCTCGATCGACGCCAACGACCTCGCCAACTTCCACCTGCGCACGGCCGTCGCGCTGGACGGGAGCGAGACCAACGCCGCCCTGGTCAGGCCGGACCTCGACGTCGTCATGAACACCCGGCTGCCCTATCCGTCGCCGCCGCGGAAGGTGACCTACTCGCCCGCGATCGAGCGCGCCTTCGCGACGGGCGAGGCCCAGGTGTCGGGCGTATTCTACGGACCGGTCGCCGGGGAGGAGGTGTTCTACGTCGCCGTGCCCGTACGCCGGGGCGACACCGTCCCCTACGTTCTCGCGATCAACAAGAGCGCGGCGGACCTCGACGAGGTGGTCGCCGCCCGTCAGCTGCCCCATAGCTGGACGGCGGAGATCCGCGACGACGAGAAGCGCTCCATCGTGCGCGTCGCGCCCGATCCGGCCGGGCCCGCCGCGCCGGCCGACGACCGCGCGCTGGAGGCGGAGGTCCGCTCCCAATTGTCCGGCTGGACCACGCACGTCACCGTGCCCGGCAGCGCGGTCGAGCGGCCGATCATCCGATCCTGGGCTCTTCTCGCCTGGGGAACGGCCCTGCTTCTCCTGTTCTGCATCTTTCTGGCCTGGTATCTCGGCCGCAAGATCGCCCGGCCGATCGAGGTGCTGAAGATCCAGGCCGAGCGGATCGGGCGGGGCGAGCCGGCCTCGGCGGTCTCCACCGAGATCATGGAGATCGGCGAGGTGTCGAAGGTGCTGGCCCAGGCATCCCGCGACCGTCGCGAGGCCGAGCAGCAGAACCGCTTCCTGATGCGCGAGATGACCCATCGCGCCAAGAACCAGTACGCGCTGATCGCGGCGATCGCCCGCCGGGCCGCCAAGGAAAGCTCGGACACGACGCAGTTCCTCGCGACCCTCTCCGAAGCGTTGAGCTCGCTCGCCCGCTCGGCCGATCTCCTGGCGGGCCGGGGTTGGGACTCGGCGTCCGTCGCCGAGCTCGCCGCGTCGCAGCTTCGGGCCTTCGGCGCCGGCAGTCAGATCCGAGCGTCGGGCCCGGAGGTCAAGATCAACCCGTCCGCAGCCCAGACCATCGGACTCGCCTTCCACGAACTCGCGACCAACGCGGCGAAGTACGGCGCCCTCTCCGTCGACGAGGGACGCGTCGAGATCGACTGGACGCTGGCGGACGAGTTCCGCATCACCTGGCGCGAGATCGGCGGCCCGACCGTGGTCGAGCCCAAGCGCTCGGGGTTCGGGACGCTGGTCACGCAGAAGATGACCGCCCGCGGCCTCGGCGGCTCCGTCGACATGACCTACGCCCCGGCGGGTGTCGTCTGGACCCTCCGCGCGCCGGCCGACACGATCCTCGCCCATTGACCCTCTTGAATCCGACCGCCCTGCCCCGTAGTTATAACATTCGTTATTACCATCGGAGCTGTGCGCGATGAACACCGTGGTCCGCAAGATCGGCAATTCGGAAGGCGTGATCCTCCCGAAGGAGCTTCTCGATCGCGCCGGCTTCTCCACGGGAGATCGGCTCCAGGCGATACCGACCGAGGACGGCATCCGGCTCGTCAAATCGACGGACGAGTTCGAGGAGGAGCTCGCCCACGCTCGCGAATTCATGGACAAGTACCGCGACGCCTTGGCCAGGCTGGCGAAGTGAGCTGGCGCTGGGTTTCCCAGGCGGCGGTCGAGCAGATCCAGATTGAGCAGATAGACCGGTTCGGCGGCCTTCGAGGCATTCGCGACATGTCGCTTCTCGAATCGGCGCTCGCCCGCCCCGTGAACAAAGCAGCCTACGGCGAACCCGAGGTGCATGATCTCGCGGCCGCTTATCTGTACGGGATCCTTCGAAACCATCCCTTCATCGACGGCAACAAGCGCACGGGGATCCTCGTGGCGGCGGTGTTCCTGGCGAAACACGGCTATGCCCTCACCGCCGACAACGGCCTCGTCTATCAGTTCGTGATGGACGTCGCGGCCGGGGCGGTGGAGGAGGCGGAGGCGGCGCGGTGGTTCCGCGACTTCACGGAGCGGCGCGGCTGAACCGACCCCGTTCGGCGCCGAGCATGTTCCGTCGCACTGGGCCCGGCGTTTCGTGCTATGCCCCCAGCCGACCGCATCAGGAGCCCCGATGGCCGACAACCGATCGCACCGCCTCGCCGTCCTCATCGACGCCGACAACGCGTCCGCCCGGATCGTCGACGGGCTCTTCGACGAGATCGCCAAGCTCGGCGAAGCGAGCGTTCGGCGTATCTACGGCGACTTCTCCAGTCCGCGCATGAAGGGCTGGACCGACGTCCTGTCGCGCCACGCGATCCTTCCGCAGCAGCAGTTCGCCTATGTCACGGGCAAGAACGCCTCCGACATCTCGCTCGTCATCGATGCCATGGACCTCATGCATTCGGGGCGCTTCGACGGCTTCTGCATCGTGTCGTCGGATTCCGACTTCACCCGCCTCGCCGCGCGGCTGCGGGAGAACGGCCTCGCCGTCTACGGCTTCGGCGAGGCGAAGACGCCGGAAAGCTTCCGGCAGGCCTGCATGCGCTTCATCTATACGGAGAACCTCCTGCCCGCGCCCGCCGGGGGCGCGGCGGCCCCGGCGCCGCAGGGCGGCATGGGCGAGGCGCGCGACCTCCTGCGCGAGGTCTTCGCGCTCGCCGAGCGCGACGAGACGGAAGACGGCTGGATCGGGCTCGGCGAGTTCGGCAAGCAGATCTTCAACCGCTATTCCGACTTCGATTCGCGCACCTTCGGCCACAAGAAGCTCAGCGACCTCGTGCGCGCCTCGGGGCTCTTCGATACGCAGAGCGGCGCGAACGGCATGGCGCGCATCCGGCTGAAGACCCGAAGCGCCGCCGAGCCCGCGGACGAGCCCGCCAAGAAGCCCGCGCGCGCGCCGCGCCGCCGCGCGAGCAAGGCCGCCAAGCCCGCCTGAGGCGAGCCCTTAGCGGACGGCCGCGGCAACCGCCGGGGTCGGGCGAAGGCCGCCGACCTCGACGCCTTCCCAGTTGCGCAGGACGGGCGCCGCCAGGGCGTCGAGGCGCGCCGCGAGATCCGGCTCGGGCGCCCGGACGAGTTCCGCGAGAAGCGCCGCGACGAGGCACTCGGCCGCCCGCGTCGCCCCGTCGTCGATCTTCAGAGCGAAGCCGAGGCCCCGCTCGGGAAGGGCCCCGCAGAAGACGCCCTCGGCGCCGGTCTTGGCGAAGATCCGGCCGGGCGCCGCCTCCATCAGGCTCCGGCAGACCCGGCCCGTGCCGGACATCTCCCACGGCCGCGCCATGCAGGCCTCGATCAGCCGGCGTCCGGCCCGCGCCCGCTCGGCCGGCACGCCCGCGCCGGCGGCGAGGCGCGCGAAGCCGCGCGCGAAGCTCGCGAGCGGCGCGGCATAGGTCGGGATCGAGCAGCCGTCCGTGCCGCAGACGTCCGGCGAGAGCGCAGCGCCCGTCACGTCGGCGATGGCCGCGGTGACGCGGCGCTGAACAGCGTGCTCGGCGCGCACGTACCCCGCGACGTCCTCGCCGAGATGGGCGGCGGTGCAGAGGAAGCCGGCATGCTTGCCCGAGCAGTTGTTATGGAGCGGCGTCGGCTCCGCGCCCGCCCGCGCCATGTCGCGCGCGACCGCCGGATCGAAGGGCCAATGGGCGCCGCATTCGAGGCAGGCGGGGCCCAGGCCGGCGCGCTCCAGCATGGAGGCGGCGAGGCCCGCGTGGCCGGGCTCGCCCGAATGCGAGGCGCAGGCGAGCGACAGCTCGGCATCGCCGAAGCCGAAGGCGTCCGCCGCGCCGCTCTCCACCAGCGGCAGGGCCTGGAACACCTTGATGGCCGAGCGCGGATAGATGGGCCGCTCGACGTCGCCGGCGCTCGCGACGATCGCGCCTCCGGCGTCCACCACCGCGAAGGCGCCGCGGTGGCGGCTCTCGACCAGCGGACCCCGCGTCACTTCGACCAGAACCGGATTTTCCATGCGCCATCTCATTTCGGCCCGCAGGCGCCGACACCATCTTTGCCGATGCGGTCGACGGGCCGCGCCGCTCCTAGCAACCTCATCCCGGTCCCGCCAGCCGCATGCGCCGCGTTCTTATGCTCTGCCTCGCCGCCTTCGTTCTCATCTACCTCGTTCCCGCCGCGGTCTCCGCCGCGCTCTGGGTCATGGGCGACCATCCCCGCTCCTGGCGCCAGGCCGACTGGGGCTCGGCCGCCATCCTGCCGCCGGCCAAGGAGAGCCCGGAAGCGGCGCTCTTCGTCATGGCGGCGCGCACCGGCGGGCTGAAGGGCGCGATCGCCGAGCATTCCTGGATCGTCGTCAAGGAGCCCGGCGGCGCCCCTTACGAGCGCTGGGACAAGGTCGGCTGGGGCTCG
>CANJKV010000014.1 GCA_947474855.1 Aurantimonadaceae bacterium | reverse complement strand
CGATCGGCGACCTGGGCCACCAGCGCCGCCTTCGGGGTGCGCGCCTCGGTGGGATAGCCGCGCGTCTCGCTCAAGCGGTTCGGGCCGTAGTAGCCGCCGGCATGTGCCATCGGCGCGGTCGCGGCAAAGAGCGTCGGCAGGGCGCCCTGTGCCGCCGGCTGGAACAAGAAGGGTAGGAGCGAGCGCGCCAGCCCCTGCGGGCTAAAGCGTCCGGGCGCATTGTGGAGGAGGTCGGTGCGCGACACGCCGGGATGGGCGGCGATGCTGGCGATGTCCCAACCGGCAAGGTCGCTGCGGTGCTGGAGCTCGAGGGCGAAGATCAAACAGGCGAGCTTGGACTGCGCGTAAGCCGCCATCGGCTTGTAGGCGCGCTCGCTCTGGAGGTCGTCGAAGTCGATGGCGCCCTGGCGGGCGGCGACGCTCGAAAGCGTGACGACGCGCGGGTTGCGGCCCTTCTTCAGGAGCGGCAGGAGGTGGGCGGTCAAGGCGAAGTGGCCGAGATAGTTGGTGCCGAACTGAAGCTCGAGCCCGTCGGTGGTGGTCTGGCGGCGCGGCGGCGTCATGACGCCGGCATTGTTGATCAGCACGTCGATGCGCTGGCGGGTGGCGGCGAGCCGCTGCCCGAACGCTTCCACGGAGGCGAGACTCGCGAGATCCAGCGCCTCGAAGGCGATCGTCGCGCCGGGCACGTCGACCTTGATGCGGGCGACCGCCTCGGCGCCCTTTGCAGGGTTGCGGCCCGCCAGGATGACGTCGGCACCGGCGCGGGCGAGCGCCAGCGCGTCCTCGTAGCCGAGGCCGCCGGTGCCGGTCACGACAATCGTGCGGCCGCGCTGCGAGGGCATGTCGGATGTGGTCCAGGGTTTGGTCATGAGTATGTCCTTGTGGCGGATCGGTTGTTGGTGGGGATGGAGGAGATGGCGCGTAGGCAGGGCGGTGAGGGCGTCACGCGCCCGCAGCATCGGCCGGCAGGACGGAGCGGGTGCGGCGCTCGCCGGTCGTCTCGGTGACGGCGAAGGGCAGGGCGCGCAGGCGCCGGCCAGTGGCGGCGAAGATCGCGTTGCCGATCGCCGCGGCCGTCGGAACGATGCCGGGCTCGCCCGCGCCGCCCGGCGGCAGGGAGCTCTCGAGGATCGAGACGACGACGTCCGGCGCGTCAACGATGCGCTGCATGGGAAAGTCGTGGAAGTTCGACTCGACCACCGCCCCGCTCCGGATGGTGATCGCGCTCATCAGGGCGGTGGTCGTGCCGAAGACGATGCCGCCCTCCATCTGCGCGGCGACCGCGTCGGGGTTGATGACGAGGCCCGCGTCGATCGCGCAGAAGACGCGCTCCACCCGGATCTCGCCGTCGGGGGCGACGGTGACCTCGGCGACCTGCGCGATCACGCTGCGGTAGCACTCCTCGATGGCGATGCCGCGCCCGCGCCCCGGCGGCAGCGCCCCGCCCCAGCCGGCGATCTCCGCCACCCGGTTCAGGACGGCGAGGTGCCGCGGCTGGTCGCGCAACAGCGCCCGGCGATAGTCCAGCGGATCCCGGCCGGCTGCCGCCGCGCACTCGTCGACGAAGCTCTCGGAGAAGAAGGTGTTGAACGAGAAGCCGTTCGAGCGCCAGACGCCGAGCGGCACGTGGCTGGGCACGTGCCGGCTGCGCAGCCGGCGATTGGGAATGGCGTAGTGGTGCTTGTCGAGCCCTTCCGCGATCAGGGCGTCGCCGTGCGGGCTGGGAGTGAAGGGCAGGTTGCGGCCGGCGACCGCCTGGAAGATCGACTGGCTGGCGACGAGAGCGTCATAGGCGAGCGGCAGGCCGTCGGGCCCGAGCGCGGCCGACAGGCGCGCCGCGGCGTGGGGGCGGAACAGGCCGCGGGCGATGTCCTCCTCGCGCGACCAGATCAGCTTGACGGGTCGGCCCCGGTGTCGGGCGGCGAGAAACGCGGCCTCAGCCGTGACGTCCGCGTCGCCGCGCCTACCGAAGGCGCCGCCACTCATGGTGACGTGGCAGGTGATCGACGAGGTCTCGACGCCGGCCCAGCCGGTCCCCTGTTCGACGCCTGAGCGCACGCCGAAGGGGGACTGGGAGGGCACCCAGGCTTCCGCCGAACCGTCGTCTCGGACGATCACGGTCGCGTTGAGCGGCTCCATGCAGGCATGCGCCACGAAGGGCACCTCGTAGGTCGCCTCGATGGTTGGGACATCGCCGTTCGCGAGAACGGATGCCACGTCGCCCTCGGCGATGTGCTCGTGGGGATCGCCGCCCGCGCCGCCGAGGGCGGCCCACAGCTGGTCGGTCATCTGCGGGCTGTCGACGTCGTCCGCCGCGGTTCGCGTCCAGGCGATGTCGAGGAGCCACGCGGCCTGCTCGGCCCGCCACCAGGAGTCGGCGACCACCGCCACCTGGCGGTTGTTGATCACCGCAACGTCGAGGACGCCCGGCTGCGCCCGCACGGCCGCCTCGTTGGCGACGGCGCCGACATGGGCTCCGAAGACCGGGGCGTGGCGGATCGCGGCGTGGAGCATGCCCGGCAGCACCACGTCCATGCCGAAGACCGGCTCGCCGCGGATCTTGGCTGGCAGGTCGACGCGGCTTTGCGGCCGGCCGATCAGGCGCCATTCGGACGCGGGCTTGAGGACGGGATCGTCGGGAGGCGGCAGGAGCGCGGCCCCGCGGGCGAGCTCGCCATAGGAGAGGCTGCGCTCGGACGCCGCGTGCCGCACGAAGCCGTCGCCGGTCGAGAGATCCGCGACGGGCACCCCGAGGCGCGCGGCGGCGGCATCCATGAGCATCCGGCGCGCTGAGGCGCCCGCGACGCGCATCGGGTGCCAAAGAGCCATGGTGGAATAGGATGCGCCGGTGCCGATGAAGCCGAGCTGGCCGAGCACGCGCCGCCCAAGCCACACGGCGGGCCCACTCGCCTCCTCCGGCCGCACGCGCAGGAACTGCGCCCAGATGGAGTAGGCCGGGAGCGGCTCGACCGGGAACTCGACGCTGATGCGTTGGTCGAAGGGCAGGTCCAGCTCCTCGGCGACCACCATCGCAAGACCTGTATGGATGCCCTGGCCCATCTCGGCGCGCGGCACCTGGACGACGATGCGGCCGTCGTCGCGGATGGTCAGGAAGGCATTGAGGACGGCGTCGCCGCCATCAAGGGAGCCGCCGAGCCCGTCGACGTCGACCGAGGCGAGGTAGCCGACGCCGCCGACGGCCGCGACGAGGGCGGTGCCGCCGAGCGCGGCGCCGGTGAGAAGAAAGGCGCGGCGGGACAGAAGGCGGGGCATGGCGCGCTCCTCAGGCTCGGGCTTGCTGCGCGGCGGCGCGATGGATGGCGCGGCGGATGCGGGGATAGGTCCCGCATCGGCAGATGTTGGTGAGCGCCTCGTCGATCTCGGCGTCGGTGGGATCGGGATTGCTGGCCAGGAGCGCGGTGACGGCGATCAGGAAGCCCGGCTGGCAGAAGCCGCATTGGGGCACCTGCTCGTCGAGCCACGCCTGCTGAACGGGCGAGAGCGTGCCGTCGTGCGCCGCAAGCCCCTCGATGGTCACGACGGCGGCGCCGGCGACCTCGCCGAGGGCGATCGCGCAGGAGGGCGTCGACTCGCCGTCGACGAGGACGCGGCAGGCGCCGCACTGGGCTATGCCGCAGCCGTATTTGGGACCGAGAAGGCCGAGATCCTCGCGCAGGGCCCAGAGAAGCGGCTTGTCGGGCGCGGCCGAAATGTCCACCGGGGCGCCGTTGACGGTGAGGGCTACCATGCAAGTTCCACTTCGTGGCGTCGGATGCGCGTGACCGGACGCTCCGGTCCCCGCGGCGCGGCGGCGGATCGGTGGTGCGCGTTCTTGAATGTCGGGTTGGGGTGCGAGGCGGCGCGTGCGTGCCGTCGCGGTCGCCAAAGGGCGTCGTCGGTGGATCCCGGCCTCCCGTCAGGGGATGGGGGAGGCCGGGTCGCCAGGTCCGCTGATCGGTGGAGGGGGAGGAGCGGTCAGCGGGGCCTGGAGCTGGTGGGCGTTGCCCGTCAGCGCGCCTGGAGCTGGTGGCGCGACTGCTCGTCGGCACGGTCGCGGTAGTGGTTGTTGTTGATCGGCGCCACTTCGCCGACGCGGACGGGGGCGGCGTAGCCATAGGTGGCGTCGGCCCCCAACGCCCGAGTGCGCTCGCCGGCGGGCCGGGCGATGATGCCGCTCGCCACAGCCTGGCGCTCGATCTGCTCGGCGCGCTCGCGGTAGTGCTCGGAGCCGGGAACGAGGGCGAGGGCGGGCGCGGCCGCGAAGGTGGCGGTGGCGACGACGGCGGCGGACAGGATCTTGGAGAGGGTCATGGGTGTCTGCTTTCCATTTCGTGGTTCGGGGGAGCGGAAGCGCGCGCGACTTTCGCCGCAGCGACGCTTCCGGGAGCGGCGGGGAGGCTGAGGCGGCGCATCGGCGCCTCTTCCGTTCCCCCTGCGGGCCGAGAGGATGTCCCGCTCGGGGTCTCCCCGCCGCTTCGAGGATCAAGCTAGCCGCCGCCTGTCGCAGCCCTGTGCCGCGCCTGTCGCCGATTGTACTGAATTGTATCGCCCGCGAGGCTCAAAGTGCGGCGCCACCGCAATCTTGATACATCCTGATACACTTACGTGCGGGCGATACTCGCTGGAGTTCACTATAGAAGGAGGCGTGTTCAGCGTTTCGAGGTCAGCCATGGAGAGCGTGCCCCACATCGCCGTCGTCGATGACCACCGCGACATTCGCGACCTCGTCGGCAAGTATCTCCTCCAGCAGGGCTACCGCGTCTCCACCGCCGAGAACGGCGCGGCGCTGCGCCGCCTCCTGGAGCGCGGTGCGCCTGACCTCGTGGTTCTCGACATCATGATGCCGGGCGAGGACGGGCTTACCCTCTGCCGCGAGCTGCGCTCGGGGCCAAGCGCCGGTGTGCCGGTGATCTTCCTCACCGCCCGCGCCGAGGAGACCGACCGGGTCATCGGCCTGGAGCTTGGGGCGGACGATTACTTGGTCAAGCCCTTCTCCTCGCGCGAGCTTCTCGCCCGCATCAAGGCGGTGCTGCGGCGCGTCAACAGCCTGCCGCCCCAGCGCGCGGCGCGGCGCGCCGGCCTCATGCGCTTCGACCGCTGGACGTTGGACCTCGGCCGGCGCGAGCTGCAAGGCGAAGACGGAGTGGGCGTGCCGCTCTCGACCGCCGAGTTCCGCCTCCTCAAGGTCTTCGTCGAGCATGCCGGAATGGTGCTCACGCGCGACCAGCTCCTCGACCTCACCGTCGGGCGCGAGGCCGATCCCTTCGACCGCTCGATCGACAACCAGGTCAGCCGCCTGCGCCGCAAGGTCGAGGCCGACCCGAAGAACCCGGCCATCATCCAGACCCATTGGGGCGGCGGCTACAGCTTCATGCCGGAGGTCTTCACCGCGTGATGCGCGTTCTCACCTTCTGGCACAAGAGCCTGACCGTCCAGCTCCTCGCCTCGATGCTGGTGGCGCTCTTCGCCGCCCAGACGATCGGCCTGTGCATTTCTTGGGACTACTTCCGAGCAGACCTGCGCACGGCGACCCGCACCGAGCTGTCGAGCCGCGCCGGGGCCGTCGCCCGCTTAATCGAGAGCGTGCCGGCCGAACTTCAGACCGACATCGCTCGCGTCAACAGCACCGACTACACCCGCTTCTGGATCTCGAATGAGCGCGATCCTGCGCTCGAGCCTTGGGTGAGCGAGGCGTTCGTGCGCTTCCAGGTGCCCTTGCGCGCGCTCCTTAACGGCTCGGGCGAGGGGACGCCGGCCGGCTCCGCGCCAGCCACGACGCCGCTGCCGGAAGGGGCCGACCCCACCATGTTCCTCGATGGGGCCACTTGGACGAGGCCTGTGGCGGGCGGGGCCGACCTTCCGGCGCAGGCGCACTACCTCGACTATGCCGAGCGCAACGGGGCGGGCGTGATCGTGCCGCTCAGCGACGGGCGGGCGCTGAACGTGGCGTTCTACAAAAACTACATTCCCTCACTCTGGGCAACGCCGCTGCCCCTGACGCTCGCCGTCACCGCGCTCCTCGTCTCGCTGGTGGGCGTCCTCACCGTGCGCAGCATCGCCAAGCCGCTGCGACAGCTCACGAAGGCGGCCGAGACGCTGGGGCGGGGCGAGGCGGTCACGCCGCTGAAGGTGTGTGGGCCCGACGACATCCGTCACACGGCAGACGCCTTCAACCGCATGCAGGAGCGCCTGCACCGCTTCGTGGAGGACCGCACACGGATGCTGGCCGCCATCGGTCACGACCTGCGCACGCCGCTGACGACGCTGCGCCTGCGCGCCGAGCTGGTGGAGGACCCGGACCTCCAGGAGCGCATGCTCGCCACCATCGAGGAGATGCAGGCGATGACCGAGGCGACGCTCTCGCTGGCACGCCAGGAGACGAACGTGGAGGCGACACGCACGATCGATCTTTCCGCGCTCGTCGAGAGCGTATGCGAGGACCTGGCCGAGATCGGCCAGCCGGTGCAGTTCCTTCCCGGCGAGCGGGTGACCTATCGCTGCCGGCCCGAGGGTCTGCGCCGCACCATCCGCAACCTCGTGGAGAACGCGGTGCGCTATGCGGGTCAGGCCGAGGTGCGGCTGGTCGCGACGCGCGACAGCGTCGAGATCGTGGTGGAGGACGAGGGGCCGGGCATTCCACTCGACAGGCACGAGGACGTCTTCACGCCCTTTTTCCGCCTGGAGGACTCGCGCTCGCGCGAGACCGGCGGCATCGGTCTTGGCCTGTCGATCGCCCGCGCCATCGCTCGCCAGCACGGCGGCGACGTCGTGCTCTCCCCACGCCAGCCCGGCCTCAAGGCATCGGTCGTCCTCCCCGCCTAAGCCGACAGCGCGTCGCGCGCCGACTGCTGCTCCGGCGCGCTTCGCCGATAAACGATCCGATGACCGGCCGCTTCGCCTGGCCGACATCGATCCCCGCCGCCGGTGCGCCGAGCACAAGATGGTCGCGGCTTCAAAGAAGGTCCTCGATTCGCATCGGCAGACTGCGCAGCCGCTTGCCAGTGGCGTGGAACACGGCATTGGCGACCGCCGCCGAGACCCCTGCCATGGTCACCTGGCCAAGGCCCTTTAAGCCGGCGCGGTTGGCGATCAGGTCGGGGCGGTCGATCAGGCCGACGTCGATCTCTTCGATGTCGGCGTTCACAGCGACGACATAGTCGGCAATATCGCTGTTGAGGTAGCCACCGAAGCGGGGATCGACCTCCGTGCGTTCCCGCAAGGAGGCGCCAATGCCCCAGATCACCCCGCCATAGACCTGGCTGGCGGCTGTGCGGGGGCTGATCACCCGGCCGCAATCGGCGATCGAGACGACACGCGGCACCCGGACCCGACGCGTGCGCGGCTCCACCCGCACCTCGACGAAGTGCGCCCCGTAGCTCATCGACGTGAAGGCGGGGTATTCCGGGCCCATCGCGACGATCCCACCCGCCTTCAACTCTTCGAGCGCCTCCGGCTTCTGGCCCGGCGCCAGTTCGGACACCTCCACCTCGACGGAGGGGCGGCGCACCATGGCGAGCTGCCGGTGGAGATTCCCCGCGATCCGCTGGCCGCCCACGAGTTCAGCCACGGCTGAGCGCATCCGCTCCACAGCCTTCATCGTGGCGGGCACGCACCCTGCCGTTCCCCACGAGCCAGCCGTCATGTGCTGGGGCACAGAGGTCGTGTCAGCGATGACGATCTCCAGTCCCACCGGGTCGATCGAGAGCTCCTCGATCAGCACCGAGGCGATCGCCGTGCGGATGCCCTGACCCATCTCGTGGCCCGACACGGCGAAGCGGGTGCGCCCGTCGGCTCCCACGCGCAAGCGCGCGATCGCGGGCGGCATCGAGGAGGGATAGGCGCCGCAAGCGACGCCCCAGCCGATCAGCGTGCCATCCTCGGCCGTCATCGAGCCGGGCTGGGCGACACGCTCCTTCCAGCCGAAGCGGCGCGCTCCTTCTTCCAGGCACTCCCGCATGAAGCGCGAGGAGAGTGGACGTCCCGTCCGCGGGTCGCGCGCGGCGTCGTTTGCGAGGCGAAAGGCGAGCGGGTCCTGCCCGAGCTTCCAGGCAAGCTCGTCCACCGCGCTCTCGAAGGCGAAGCACGAGGCCTGGGCATGGGGCGCCCGCATCCAGCCGGGAGCCTGGCGGTCGAGGCGGATGTCGGCCCCGGTGCCAAGATAGTTCTCGATCCCGTAGAGGCGGATGGGCGCTTCGTGGTACTCGGCCGCTGGAAAGAAGCCTTGCCGCGACTGCTCCTGGATGGCGTCGTAGCGCGCCGCGATCATGCTTCCTTCGCCGGTCGCGCCGAGTTCGACGCGGTGGCGGCTGCGCGGGCGGTATGCCGCAACGTGGAAGATCTGACCGCGCGGCATGACGAGCTTGACCGGCCGGCCGGTGAGCAGGGCCGCCTGCGCGATGAGAGCCGTCTGCCGCTGCGCGAGGCCCTTCTGCCCGAAGCTGCCCCCCACATGCGGGCTCCGCACGTCCACGACGGCCGGATCGATCCGAAGCGCGGCGAAGACGGCGTATTTCGCCAGGCCGACGCTTTGCGAGCACTCGTGAACGCTCAAGCGGCCGTCGCGAAACTCGGCGACCGTCGCCATCAGCTCGATGGGGTTGTGGTGCTGCGTGGGCGATTCGTAGGTTTCGGAAACCGTCACCGCGGCCCTCGCCATGACGGCCGCTGCATCTCCCGCAACGTAGGGCTCGGCCTCCTCGCGATCGGCCTCCAGCCCGTCCATCAATGCCTGGAACGGCTCCTCGGCATAAACGGGGCGCATCGCCTCGGCGCCCTCGATGGCGGCCTCGAGAGACTCGGCGATCACGAGCGCGATCGGCTCGCCGCGGAACGAGACCGTCGAGGTCAGCGTCGGAGGCGGCGGGGGCGGGCCGTCCTCGGCAGAGGGAGGCGGCTCCGGAAAATCGTCCGGGGTCAGCACCCGAACGACGCCAGGCACCCGCAGCGCCGCCTCGGCACCGAGCGACGTCACCGTGCCCTTGGCGATGCGCGCGGGCACCGTCATCGCGTGGAGCATGCCGGCAAGACGGCGATCGGCGGCGTACCGCGTCCTGCCGAGAACCATGTCCCGCGCATCGAAGCGGGGACGATCCGGAAAGGGGGTGGGGATCATGCGCGGCTCCTTTCGACGGCGATCAGCAGGGCGTCGGCGACCACCCGGGCGCCGAGCTCCGGCTTGAAGGCGTTGTGGCGCCCCGGACGAGCGTCGGCGAAGGCGGCGCGCCCCGCGTCCAGCGCGGTCTCGACGTCGAGGTTCATGCCCGCGAGCAGGCGTTCCGCCTCCCGCGCGCGCCACGGCTTCGTCGCCACGCCGCCGAGCGCGATGCGGGCGCGGCGAACGCGCCCGCCTTCCATGTCCAGCGCCACGGCGGCCGAGGCGAGCGCGAAGGAGAAGGACTCCCTGTCGCGGATCTTGTGATAGGTCGAAGCGCGCCCGGCTGCGACCTTCGGCACGACGACGGCGGCGATCATCTCGCCCGGTCGGAGTGTGAACTCCTCGTGGGGCGTGTCGCCGGGCAGGCGGTAGAACTCCTCGACGGGCAGGAGGCGCTGACCGAGGGGGCCGCGCAGCTCGACGAGGGCGTCCATCGCGACGAGGGCGACGGGCCAGTCGCCCGGCGATACCGCGTTGCACGCCGCGCTCGTCCCAAGCACCGCCTGCCCGCGATCGAGGCCCTCGACCGCAGCGCATCCCGAGCCCGGCTCGCGCTTGTTGCACGGATAGGCCCCGCCGACGCCGTTGCGGAAGTAGGGACAGCGCGTGCGCTGCAGAAGGTTTCCGCCGACGCTCGCCATGTTGCGCAGCTGCGGCGAGGCCGCCCTGGCCAGCGACTCGGATAGGACGGGAAAGTCCCGAAGCACCGCGGGATGGGCGGCGACCGCGGCCATCGTCGCGAGCGCCCCGATGCGCAGCGTGTCGCCGTCCGCGTCGATCCCGTCCAGGCCGCGGATCGCGCCCACGTCGATCAGGTGGCGCGGCCGCTCGATGTCGAGCTTCATCAGGTCGAAGAGCGTCGTGCCGCCCGCCACGAAGCGCGCGCCTTCGCCGATGGCCTCGAAGAGGGCGATCGCCTCGTCCGGGGTCGCGGGACGATGGAACGAGAAGGGACGCATCAGATGCGCTCCATCCGGGCGGCAGCGTCCTCGATCGCCGCCACGATCCCGACATAGGCTCCGCACCGGCAGATGTTGCCGCTCATGTATTCGCGGATTTCGTCCCGCGATCCGGTGTGGCCCTCGCGCACGCAGGCGATCGCTGCCATGATCTGGCCGGGCGTGCAGTAGCCGCATTGTAGCGCATCGTGGTCGATAAAGGCCTGCTGCATCGGGTGGAGCGTATCGCCGTCGGACACTCCTTCGATGGTAACGACCGCGCGGCCCTCGGCCTTGGCAGCGAGCGTCAAACAGGACACGACGCGCTGACCGTCGAGATGAACGGTGCAGGCGCCGCATTGGCCGTGATCGCAGCCCTTCTTGGTGCCGGTGAGGTCGAGGCGCTCGCGCAGAAAGTCGAGAAGCGAGGTGCGGGTGTCGATCTCGGCCGCGACTGGCCGGCCGTTGACGCTGGTGCGAATTGGCAGGCGCTCGCCGTTTACCGGCATTGGGTGCGCGGCCGCCGATGGCTCGCCCGCCGCCGGCGCGGGGGCACCTGCCAGGGCGAGCGCGAGCGCGCCGGCAGTGCCGCCCTTCAGGGTATCGCGGCGCGTTATAGCGAGGCAGCGATCTCGCATCTCGGGCCCGAGCGCGTCATGCGCGTCGTCGTCTGGGAGCATGGTTCCGCCTCCTCTGCCCATCCTTGGATATGGCTGAGGATATCGATCCAGTCCGAGAGCGTTAGATCGGAAGCGTCCAGAAAACCAGATCGATCGTCCAGAAAGCGCGGATCATGCCTGGAGGGAATCCGGGGCTGCTGCGCGTGTCTGGACCCAGCGGCGGTACTCGGCGGGTGAACGCCCCGACCAGCGTTTGAAGGCCTTGGAGAAGGACACGTCCGACTGGTAGCCGACGCTCGACGCGAGATGGGCAAGGGGGACCCGGCCCTCGCCGAGCTGACCGGCGGCTTGGTACATCCGCCATTCGGTCAGGTATTCCAGCGGACCCTTTCCGACCACGGCCTGGAAGCGCGCCGCGAAGCGCGAGCGCGACATGCACCGCTCGCGCGCAAGCTCGGCGACCGACCACTGCCGATTGGCCTCGCGATGCATGATCGCCAGCGCGGGGCCGATCTCGGGATCGGCGATGCCGCGCAGCCATCCTCGCGGCAGTGAGTTCTCGGACGCCAGATAGTGCCGGACGATCTGCACGAAGAGGATGTCGGCCAGGCGCCCGCCCACCGTTTCGGCTCCGGGCTGCCCGGACAGGAGCTCGGCGTCGAGCAGCGCGGCCACGACGCCGATCGTGCGCTGCAGGTCGGTGCTCGTGCCCGCCCGCGTCAGGAGCAGCGAGGGCAGGGCGGCGAGCAGCGGATTGCGGCGGTGGTCGCCGAAGGCGAAGACGCCGGAAACGAGCGTCGTCGTCGGCGCTCCGGAGCCGAAGCGCAGGTCGACCGCCTTGTAGCGCGTCAGCGGAGTCCAGGGCGCCAAGCCGAACGAGTCGGCGACCTGCCGGAAGGACACGGTCGCGCAGCCCGGCTTCGAGACGAGATCGTGTGGCTCGCCGCCCGGCAGGACGACGATGTCCCCCGGGCACAGCTTCAAGGGCTCGTCCAAACCGGCCTTCAGCAGCCAAGCCTCGCCGGACAGGATGAGATGGAACGGCGCGCCGCTGAGGGCGTGCTTGGCAAAGCCCCACTCGCCTGAAAGTGTCATGCGGCAAAACACGGAGCTGCGAAGGTGGAGGCCTTCGAGGATGTCGTCGATCAGCGTCATGCAGTCTTCCGTCAGGATGCTTGTTCCCGGATCGCGCCTCCCTGCGGGGCGCGCGACGTCCGGCGATATCGAGCGCGTTCTGGACGATCGATCTGGAAAAAGGGAGCTTTAGGCATACAGCCGCTCGCCCGACCCGTCTAGCTTGCCTGTGTCAGTCCCTCATCGCCTTGTCGGGGATCGGCAACCAGGAAGCCAGATCGGAGATGCCCGTGAGAATGCCGAGCCGATATCTCGCCGCCGCCCTTGCCGCCGCCCTGCTGCCAGGCGGCATGGCGCTTGCCCATCACGGGGTCTCCGGCCTCTACGACACGAGCCGGCCGATCGCGCTGACGGGGGTCGTCACCGCGGCGAGGTTCGCCCCGCCCCATCCCGTGATTTCGATCCGCGTGGAGAACGCCGCAGTTCCTGCCGGCGATCTCGGACGTCCCGACGAGATCACTGGACCTATCGCCGTGCGCGACGAGGATGTGGGACAGGTGCGCGAGGTCGAGTTCTCGCCCATGCGCATCTTCTACGAGTTGAACGCCGAACTGCGGCCCGGCGACCGGGTGACGGTCGTGGCGCTGCGCAACTGCCGGCCACCGCACCAGCTGCGCTCCTCCTGGATTCGGCTGCCGGACGGCGAAACCGTTTCCTATGACGGCGGACTTCACAGGAGAGCCGACGGATGTCCCACGTCGCGGAGCTGATCGCGGCGGTCGAGGGATCGAGCTTCGCGAGCTTCGTGTCCTTGACGCCGTTCGCCTACGCCGTTCTGTCCGCCGCGCACATCATCGGGATCGCGCTGCTGGTCGGGTCGATCGTGCCCGTCGATCTGCGGCTGCTGGGCGTCCTGGGGCCGCACTTCGACGCGGCACTCGCCTCGCTGGTGCGGATCGCGGTTCTCGGCTTCGCGATCGCGGCATCGACGGGAGCGGCCCTCGCGAGCGTGCGTCTCGGCGAATACGCTTCGAACCCCGCTTTCCTCGGCAAGATGGCGCTTCTGGCCGCGGCCGGCCTCAACGCGGCGGTGCTGCGGATTGCCCATGGCTCCCTCGAAGAGCTGCGAACGCGCTCGCGCGCCGGAGCTCGCCGTTCCGGCACGCTGTCTCTCCTGTTCTGGACCGCCGCGATCTTCGCCGGACGCCTCATCGCCTTCACCTGAGCCGGTCCGCTGCAACGCGCCCGGCCCGACCGGCAAATGATACAACGACGGGAGTTAGCATCATGCGCATGACCGACCACACCATCCTCGTCACCGGCGGCACGAGCGGCATCGGCCGCGCCCTCGCGGAGGCCTTCCACGCCCGCGGCAATCGGGTGATCGTCGCCGGACGGCGACGCGACCTCATCGATGAAATCACGGGGGCAAACCAGGGAATGGCGGGGATCGTCCTCGATGTGCGCGATCCCTTGTCGATGGATCAGGCGGTCGGGCGCTTGAGGGAGGAGTTTCCCGATCTCGACGTTCTCGTCAACAATGCGGGCATCTCGCGCCAGCAGGAGCTTGCGGCCGGAAAGGCCAGCTTCGCGACTTCCCGGGAGATCGTCGAGACCAACGTCCTAGCCGTCCTGCAGCTGACGGACGCGCTCCTCCCGCTGCTGCTGCGCCAGGCTCCTGCGACGATCGTCACGACGACCTCGGGGCTCGCCTTCGTTCCGCGAAGCAACTTTCCCACCTACTGCGCGAGCAAGGCGTTCCTTCACTCCTGGCTGCAATCGCTGCGGCATCAGCTTCGCGATAAGGGCGTCGAGGTCCTGGAACTCGCCCCTCCCTACGTCCAGACGGAACTTGCCGGGCCGCAGCAGCTCCGCGACCCGCATGCCATGCCGCTCGCCGACTACGTCGCCGAGGTCATGGACCTGCTGGAGGCCGGCGACACGCCCGACGGGGAGATTCTCGTGGAGCGAGTCAAGACCCTGCGATACGCCGAGCGGGGCGCCACCTACGCCGCGGCCTACGCCATGCTGAATCCGAGCTGAGATGGTGCGGGGGCGTTCCATGG
This sequence comes from Aurantimonadaceae bacterium, assembly GCA_947474855.1. Lineage (GTDB taxonomy): Bacteria > Pseudomonadota > Alphaproteobacteria > Rhizobiales > Rhizobiaceae > Antarcticirhabdus. Next base: position 25,187 of record CANJKV010000014.1, on the reverse strand, counting down.
CGACCGACATGAACAGGCGCTCGGTGCTGGCGGGCCTCTCGGCGAGCGTGATGCTCGCGACCTCCGGTCGCAGCCGAGCGAGCGAGGGCGCCGTTGAGCTGAAGGTGTCGACCTTCGTGCCCGGCCAGGACGCGATCCTCGACGTCGTCAGGACCTGGGCGGACGGCGTCGAGCAGCGTTCGAGGGGACGGCTGCGCTTCGTCTACTTCCCGTCATCCCAGATGGGGCCGCCTGATCGGCAGTTCGATCTCGCCCGCAAGGGCGCCGCCGACGTGTCGCTCTTTCTGCACGGCTTCACGCCCGGTCGCTTTCCTTTGACCGAGCTCGCCTATCTGCCCGGCACCTTCGGAACCATCGACAGCGAAGCCGGAGCTGCCGCGCTTTCGGCGCTCTCGGCGGAATTTCTCGGCTCCGAGCATGCGGGCACGAAGCTTCTGGCGATCGCGCCGACGCCGGAAGCGCGGATCTTCTCCACCGGGCGGTTCGCGGGGTGGGAGGCGCTGGCGGGCCGGCGGATCCGCCATTCCAGCGCGACCACCGCGGACACGCTGCGCGCCCTTCGCGCCGTGCCGGTCGGCGTGCCCTCGCCGGAAATGGTTGATGCCTTGCAGAAGGGGCTCGTGGACGGGCTCGCCATCAACTGGCAGGCCGCCGCCGATTGGCGGGTCGAGGAGGTCGGCCGCCAGCTTCTGGACGTTCCCCTCGGTGCGGCGACCTTCGGCATCGTCATGAACTCTGCGCGCTACGAGGCGCTGCCCGTCGCCCTGCGGTCGCTGATCGACGAGAGTGCCTTGGGGCTGAGCCAGGCGCTGGGGCGGGAACTCGGCGCGGCCGAGCGTCATGCCGCCGAGCGGCTGCGCCCGCTCTTCGAGGTCGCGACGCTGCAGGATGCGGATCTCGCACAGGCGCATGCGATCCTCGATGCGCGCCGGAACGTCCGCATTGCCGCCGCGCAGGCGAGGGGCCTGCCCGCCTCCGCGTTCTACGAGCGCTTGATCGACCGGGTGCGATCCTCCGCGGAGGCGCGGACATGAGGAGCATGAACGCCTTTTCGCTGGGTCTCGCCCGTCTCGGCAGCCTCGCGATCGTCGTCATGGTCGCGGTGACGGTCGCCGACGTCACGGGACGCATCCTGTTCGGCCTTTCGCTGGTCGGGACGTATGACATCGTGCAGCTCGCTCTCGTGGTCGTGGTCTATGGCGGCCTCGCGCGGGCGAGCGCGCAAGGGGCGCACATTGCGGTCGATCTCCTCGATCGGGCCGTCGGCGAACGCGTCGGGCATCTGCTCGCCTTGGCCGCGCTCGCCTCGTCCCTTTTCGTGCTCGTCGTCCTGACCTGGCTCGCCGCGGGCGAGGCGAGGGCTGCCTACTACCTCGGCGACACGACGTCGGACCTCGCCATTCCGAGATACCTGCATTGGATCGGCATCGTTGCCGGATTGGCGGCGAGCGGCATGGCGACCGCCATCCGCCTGGCAGCCGCGGTGCGCCCGGTCGTCCGGCATGAAGCCAAATCCCCATCGCGAGCGGAGGATCGACCATGACGATCCAGACGATCGGCCTTCTCGGCGTCTTCGGGCTCCTGGTCTTGATGCTGCTGCGCGTGCCCGTGGGGGTTTCCCTGGCCCTTGTCGGCCTCGCCGGCTACGCGGCGATCGACTCCGTGCCGAGCGCTCTCGCGGTCTTGAGCTTCACGCCGCTCCAGATCGTGTCGGAACACGCTCTCTCGGTCGTGCCGCTCTTCACGCTGATGGGCCTGCTCTGCGCTCGAATGGGCTTGTCGCAGCGGCTCTACTCGGCCGCCGCAGCCGCCTTCGGCACGGTTCGGGGGTCCAGCGCGCTGGCGACCCTCGGCGCGTCGGCGGCGTTCGGCGCGATGAACGGGTCCTCGCTGGCCTCCTGCCTCACGATCGGACGCATCGCCGTGCCCGAGATGCGGGCGCAGGGCTATCGCGACTCGCTCATCTCGGGGTCGATCGCCGCGGGCGGGACGCTCGGCATCCTGCTGCCGCCCTCGATCGTCCTGGTGGTCTACGCGCTCATCACCGAGCAGTCGGTTGGTCGTCTCTTCGCCGCCGGCATCGTGCCGGGGATCCTCTTGACGCTCCTCTACTTCGGAGCGGTCGCGACGGTGCTCGCCCTCGATCCCGCCGCGGCGCCGCGAGGAGCATCCTTGGCCCTGCGGGACAGGCTTCGGGCGCTCGGGTCAGCCTGGGAGGCGGTCGTGCTCTTCGGCGGCACGATCGGCGGCATCTATGTCAGCCTCTTCACGCCGACCGAGGCGGCGGCGATCGGCGTCGCGCTGACGCTGGCGATCGGCTTTGCGCGAGGAACGCTCGACATTTCGAGCGTCCGGGACGCACTGACGGAGGCGACTGTCCTGTCCGCCGTTCTGTTCCTGGTGCTTCTCGGCTCGACGTACTTCTCCTACTTCGTGGTGCAAGCGCAGCTGCCGCAGGCGACGGTGGACTGGTTGACCGGCCTCGGGCTCACGCCTCTCGCCGTGTTGTTGATGATCGTCGTCTTCTATGTCCTGGCGGGCATCGTTCTCGACGGCATCGGCCTCGTCCTAGCGACGGTGCCGATCGTCTACCCAGTCGTGGTGAGCCTCGGCTTCGATCCCGTTTGGTTCGGCGTCCTTCTCGTGCTGATGGTTGAGATCGGCCTTCTCTCGCCGCCGGTTGGCATGAACCTCTTCGTCATGAAGTCCGTCGCGCCGAATCTCGCCTTCAGGGACATCTATGCCGGCGTCGTTCCGTTCCTCATCGGCCAAGCCTTGCTGGTCGCCATCCTGATCGCGGTGCCGGCGGTGGCAACCTGGCTGCCGGGGGTCCTTTATCGATGAGCGTCCCGGCGGACGCTCATCGACACGCCCTCGAGGCGCGGTCCGCGCGTGCTTTCCCGCGCGGGATCCGCAATGCCCGTTCCCGTAAGCAGACAGCCCGCACAGCTCTCACCTGCGCGATCGAGGCCGCCCGTCGGGCGCGGGATCGGCCGTCACCACCGCGCCCATGCATCTCGACTTTTTCCGGGGATCCGCATCATAGCTGATACCCGGTGAACATCCTCATGGTCGGTTCACGCGTCCCGGTTCAGGCTAGTGCGATGAACGATCGGTTTGACGAGATGCGTCTCTTCGTGCGCATCGTGGAGATGCGCAGCTTCCGCAGGGCAGCCGAAGCGCTCGGCATTCCCGCCTCCACAGCCAGCGACGTCGTCAAGCGAACCGAAGCGCGGCTGGGCGTGCAGCTTCTGTCCCGGACGACGCGGATCGTCGCGCCGACCCTCGAGGGGGAGGCCTGGTACGCCAGCTGCCTGCGGATCGTGCACGACGTCGAGGACGCGGAAGCCGGCTTCCGGCAGGGAGAAGCGGAAGGGCGGTTGCGCGTGGACGTCCATGGCACGCTGGCACGCCATTTTCTGCTGCCTCGCCTGCCGGGCTTCCTTGACGCCTATCCCGGCATTGAGCTCATCATGTCGGAGGGAGACAGGCTGGTGGACCTGCTGCGAGAGGGCGTCGACTGTGTGGTGCGCGTGGGAACGCCCGTCGTCAGCGACCTCGTCGTTCGCCGCTTGGGACGCTTGAGGGAGATTACGGCCGCGTCGCCCGACTATCTCGCGCGACATGGCACGCCCTCGCTCCTCGGCGACCTGGACAGCCATCGCATGATCGGCTTCCTCTCGTCGCAGACCGGCCGGGCGATGCCGCTCTACTTCACCGTCGGCGGACAAGAGACCGAGCACCTGATCCGCATCGCTCTTCAAACGTCCAGCGCCGAGACGATGGTGGCCGCCGCGAAGCAGGGCATCGGCATCGTCCAGGTGCCGCGATACCACGTCGTCGATGACCTAGATGCCGGACGGCTGGTCGAGATCCTGGCAGACCACGAGCCGTCCGCTTCGCCAGTCTCGGCGCTCTTCCCGCGGGGGCGCCAATCTTCGCCGCGCCTTCGCGCCTTCCTCGATTGGGTGATCCGGATCAGCTTTGACACCTGACCTCGAGCCGCTCAGCTCGGCTCGGCGGTTGTCCGGATACAGCGAACTGACACTCCGACGCTGCACTAATTGTTCGTCTTAGCCGTTTTCTCTAGCTGTTCGTCGACACCGCCCGAGCTGGCTCGTCTCGGCACGTCAGCTCGTAAGCCTCAGTCGCGCCGGTCCGGGCGCGCCCGCTCACCCATGGGGAGCTACAAACCATGAACCGCGAAGACGACTCCGTCGCATGGCCGCTTCTGACTCGCCGCGAAGCTCTTATCGGAGCTGGTTTGGGAGTCGGGACCGCGATGTTCCACCTTCACCTCGAGCCGGCTGCGGCCCAGCCTTCCGCCGGGCCTTCGGTCCGCTTCGACGACCAAGTCGGCGTGTCCTTCACGACCAACGGGCGCGAACTGGATGCCGTCGTCGATCCGCGCACCTCGCTTCTCGACCATCTTCGCGAGGCTCAAGGCCTGTTCGGCACGAAGAAGGGCTGCGATCACGGGCAATGCGGTGCCTGCACGGTCCACCTCGACGGTGAACGGGTGGCCGCCTGCCTAACGCCGGTGGTGCAGTGTGCCGGCCGGACCGTCGAGACCGTCGAGAGCCTGGAGCGAGACGGCGAACTGCACGTCATGCAGCAGGCCTTCATCGACCACGACGCCCTGCAATGCGGCTACTGCACGCCTGGCCAGATCATGGCGGCGATCGCCTGCGTGCGCGAGGGCCATGCCGGATCGCGGGACGAGATCCGCGAATACATGAGCGGCAATCTCTGCCGGTGCGGCGCCTATGAGAACATCGTCTCCGCGATCGAGGCTGCGCGCTCGAAGATGGAGGCCTGAGGGATGCAACCTTTCTCCTATATGCGCGCCGGAACCGTGGACGATGCGCTCGCCGCGCTGTCGCAGGATGCCCGCATCCTGGCCGGCGGCACCACCCTCTACGACCTGATGAAGCTCGGTGTGGAAGCGCCACAGCGAGTGGTAGACATCGCCCGGCTGCCGCTGCGCGACATCCGTCTGGAGGACAACGTTTTGGTCCTCGGCGCCGGCGTGCGCATGAGCGCGGCGGCCGAGCACCCGGACGTCGGGTCGAGCGCTCCAGCGCTCTCGGAGGCCCTGTGGCGCGCCGCTTCGCAGCAGCTGCGCAACATGGCGGCGCTCGGCGGCAATCTTCTTCAGCGCACCCGCTGCAGCTACTTCCGCCACGGAGCTCCGTACGCCTGCAACAAGCGCGAGCCGGGCTCCGGATGCGCAGCGCAAGACGGGCTGAGCCGCCATCACGCCCTGCTCGGCGGCTCGGAACACTGTATAGCCGCCTATCCCGGCGACTTCGCCGTAGCCCTCGCGGCCTTCGACGCAGAGGTGGAGATCACCGGCCCCTCTGGCGCCCGCCTGATGCCGCTCGTCGACCTGCACCGCGAACCGGGCAGCGAGCCGCAGCGCGATACGAACCTTCGTCCGACAGAGCTGATCACCGCCATCCGCGTTCCCCTCGTGCGGGCCGCGCGTGCCTCGACATATCACAAGATCCGAGATCGCGAATCCTACGCTTTCGCGCTCGTTTCTGCCGCCGTCGGGCTGGAGGTGGAGGGCAGCATCGTCGTGGATGCCCGAGTCGCGCTCGGTGGCGTTGCGACTCGGCCCTGGCGCTCGCGCGAGGCCGAGCAGGTTCTGATCGGCCGTTCCTTCAGCGAAGGCAGGGCGCGGGAAGCCGGCATTGCGGCTTTTTCGAGCGCCCGTCCCACCGGGCACAACGCCTTCAAGATCGAACTCGGCGCCCGGGCAGTCACCGACGCCTTGATGATCGCCAGCACGAGGAGCTGAGCCATGGCGAACTTTCCGAACATCGAGCGGGTGGACGCTCGCGCCAAAGTCACCGGCGCGCCGATCTACGGCGCCGACAGAACCACGCCCCTTCACGCGCTTCTCGCCGTCAGCACCGTCACCAAGGGGCGGCTCGCGGCGATCGACACCGCGCGGGCGAGAGCGGTGCCGGGCATCCGCCTGGTCGCGACCCACGAGGATCTCGCCGACTTGACCTCGCCCGGCTTCCTCTTGTCCGGCGGTTACGGCTTCCAGAGCTTTGCTCCCATGCTGTCCGACGCGATCGTGCATCGCGGACAACCGATCGCGCTCCTAGTGGCCGACACGCTGGAGGCCGCCGCCGAAGCTGCCTCGCTCGTCGAGGCCGCCTACGTCGAGGTGCCGTTCTCCTCCAAGATCAACTCGACGGGCGCGACGATCATCCCACAGGCGCAGTCGCCGCTGCCGCAGCAGATCTTCCGCGACACGATCGCCGGCGACGCGGCCGGCGCCTTCGGCGCGGCTGCCACGACGGTGGACGTGACCTTCCACAATCCACCGCAGCATCAGAACCCGATCGAGCTAGTCGCGACTGTCGCCGAATGGGACGGGGACGACCTGACGATCCACGAGGGAACACAGAATTCCGGAGCCCTGAAGTTCGGGATCGCGCGGATGTTCGGCATCGAGCCGGACCGCGTCACCGTGATCTCGCCGCAGGTCGGCGGAGGCTTCGGGCAGAAGAACTCGCTTCAGATGCAGACGGCGCTTGTGGCCTGGGCAGCGCGACGGCTGGGCGCGCCGGTGAAGATGGTCGTTCCACGATCGCAGCTGTTCGGGAACGCGAGCTTCCGTCCCGAGTCGCGGCACCGCGTCCGGCTTGGTGCCGACGCGGAGGGCCGTCTGACGGCGGCCCTCTACGACGTCGATGCTCAGAGCTCGCGTCACGATCTCTTCCCGCTGGACTACACCAACCCGGCGGCCCGCCTCTACGGCATTCCGAACTTCCAGGGGTTCCAGCGCATCGTGCAAACGGACGTCCAGACGCCCGGCTACATGCGCGCGCCGTTTGAGCACATGGCGACCTTCGCGCTCGACACGGCCGTGGACGAGATGGCCGCCGCGCTCGGCCGCGACCCAGTCGAGTACAGGATGGCGCTCGACACCGACCGCGATCCGGTGACCGGGCTGCCCTTCTCCTCGCGCTTCCTCAACGCGTGCCTGAGCCGCGGTGCCGAGATGTTCGGCTGGACGGGGCGCAACCCGGAACCGCGCTCGATGCGTGCGGCCGATGGGCAACTGGTCGGAATGGGCGTCGGCTGCGGCTGCTACAAGGCGGCCACGGCGCCCGCGGCCGCTTCGCTGCGCCTCGATGCCGACGGCAGGGTTTCCGTCGCCGTCGGCGTCCACGAGATGGGGCAGGGCATCCGCACGGCGCTCGCCAACGCGGTCGCTGCCCGGCTCGGGGTCCATCCGTCGGCCGTGAGCGCCGTGATCGGCGACACGCGCGGCGTTCCCCAGCACACCACGGCCGGCTCCTGGGGCACGGCTACCGCGGTGCCGGCGGTGGTCGAAGCGGCCGACAAGCTCCTTGAGGAGCTCGGCCCGGATCCTCTCGCCGCCATGGCGCGGCGTGGGCTGGAGAGCTACGAGACGCGGATCGAGCGTCGCGCGCCGGGCCAGCCGGAGGAGCCGGCAAGGGCCCTCCATGTCGGGCGCCCGGCGCCGTGGGGACCGGTCTACGGCGAGTTCGTCGGCTTCAGCTACATCGCGCATTTCGCCGAAGTGCTTGTCGAGCCCTCGACCTGCCGGATCCGCGTTCCCCGCATCGTCAGCGTGGTGGATTGCGGGCAGGTCGTCAGTCCCCGGACGGCGGAGAGCCAAGTCAAGGGCGGTGTCGTCTGGGGCATCGGCGCCGCCCTGCGCGAGGCGACCGAGGTGGACGAGCGTTACGGCGGCTTCCTGAACACCGACATCGCCGAATACGTGATCCCCGTGAACGCCGACATCGGCCGCAACGAGGTCGCCTTCATCAACGAGCCGGACCCCCGGATCAGCGCGTCGGGCGTGAAGGGGCTCGGCGAGGTGGTGATGACCGGCGTCGCCGCGGCCATCGCCAACGCGACCTGGCACGCCACGGGGCGTCGCCTGCGCGACCTTCCCATCCGCCCCGAGCACCTGCTTTGACGGGACGGTCTCGGATTTGCCATTCGGTTCCGGCGTGTTGGCATGACAAGGGAAGGAGCCGATTATCCCAACCTCCTCGCCGATGATCCCCGATGCTGGCCACGTGGTGGCCATCACGGAATGGCTGATCGCACAGGGCCTAGCCGAACTCGGCGCGAACGAGCTCGTGGACGGCTTCTGCGAGAGGTGTCGCGACGCGGGTCTGCGCATCTCGCGGGCCCTCGTTCTGATCGACACGCTGCATCCCGTCCACGAGGGAACGGCCTATTCGTGGCGGCGCGACCGCGAGGCCGTCGCGCCCGGAACCACCTATCTCCCGACCGACACGGGCGAGGCGGCGCGCAACTGGGAGCGCTCCTCCTTCTTCCACCTCCTAGAGACCGGCGGGTGCGAGATCCGGCACCGGTTCGGCCGTGACGCCGAAGTTGACTTCTTCCTGTTCGACGAGCTGCGAGCGGAGGGTCATACCGACTACGTCGCCTTCGTGCATCGCTTTCTGGGCAAAACCACGATCCGGGGCATGGACTGCCTCTATGCCTACTGGACGAGCGATGATCCTAACGGTTTTCGTGACGAGGACATCGCGATCCTGCGGGCTCTGCTGCCGACCCTGGCACTGGCGCTGAAATGCACCTCGACCGTTCGGATCACGGAGACCGTGCTCGAGATCTATCTCGGGCGGCAGAGCGGGCGCCGCGTCCTCGACGGGCGCATCCGTCGCGGTGTCGCTGAACGGATCGAAGCCGTCATCTGGTTCTCGGACCTTCGGAACTTCACCAGGATCACCGAAACGATCCCTTCCGATGCGCTGATCCCGCTCCTCGACGATTATGCCGATCTCGTCGTGTCCTGCGTCCACGAGGCCGGCGGCGAGGTCCTGAAGCTGATCGGCGACGGCGTACTCGCGATCTTCACCGATGGCGACCTTGCGAATGCCTCACGTCAGGCGGTGCAGGCCTTCGAGGCGCTCGCGCGAGGGGAGGCTGAGCTGAACCGGGAGCGGGGCGCAGCCTCGCTCCCGGTCACTGGTGCCTACGTCGCCGTCCACGTCGGCGAGGTCTTCTACGGCAACATCGGCAGCGACGAGCGCCTGGACTTCACCGTGGTCGGCCGCGCCGTCAACGAGGCGAGCCGGATGGCCGCCATCTGCCGGTCGGTCGACCGCAAGGTGGTGGGATCGAACGCCCTGATGGCGCTCCTGCCCCCGGACGAGCGGGGCAAGTTCTCCTCGCTCGGACGTTTCGCCCTGCGCGGCTCGCCGCGGGCGGAGGAACTCTTCACCATTGCCGAGCACCTCGTCGCGTAAGGCCTGATCTCCCTTTTTCGGCATGATGCAGCCTATTCGCTCGCGCTGTATGTGATCCCTCAGGCTCACACGAGTGCTTCGATCCAGCGTCATACAGCCCGCCCCATCCTTGGTCGCTCTACAGTTCGGCGCTACGACTCGCAGCGCTTCACCAGAAGCAACCTTCGAGGCTTCCTCGCGCCTGTTGGATCCGATGGCGATCCCCAGAAGGCCGAAGCCGCACAGGCCTTCAGCGAACCCGCTCGAAGACGATGGCGACGCGGGTTCCGTCCGGCCGTTGGAAGGTCTCGAACATCCGCTCGCCTTCGACGCGCAGTTGAAGGTCGCGCCCGGTGCGCACGCTGCCGATCCAGTTTGGAAAGGTGGAGCCCACGACCCGGTTGCCGGCGATGGCGCCGGCCGAGTCAACGCTGTAGGTGCCAAAGAAGCCGATCCCACCCGCCATCGCGGCGGCGTTCTCCTCGGCCGTTCCTCCGCCGCGGAGGTCGGAGGCGAACCTTGGCACGTCGGCGTCGGTCGGGACTTCGACGAAGTGCATGTTGGGCGTGAACACCAGCATGCCGCTCGGCCGCTCGCCATAGACGGGAACGCTCTCGCCCTCCCGCTCGATCGTCGCCGAGACCATCCGTTCGCCGTAAAGCAAAGGCAAACGGCACTGAAAGGTCCGCAGCGGATGGACCGCTTTCAGGCAACCACTTCGCCCGCAGCTCGAGACCAGACGGAGTGGGATCTCGACGGTCTGCTTCCGGGGCGAAGATGTCGGAAGCAGACCCTTATGTTCGGTGCTGCTGGGCTAGACCTGCCGCATGCCGCCGTCGACGCAGAGTTCCGCGCCGGTGATGAAGCTGGCCTCGTCGCTCAAGAGAAAAAGCGTTGCGGAGGCGACCTCGTCGGGGCGCGCCATGCGGCCCAGGGGGATGGGTGCGATCAGCGCCGCACGCCCTTCTTCCGGCACGGCCGCCATCATGTCCGTATTCGTCGGGCCGGGCGCGACGACGTTGACGCGGATGCCACGAGGCGCAAGTTCCGCAGCCCAAGAACGGGCATAGGATCGGACCGCCGCCTTTGTCGCAGCATAGGTGCTGTAGGGCGGGATGCCCATGGCGTCCGCGATAGACCCCATCAGGACCACCGACGCACCGTCGCTCATCGCATCGAGCGCTGCCTGCATGCCGAACACCATGCCGCGAACGTTGACAGCGAAGTGGCGGTCGAAGTGCTCAAGCGTCTGGTCCGCGAGCGCGGCCGGCTCGGACAGGCCGGCGTTCAGAACGAGAAGGTCCAAGCGCCCGTGCGCTTCGCGGACGCTTGCAACCACGCGTGCGAGATCCTCCGGCGAACTGGCATCGGCCATGAGACCGCGAGCCTGTCCGGCCAGCTTGCGGGCGGCGGCCTCGACCTCGTCGGCTCGTCGCCCCGTTAGAAAGACGATCGCGCCCTCGATCGACAGGCGCTCAGCGACTGCTAGACCGATTCCCTTGGCACCCCCGACCACGAGGGCGATCTTGTTCTCAACTCTTGCCATCGCATGGGCTCCTTGTTCAGCGACGGCATCCAGATATACGACGGGTATCTAGTCGCAAGAACGCACTTTGATGAGCCTAGATATGACGAATGATACCGATCTGGAGCTTCTCTCGGAGCAGGCCCGTGCCGACATGGTTCGCATCCGCCCGGTTCTCGAGCGGATTGCGGACAAATGGACGATCCTGATCCTGACCGTCCTGTGCCCCAAGCCTGCGCGGTTCAACGAGATCAAGCGGCGGCTGAACGGCATCACGCACAAGGCACTGGCCGACGCCTTGAAGCGACTGGAGCGCAACGGACTCGTCACTCGGACTGTCTTGCCGACCGCGCCTATTGGCGTGGAGTACGCCATCACGCCGCTCGGCCACTCGCTGCGTCAATCCTTCGAGGCCCTTTGTGCTTGGGCACTCGCCCATGGCCCGGACGTCGAGCGCGCCAGCGTCGGTTTCGACCAGGCGACAACCGACCAATAGCCGGCCTGTCAAGCTTCGCCTACAAGTCCACCTTTCAACAGCTCCGAACGGAGCAAGCTGCCGAGGTCGGCTAGTTCGTGAACGAAGCGCGCCTCACAAGCGGCGAGCCTCATCCCCCGGGTGCCCTGGTGTACAGGTGGAGTGGTCAACCTTTCCTCGGATGCGACATGACGGACGGCTTCAGCGACCTTTCGCTCTCGCAGCTTCGCTGCTTCCTCGCGATCGTCGAGCCCGGCAGCTTCGCGGAAGCGGGTCGACGTCTCGGCCTGTCGCCGCCCGCAGTGTCCAAGACCATGGCGCGCTTGGAGGCGGCCCACGGCGTCAAGCTGCTGCACCGCTCCACGCATGCGGTTTCGCTGACGGACGAGGGGCGGGCGCTCGTACCGTCCACCCGCGCGGCGGAACGCGCGCTCGGCGAGGCCGTCCAGGTTCTCGATCACGCCGGCACGCGGATCGGCGGCATGGTGCGCCTGACCGCGCCCGTCGCCTTTCTGCGCCACTGCGTGATGCCGCTGCTGCCGGCCCTGCGGCGCGCGTCGCCGGACATCCACCTCGACCTGCGGGCGAGCAACGACCTGCTGGACCTCGCCGGCCACGGGATTGACATGGCGATCCGCACCGGCGGCCTCGACGCCGTGCCCGGACACGTCCAGCAGCTCTGGTTCTCCTGCCCCTGGGTGGTCTGCGCCGCGCCAAGCTATCTGGCAGGCCGCAGCCCGCCCACGGCGCCGGATTACTTGGCCGAACACGAGCTGATCGGGTTCCGGGCAAGCGAGGACGGGCTGGTGAGGGCCTGGCACTTCCGCGATCCCCAAACGCGGGAGCGCCTTCGCGTCGTGCCGGACCCCGTGCTCGTGTTCGACGACGGCGAGACGGGCTGGCGCGCGGTGACGGACGGTCTCGGCATCGCCCGCGCGCCGCTGTTCCTGGCCGCCGGGGCGCTGCGCGAGGGCCGGGTCGTTGAACTGCTTCGACCCTGGCGCGACGCCGAGATGCCCGTCTCGATCCTGCGCCGGGAGGCGGCGCTGACGCCGCCCCGCGTGGAGCATGTCATCGCCTTCCTGCGGCGCCATGCGCCCGAGCTCGCCGTGGACAGCCCGCCCGTGCCGGCGGCCGCGCTCTGATCCCGGCGCGGCCACCGGCCTGCATCGCGTCAACGGGGGCGTTGCATCTCGGTCTGGGCGATGAGCCGCCAGTCGACGACGGCCGCCAAGCGGTGCGGCAGGGCCTCCTCGCGATAGCGCTCGCTCTCGACGATCGAACGGAAGGCTCGAAGCGAGGGATAGCGCACGATCAGGACCGTGTCCCAGGCTTCCTCCTGCGGCCCGGCGACGAAGCCGGCGACGGTTCCGGTCCAGATCGGCTCGATGCCATCGATGCCAAGGTCCGCGGCGATCGCCCGGAAGGCTCCGACATAGGCGCCGAAATAGCCCTCCCGCCTGCCATCGGCGCGGAAGCGAAGCAGGTTGAGCATGTGGACGGGTGCGTTCGGCGGGAGCCGCGCCGTGATCTGGTCGAGCGAGGCTTGATATATGGGGTGGTTCATGCCGTGTCTCCGTTCGTGCGGAGGAACTTGGATGACCGAGGGGGCATGCGGTAGCCGCCCACTCGGCATCACAGCCTTTCCGCTTCGAGCGGAAGCGACACCCGCACCCTCCGGCGCCGACTGGAACTCGGGCGTCAGGTCTCGTTGTAGGCCCAGCTTCCTTTCGTGCCGAGTGCCGCGGCGAAGGCGTCGCGTCCGCTCGATGCGAGCCAGTCCTCGAACCGCAGCAGGCCGGGGTTGATCTCCCGCATCGCGGCCAAATCCGCATGGCCACCGAGCGGTCCCTCGTCCAGGAGCGCCGTCAGCTTGGCGAGAAACGGGTTTGCCGCGAGAACGTCGTCGGAGAAGCGGGAATAGGCGATCGGCCGCCCGGCGGCCTTCGTGAACAGGGCTTCCAGCTCGCGCCCCGTCAGGCGATCGCCGGCGATCTCGAAGGTTTGTCCCGCGAAGCGCTCCGGATCGGCGAACACGGCGGCGACGATCCGCCCGATGTCCTCCACGGCGATGAACTGCATGGACTGGTCGCGCCCGGCGAAGAAGGTGAAGCGATCCTCGTCGAGGCCGAAGCCCGGCATCGTCAGCATCTCCATGAAGGTCGCCGGGCGCACGATCGTCCACGCCACCGGCAGGGTCCTGACGTGGGCCTCGATGCGCGACTTTGTATCGAAGTGCCCGACCCCCGTCGGCGTCTCGCCGACCGCGCCTCCCGAGCTGTAGACGAGATGCCGGACGCCGGCTTCCGCCGAGAGATCCGCGACCGCGATCCCGTAGCGCACCTCGTCCTCGTCCGTCACCGTGCCGCCCGGCGAGCTGGGCTGGACGCTGAACACGCCGCGCGCGCCGCGCATGGCGGCTCGCATCGAGGCCGCGTCCTCGAAGGAGCCGGGTGCCAGTTCGGCGCCCGCCTCGCGCAGCGCCAGCGCCGCGGCGGAAGCCGGATCCCTGACAAAGGCGCGCACGGGTCGCCCCGCCGCCAGCAGGGCCCGGGCGACGGCGCCGCCCTGCTGGCCGGTGGCGCCGAAGACCAGGATCGGATGTTCGTCGTCGAGCATGGATGTCCCTCGTGTTGATCCGAGGGTTACCCATCTATACCGATGGCGAAAGGCCCGGAAGACGGCACATCCGCCAGCCTCGGGCACAGGGATGATACGCATGGACCACCTGATCCACGGCCGCCCCTACGAGATGACCGACAGGGGGCCGAAGTTCAGGCCCTGCGCGCCGAACGGCGTGCTGGCGCGCCTCGGCGACAAGTGGACGATCCTCGTGATGAGCCACTTGGCGGTCGCGCCGGACCATCGCCTCCGCTTCTCGGAGCTGAAGGCGGGCATCGAGGGCATCACCCAGCGCATGCTGACCGTCACCCTGCGCCATCTGGAGCGCGACGGGCTCCTCGTGCGCCACTACTTTCCCGAGGTGCCGCCGCGTGTGGAGTACGAGCTGACCGAGATGGGCGCGAGCATGCTGCCCGCGCTCGAAGGGTTCACCTCCTGAATCCGCGACAACTGGCCCCGCATCGAGGAATGCCGCCGCGTCTACGACCAGACGGACGATTGAGCGTCCGCCGGATGGCTTGTCATGCCATGCCCTTGTCGCTCGGCGACGTCCGCTTTCAGGAAGATGGACGTGCTCAAGGAGGAGCAGCGGCGCGGTGAGGCGAACGGCGGTATGCCCACCTTGTCACGGCGAACTGGCATGACATCGGCGAAACGTTGCGACGTTTCTTCCCCAAAAGAGGAGCTGCCCTGCGATCCGGACGAACTTGACGCGATCCTTGTTGCCCTGACCTATAGCCCGGTGGTCGGCCGCGCGACGCGCTTTCAGCTTGGCCCGCATCACCTTGCGCACGATGATCGGCTTGCCGCCGTCAGCGTAGGTGCGTGGCACTCAGCGATCGCTCCTGCCATCGTTCTCACGCCTTTGAACGACTGGAAGGAGTTGTAGTCGGTCTGACCGCTTCCGGGTGTCCGCTTCCTCAGGCGCCAGAGACCGGACGGGGTGGTTTGCTGCCTGTCGGCTTCTGGAACGAGTTAGCGATAAGCTGCCCTTCGCAATCGCAGCAGCTTTCCCGCAAACGATGGTTCTACGGGAGACACTGTGCGCAGCCTTCAATCCAGCCGGTAACTACCTTTCGGCGGCCAACGTCGTCAGCCGTTCACGCAGCCAGCGTTGTGCCGGATGGTAAGTGGCCCGGTCGTGCCAGACACTCGCGACGGTCACGCCAGGGATGGTGAGTGGCGGTTCCAGCACTTGCAGGCGATCCGACCAGCCATCGGCAAGACGCCGAGGAACCAGCGCAATCATGTCGGACCGCGACACGACCTCCGGCACGATCAGGAACCCCGACGTGGACAGGGCTACGGTGCGGCGGCGGCCGACGGCCTCGAGTGCCGCATCGGTAGGTCCCGAGAACCCGCCGCCCTGGAGAGACACCACAACGTGCTCCAAGGCGCAGAACACGTCCAGGCTGAGACGGCCCTGCACGGCCGGGTGTCCCTGCCGAGCGATTACCGTGTAATTCTCACGATAGAGATGACGCTGGCGCATGGCCGCCGGTGCATGGTCCGGAGTTGCCAGGGCTAGATCGACCTCGCCGCGCTCCAACTGTGTGGCGAGCGCCAACACGTCGAGAGCACGCCAAGCGATGCGGACCATGGGCGCCTCGGTCCTGAGCGCGACCGAGAACCGGGTGAGCAGCGCATACTGCTGGTAGTCGCTCGCGGCGATCACCAGGGTGGCCTGCATGGTCGCCGGGTTAAATGGTGCTCCATCTGCCACAACCCTGCGGACGCCCTCCAGCGCTTCATGCAATGGTTGCTGAAGCTCGACTGCGCGCTGGGTCAGGACCATCCCGCGCTGTGCCGGAATGAGGAGGGGATCGCCGAGGGCGTCGCGAAGCCGCGCCAGCCGGGCCGACAAGGCAGGCTGGCTCAGGTTGAGGCGCCGGGCGGCACGCGTGACGTTCCCTTCCGCTAAGAGGGCTTCGAGCGTGACGAGCAGGCCAAGATCGAGGTTCTTGGTATCCATGTGTTCGATAACAGCAGGCAGAAGGTTCGATTTCAACATCATGCCGTGACGCGCGATATGCCGAGCGGGCTTCACATTCCAGAGGCTCCATCGACAGCACGGATAGCAGATTGCCCGAAGCCTTCGCCCTCCGACCGCATCGCCCTTCGTCGATCGCGTTCCCGCTGCTCGCGGCCATCCTGTTCCTGTTCTTCGTGTTGACCAGCGTGCCCTCGCCCTTGTTCGTCGTCTTCCAAGAGCGGTGGGGCTTCTCCCCGGGCATGCTGACGGTCGCGTTCAGCATCTACTCCCTGGTGCTTCTCGTCACGCTGCTCGTAGCCGGTTCGCTGTCGGATTACCTGGGACGCAAGCAGGTGATCGTCGCGGCGCTGGCGATCCAGGCCGCGTCCATGGCGCTGTTCCTGACGGCGGATGGCATCGGCGGGTTGCTGGCCGCCCGGATCGTCCAGGGCCTGTCCATGGGCGTGGTCAACGGCGCCCTGTCCGCCGCGGTGATCGAGGCGGCGCCGCCGGCCCGCAAGGCACTCGGCAGCCTGCTGACCAGCATCTCGCCGCTTGCGGGACTGGCGGCGGGCGCCTTCGTCACCGGAGCCCTGCTCGGCGTGACGGACAAGGCGGAAGTCTGGGCGTTCGGGATCCTCGGGGGGGTGTTCTGCCTGGGTGCAGCGATTGTTCTGCTGATCCCCGAGACGGCAACCCCGGTGCCCGGCCTGCTTCGTTCCATGGTGCCGAGCGTGCATGTCGCTCGTTCGGCGCGCGAGAGCTTCACGCGTGGACTGCCGTTGCTCCTGTCGATCTGGGCGCTGTGCGGCTTCGTCGCCGCCCTCGGGCCGTCGCTGCTGCGCACCGTCTTCGACGTCAGCAGCGGATTGCTGAACGGCGCGACCGTCGCCGTGCTGTGTGGCGCCGGCGCCGTGTCCCCGCTGATAATACGCGGGATGCCGCCCGGGCGCATGGCCGTCGTGGGCATGGCGGCGGTGACGGCCGGGGTTGGCCTCCTGCTCGTGTCGATCGGTACCGGAGCGTTGGCGTTGTTCTTCGTCGGCGGAGCGGTCGCCGGCGCCGGGCTGGGCGCATCGTTCAGCGGCCTCATCCAATCGCTCGTGCCGCTCACCCCTGTGCACGAGCGTGCCGAACTCTTCGCGGCGATCTTCCTGGTCACCTACCTGTCCCTGAGCGTCCCGCCCATCGCTGCCGGCTTCGCGGTTCCGCTCACCGGCTTCTTGGCCACGACGGAGGCTTATCTCGGCGCCGTCCTGGTCGTCTCGGCGACTGCCACCATCCTGCAATGGCTACCCTTGCGCAGCCGAGGAGAACCCGCATGAAAGCTATTCAGGCTCATCCGCAGCAGGGGCTCGACGGCCTGACGCTGATGGACCTTCCCGACCCCGGCGATCCCGGACCGGTCGCGATCCGCGTGCGGGTGCATGCGACCACCCTGAACTTCCACGACCTGGGCGTGGTGACGGGACGGTTGCCGGCCGCCGATGGCCGCATCGCCATGGCCGACAAGGCCGGGGTGGTAGAGGCGGTTGACTCGCAAGTCACTGAGTTCAGACCCGGCGACCATGTCGTGTCCACCTTCTTCCCAGCCTGGCGGGACGGCAAACGGAGACCGTCGGCGTAATGATCTTGGCTGTCCAGTACGAGAGCAAGTTCGGCAAGACGGTGGTCCTCTCCACCCTCTCAATCCTGGCCATTTCGCTCCTCGCCCTCCTTTTCGACCGCTTCAGGCGGCGCGTCTGAGGCGACTTTTGGCTTCGATGATCGTACGTCGGGAGCTGCGGAAGCGGCAACCTCGGCGTCAGCCGATCGAGCGCGGCGTCCGGCCGGTCGCGCGCTTGTAGGCCTGGGCGAAGGCACTCTGCGAGCTGTAGCCGACCTCCTCGGCGACCCTCGCGACGGTCGAGCCGGCCGCCAGCTTGCGCCTGGCCAGCACCATCCGCCAGAGCGTCAGGTATTCCATCGGCGGACGGCCGACGCGTCGCGAGAAGCGCTCGGTGAAAGTCGAGCGCGACATGCCGACTTCGCGCGCCAGCATCGGTGCGGTCCACCGCCTGGCGACGTCGCCGTGCATGAGGCTCAGGGCTTTCGCCATGCGCGGGTCGGCAAGCGCCGAGATCCAGCCGATGCCCTCTGCCGCGCCCGCCGCGACGTGGGCGCGTACGGCTTCGACCACAAGGATTTCGGCCAGCCGCGCCGCCACGAGCGAGCTGCCGACCCCGCCATGCCGCATCTCAGCCCCCAGCAGCGCAAGGGTCCGGGCGACGGCGCCCGCGCCCGGCGAGGCAGGAGCGATGCGCAGGAAGGAGGGCAGGGCGTCGAGGACGAAGGCGGCGCAGCCTTGCGCAAAGGCGCTGCCGCCCCCGACCATGATTGTCTCCGCTCCCTCGCCGAGCCGCACGACATCGTGCCTAGGCGCGGCGTAGAGCGCCATGCCGTCGACCGGGGCGATGGCGGGATCGCTGGCAACGGCGTAGGTCGTGTCGCCGAGGAGAACGACGTCGCCTTCGACGAGCGGCTCGGGTGACCTGTTCGAGAGGAGAAGCCAGCAGCGGCCACGCGTCACCGCGACGAATTTGAGCCGCGCCCGGCCGTCGAAGGACAAGGCCCAGTTGCCCGATGCTTCGAGGCTCGTGCCGCGCACGCTCTCGATACCCAGGAGGGCAAGCACCTCGGAAAAAGGATCGAACATGGAATCCGGCGGATCGCGACAAAGGTTTAGCTGATCCAGCATAGAGACGCCGATCATCCGCGCATAGCCTGCCCGCACATTACCGACGCGGAGACAGGCCATGACCATTGAAACCAAGACCATCGTCATCACCGGCGCCGGGCGCGGCATCGGCCGAGCGACCGCCCTGCATCTGGCCGCCCGCGGCGCTCAGCTCGTCCTCGGTGCGCGAAGCGAAGCCGAGCTCGCCGGCGTCACGCGCGAGATCGAGGAGGCCGGTGGGGAAGCCATCTTCCGGCCGACCGACGTCACCGACCGAGCTGACCTCGAGGCGCTGGTGAGCCTTGCCCGCGAGCGGTTCGGACGCCTGGACGTCATCGTCAACAATGCCGGCATCGGCCCCATCTCCCGCTTCGACGCGCTGCGCGTCGCGGACTGGGACGCCATGATCGACGTCAACCTGAAAGGCTCGCTCTACGGCATCGCGGCCGCGCTGCCGCTCTTTGCTGCGCAGAAGAGCGGCCACGTCGTCAACGTCGTTTCGACCGCAGGCCTCAAGATCGTGCCGACCATGGGCGTCTACGCCGCGACCAAGAATGCGCTGAGGACGGTCACGGAGGCCTTGCGGCAGGAATCGGGCGCGGGTCTCCGGGTCACCGAGGTCTCACCCGGCTTCGTCGACACAACCTTCACCGACACCTCCATCACCGATCCTGGCGTCCGGGAGGCGATCGGCCGGCAGAAGCGGGCGCTCGCCATCGCGCCGGAGGCGATCGCGCGCGCCATCGCATTCGCCATCGAACAGCCCGACGACGTCGAGATCGGCAGCATCGTCGTGCGGCCGACTGCGCAGGACTGAAGGGGCGAGGCGCTTCCGACGGCCTTCAGCGAACGCGCTTGAAGACGATGGCGACGCGGGTTCCGTCCGGCCGTTGGAAGGTCTCGAACATCCGCTCGCCTTCGACGCGCAGTTGAAGGTCGCGCTTGGTGCGAACGCTGCCGATCCAGTTCGGAAAGGTGGAGCCCACGACCCTGTTGCCGGCGAAGGCGCCGGCCGAGTCAACGCTGTAGGTGCCGAAGAAGCCGATCCCGCCCGCCATAGCGGCGGCGTTCTCCTCGGCCGTTCCTCCGCCACGGACGTCGGAGGCGAACCTTGGCACGTCGGCGTCGGTCAGGACCTCGACGAAGTGCATGTCGGGTGTGAACACCAGCATGCCGCTCGGCCGCTCGCCATAGGCGGGAACGCTCTCGCCCGCCCGCTCGATCGTCGCCGAGACCATCCGCCACGTGCCGAGGACTTGGTTGGGCGGCTCGTCTCCGGCGCCCCCCGCCGCCCTCGCCATCAGGAGAGCAATGGCGAGGAGGGCGCCCGCGATCGGACCTGTGCCGCGCCTCACGCTGCCTCCTCCGCGGTCGCCATGTCGGCTGCGAAGGCGACTTCCTTCTGGGCTCGCAGCGCGTCCAATCGGCCGGTGAGAGAGCGCTCGATGCTTTCGAACGCCGTGCTGCCGAGGGCAAGACGTAGCGACGGGGATTCCGCGTCGGCCGCTGCGATCATCTGCTCGACGGTCCGCTCCGCATCGCCCCGGATCGCGAAGCCGCCGCTCGCCAGCGCCCGGCGCATCTCGCCGGACGGGGTAGCCTCGTATTCCGGCATGGCCTCGGCTTGGTCGAGCCCGGCGCCGAAGTTGGTCGCCGTCGGTCCTGGCTCGACGATCAGGAAGTCGATCCCGAACGGCGCCACCTCCAGCGCCACGGCTTCCACGAAGCCTTCAATGCCCCACTTCGTCGCGTGATAGAGGCTGAAATTCGGATAGGCGATCTGCCCTCCTTCGGAGGAGACCTGGACGATGCGCCCGCCGCCTTGCGCCCTCAAGCCGGGCAGACTCGCACGGATCACTTGGATGGAGCCGAGGAGGTTGGTCTCGATCTGCCGCTCGATCTGCGCGTCCGTCAGTTCCTCGGCCGCGCCGAACAGGCCGTAGCCCGCATTGCTGACGACGACGTCGATGCGCCCGGCCTGCGCGAAGGCCTCGTTGAGCGTGCGCCGCACCGCTCCGGCATCGGCGACGTCGAGGATGCGGACGAGCAAGCGTTCGCCGTGGCGATCAGCAAGGTCGCGCAGCGCGTCCACCCTGCGCACGGTCGCGATCACCTTGTCGCCGCGAGCCAAAAGCTTATCGGTCATGATCCGGCCGAGGCCAGAGGAGGCGCCGGTAATGAGCCATGTCTTGGTCATGGGATCGATCCTTTTGTTCGACCCTCCCGATCTAGCGAGCATCGCGGCGACGGATTAGTCGCTACAATCGGCATGACCCGGTGAAGGATCATCACCAATGCCGAAACCCGACCTGTCCGACCTGACGGCCTTTGCGGCTGTGGCCCGACACCGCAGCTTCCGCCTCGCGGCCGAAAACCTCGGCGTCTCGCGCTCGTCGCTCAGCCACACGGTGATCGGGCTTGAGTGCAAGCTCGGCCTGCGCCTGCTTCACCGCACAACGCGCAGCGTGTCTCCGACAGAGGTCGGAAACGCGCTGCTCCGCCGCCTGACCCCGCTGCTGCTGGAACTCGACGAAGTACTGGACGCCGTCAAGGGTGAGGCCGACACCGTCGGCGGTACCTTGCGCATCAATTGCGGGCCGGCGGCGGCCGAGGCACTGTTGCGTGCCGCCGTGCCGGCCTTCATCGAGAGCTTTCCAAACGTCGAGATCGATCTCGTGACCGACGGCCGCCTGATCGACATCGTGGCGGCCGGCTTCGACGCCGGGATCCGGCTGCGCGAGGCGGTGCCGCAGGACATGGTCGCCGTGCCCTTCGGCGGCGATGTCCGCTTTCTGGCCGTGGCGGCGCCGACCTATCTCGATCGCCACGGCACGCCGCTCGTGCCGGACGATCTGCGCCGCCATGCTTGCGTGCGCCATCGGCTGCCGAGCGGAAAGCTCTACCGGTGGGAGTTCGAGAAGCATGGGCAGGAGCTGGCCGTGGAGGTTCCGGGTCCACTGACCCTGGACAACAACCGCCTGATGGTGTCGGCGGCGGCGGACGGCCTCGGGATCGCCTTCGTGCCGGAGGCTGTCGCCGAGGTTGACCTCGCCGCAGGGCGCCTCGTGACAGTGCTGGCGGACTGGTGTCCCGCTTATCCCGGACTTTGCCTCTATTATCCCGGCCATCGGCACGTGCCGAGCGCCCTGCGCGCCTTTATCGATGTCTTGAAGCGGCACGATGGCGCGAATGCCGCGCGGCCACGGACCTAACGGGTCGACTTGCGAACGAACTCCAGGAAGGCGCGCATGGCCGCGCTGCTGTGCCGCTTGTTCGGGTAGTAGAGGAACCAGTTCGGTAGCCGAGGGCTCCAGTCCGCAAGCACCTCGACCAGCGTGCCGGCCTCGATGCTCGCTTGCGCATAGTCGTCGAAGACGTGGGCAAGCCCTCGTCCGGCGACGGCCGCCTGCAGCTCCTGGTGGGCTGAACTCAGAGTCAGGCGCCCCTGCGGAGCGATCTCGACGGCCTCGCTCGCCTTCTCGAAGGCCCAGGTCGCGAGCGCGCCGCCGGGGTAGCGGCGGCGGATGCAATCGTGGCCGACGAGGTCGGCGGGCACTTCCGGCCGCCCGCGCGCCAGCAGATAATCCGGGGAGGCGACGATCGCGTAGCGCAGTGGCCGCCCGAGCGGCACCGCGATCATGTCCTTGGCCAGATGCTGCCCGAAGCGAACCCCGGCATCGAAACCCTGCTCGACGATGTCGACGATCGCCGCATCGCTGATGATCTCGACGTTGACGTCCGGGTACGCCTCCATGAAGGCGAAGGCGAGCGGGCACAGGACGTGGTCGACAGCCGGACCGGGCGCGTTGATGCGCAACGTTCCGGAGGGCCTGTCACGCAGTTGGTCGAGCTCGGCGAGCGCGAGGCGAACATCGTCGAGCGCCGGGCGGAGCCGCTGCAGCAGCCGCTCGCCAGCTTCGGTCGTCGCGACGCTGCGGGTCGTTCGATTGAGAAGCCGGATTCCGAGCGCTTGTTCAAGCGCGCCCATCGTCTGGCTCATGACGGAGGAGGAGACACCCCGCTCGGCCGCGGCGGCGCGGAAGCCGCCGCACCGCACGATCAGCGCGAAGATTTCGAGGTGATCAAGTCGGACGGACGGCATTGCTCTGAAAATCCGATCAGCGCGCTCACATCCGTTCACCTTATCAATGCACCTCGAACGCGTCACCCTCGTGCTGGAAACCGCTCGGCCAAGGCTGCCGGCGGCGAACGATCCTTCAGCCCGCGGGGAAGAACGATGCCGACGATCAACCGACGCACGATCATGCTGGGAGCCGCTGCCGGCGCGTCCGGGGCGCTGCTGAGCGGCCTCCCGTCCGGCCTCGCCACGGCGCAGACGGCGACGACGATGCCGGCCGGGAATGCCGGCTTCTACCGCTTCCGGATCGGCGACATCGCCGCGACCGTGCTGAGCGACGGCGTCATCGGCGGCCCGCCGCGCGTTTATGCCGGCGACGCGCCGGAAGCCGAGCTCGAAGAGGTGCTGCGCCGCGCCTTCCTGCCGAACGATCACTTGACGCTGAACCTCAACACGGTGCTCCTGGAGATCGGCGAGCGACGCGTTCTACTGGAAGCGGGGGCGGGCGCCACAATGGGGCCGAACGGCGGCCGTCTCTTCGACAATCTACGGGCAATAGGGCTCACCGCCGACGACATCGACCTCGTCGTGATCTCGCACACTCATCCCGATCACGTTGGCAACTTGCGGACGGCGGATGGCGAACGCGCCTTCCGGCGGGCGAACGTAATGGCGCCGCGGGCGGACTGGGCGTTCTTCGTCGATGGCGAGCCGGACCTGTCCTACATGCCGGTGCCGCCCGAGTTCCGCCAGCGCTTCGCCGCCAACATCAAGCGAAGTCTCGAGCCCATCGCGCGCGAGGTCGAGCTCTACGAGGCCGGTGCGGAGATCCTGCCGGGCCTGACCACGCTTTCCGCCGCCGGCCACACGCCGGGCATGGCCGCGTTCCTCGTTCACTCGGCCGGCGACCAACTGCTTCTGACGGCGGACCTCGCCTACCATCCCGTGGTCAACATCGACCGGCCCTGGCGCCCCGGGCCGGACCGCGATGGGGAGACTGCCGCCGTCGCGCGCCGGCGGATCTTCGACCGGGCGGCGGCCGACCGGATGCTGGTCCTCGGCTTCCACTACCCGTTTCCCGGTCTCGGCCGGATCCTGCGCACCGACACCGGCTACGCCTGGGTACCGGCCGGCTGGCAGTTCTGACGCACGTTAGGAACAGGACGAACGCCCATGACGACGGATCCGACGGCCATAGACCGGCGCAGCTTCCTGGGGGCGGCGGGCGCCGCGGCCCTCGCGGCCGCCGCCGCCCCCGGCGGAGCGAACCGCGCCCAGGCCCAAGCGACGTCGGAGGGCAACTCCGACGCGCGCGAGCCGGCAGAGCCCGTTATCACCCGCCGGATCGGCCGAACGGGCAGCGCCGTGCCAGCCCTCGGCCTCGGCACCTTCCTGACCTTCGACCTCATGCCTGGCGATCCGCGCGAGCGCCTGCGAGAGGTCGTCAGGCGTTTCGCGGCCGGAGGTGGCGGTGTTATCGATACCTCGCCACTTTACGGCTCCGCCGAGGTCACCGTCGGTGCGTTCTTGTCGGAGATGAATGAAACGCGGGACGTCTTCCTCGCCAGTAAGATCTGGTCGACTGGGACGTTTCTCGGCGACATCAGCCATGCCACGGCGAGCTTCGAGCAGTCGAGGCTCCGCGTCTGGCGGCCGACGATCGACCTGATGCAGTGCCACAGCCTGACCAATGCTGGCGTCGTCGTTCCTCTCCTGCAAGCCTGGAAGAAGGAGGGGCTCATCGCGCATGTCGGCATCACCCACCACGAGTCGTCCTATCAGCCCGAACTGTCGCGGTTCGTCGAGCGCGGCGACGTTGACGTCGTCCAGACGAACTACTCAATCTTCGACCGAGCGGCAGAAGAACGCCTTCTCCCGGCGGCGGCCGACCAGGGCGTAGGCGTCCTGGTCAACCTGCCCTTGGAAAAGGCCCGGCTGATGCGGATCGTTGAGGGGCAACCGCTTCCCGGCTTCGCCGCCGAGTTCGGGGCGCGAACCTGGGCACAGTTCTTCCTGAAGTGGGTGATCGGCCATCCTGCGGTGACCTGCGTGCTGTGCGGAACCTCCGACCCCGAACACGTAACCGACAACCTTCAAGCGATGCGCGGCGCTGTGCCCGACGCGGCAATGCGCCGGCGGATGGTGCGTCACATGGAGACGATCCCCGGCTTCGGCGCACTCGGCACCATGGCGTGGTATCCGGGCAAGGATGCGGCCTACCAGGGCCAGATTCGGCGCGCGCAGGCGGACGCGCGGTCCCGACTCGCCGGCTGATCGTCAGAGTTTTGATTGCCAAAAAGTTTGGATCTTAGCTCGACCTTGGTCAATCTGATGGGATGATGTTGACCGGCCTCGCCTCCGGCCTTTGCCTAAATCAACACAGTCAGCAGGTTATCACTGGTCTGCCCCCTGAAAAGTTCTCTAATCGCATTCGTCAAGCTGGCTGACTGAGGTCTGCGCACACGCCGGGTTCATGGTTCTCTCCGCGGTCGGTCTCGATGGACCGCCGCATGTTGGCGTCAGATGGTCGGATCGACCGAAGTGG